>NZ_WYCT01000160.1 GCF_011008945.1 Streptomyces harenosi
CCCCGTCCCCGCCCTCAGTATTGCGTCTGCAAGTGGTCCCAGAACCCGTCCCGCAGCGCCCGCCGCAGGTCGGCCTGGCCGCGCAGGGAGTACTGGAGGAGCCCTTCCGCTTCCACCAGGAGGTCCTGGTCGACCGAACCGGGGAGGTACGGGTGGCCGGGCAGCAGTTCGACCAGGGCGTCCCTCCCCCGGGCCGCCAGCCATTTCGCCGCGATCTGCGCACCGACGAAGCGGACGTCCTCGCGGGCCGGCCGGGCCGTCCCGGCCGGCTCGTAGGCGGTGGCCGTGCGGCGGGAGACGTACGGCTTGAAGAAGTCCAGGTCGAGGGTGCGCTGGCTGTCGACCTCCCACAGCAGCGGTTCGGCCTGGTTGCGTCCCTCCGGGGCCTCGATGCCCCACAGGTGGACGCGGGCGCCGAAGCCCTGGGCCGCCTCGACCGCCGAGACCAGGTCCTCGTCGCCGCCGAGCAGGGCCGCGTCGCTGATGGCGCGGTGCCGGGCCAGTGACTCCAGGTCGGAGCGGATGAGGGAGTCGACGCCCTTCTGCTGGTTGTTGGCGTTGAGGTTGCCCAGGCGGACCTTGACGTCCGGGAGCTCGGCGATGGACTGCTGCTCGGCGGTGTGGATGCGGCGCCGGGCGCCGTCGTACCAGTAGACCCGCAGCAGCCGGCTGTCCGCGAAGATCGAGCGGGCCCGGTCGATCAGCGCCTCGATCAGCCCTTCGGCGTCCAGCTCGAAGGCCCGGCGGTCCTCGGTCCCGGCCACCAGCCGGCCCGCCGCCGCGTAGAGGTATCCGGCATCGACGAAGATCGCGTGGGTAGAAGGAGTCTTCGCCACCTCGGCGAGCATGCGCTGGAGCAGCTCGTTGGTGCGGTCGATGCGGGCGCTGAGGGCCGCGAGGTCGTCGTTCATCCCTTCCATTCTCCGGGCGGTCACACTGCGGACACAACCGGTCCCGGTCGGTCCATCGTCGATGCCACCCGGACAGGAACGAAACGCTTACCGAGCAGTAATTAGTCGTTCGAAAATTTTCTTTAGCGTAGGGAATGTTTGTAACAAACAGCGCGTTGACTACGAACGGAACCGGGAGCACCACTGCCCCGGCTTCCCCCACCAGTAGTTCTCCTCGGTTCGCCACAGGAGGATGACCAGACGAAGGGAGAGGCACACATGCGTTTTGAAGTCATGCGACTCGACGACATCGACGGCACGCCGGTCGACACCACGGTCGTGGACGCCGCCTCCGTCAACCGAATCGTCCAGCAGGCCGCCGCCATCGGGCAGCGCCTGTGGATCCGCCCGGCCGGTACCCCGGCCTCGTAGCGGAGATCACGCACCCGACGCCGTGGAGCCCCTGTACGGACATGCCGTACAGGGGCTCCGCCCGTGCGCGGGGGCTCAGGCGCCCTGGATCACCTGCGTGAGGCCGTTGATGATCTGCTGGACGGCGATGGCGGAGAGCATCATGCCCGCGAGCCGCGTCACCAGCACCACGCCTCCGTCCTTGATCACCCGGATGATCAGCAGCGAGTAGCGCATCACCAGCCACAGCACCACGTGGATGGCGAGGATCGCCGACCACACCGACACCTGCGTGGCGACGCTGTCGGCCTTCTGCACCGCGAGGATGACCGACACGATCGCGCCGGGACCGGCCAGCAGCGGCATGCCCAGCGGCACCAGCGCGACGTTGACGTCCTTGGTCTGCTTCGGCTCGTCGGTCTTGCCGGTGAGCAGGTCCAGCGCGATCAGCAGGAGCAGCAGCCCGCCCGCGATCATCAGCGCGGGCACGGACACGTGCAGATAGTCGAGGATCCGGTGCCCCAGCACGCCGAAGACGGTGATGACGCCGCCGGCGACGCAGACGGCCTGCAGGGCCATCCGCCGCTGCGCCTTGGCGGCCCGTCCGGCGGTCAGACCGAGGAAGATCGGGGTGATGCCAGGGGGATCCATGATGACGAAGAGGGTGAGGAACAGGGAGCCGAAGACGGCGACGTCGAACATGGGTGTGCCTTGCGAGGTGGTTCGGGGAAGAACGGGAAGGAGCGCGCCGGGACACGGCGCGCGGGGCGGGTGGTCTCAGGCCCCGCCGGCCCCCGGCACCGGGAACGCCCCGAACGCCCGTCGCGTGATCTCCCCGTACACCTCGGGGTCCGTGGTGTACTCGCCGAGCCCGCAGCTCTTCCGGCTGCCGTGGTAGTCGCTGGACCCGGTCACCAGGAGCCCCAGCTCCTTGGCCAGGCCGCGCAGCCGCGCCCGGGTGTCGGCGTCGTGGTCCATGTGATCGACCTCGATGCCGTCGAGCCCGGCGGCGGCCAGCTCCGCGATCGCGGCCTCGGGCACCGTGCGGCCGCGCTTGGCGGCGGCCGGGTGCGCGAACACCGCGACCCCGCCGGCCCCCTTGATCAGCCGCAGCGCCTCGAAGGGGTCGGTCTCGTGCTTCTCCACGTGGGCCCGCCCCCCGTCGGCCAGCCACTGCGCGGTGAAGGCGTCGCTCACGGTGGGCACCACGCCCAGCTCCACGAGGGCGGAGGCGACGTGCGGACGGCCGACCGAGCCGCCGCCCGCGATGCGCGAGACCTGCTCCCAGGTGACGGGCACGCCCAGCTCGTTGAGCTTGGCGATCATGCCCTTGGCGCGCGGCACCCGGTCGTCCCGGACCAGTTCCCGCTCGGCGAGCAGCGCCGGCTCCGCGGGGTCGAAGAGGTAGGCCAGCATGTGCATGCTGACGCCGTCGAGGCGGCAGGAGAGCTCGGCCCCGGTGACCAGCGTCAGCCCCTCGGGCAGCGCGGCGATCGCCTCGGCGTGTCCGCGGGTGGTGTCGTGGTCGGTCAGCGCGACGACGTCCAGACCGGCCGCGGCGGCGTTGCGCACCAGCTCGGCCGGGGTGTCCGTACCGTCCGACGCGGTGGAGTGGGTGTGCAGATCGATGCGCACGACGCTGACTCCGGGCGGTGACGGTACGGAAGGGGACGCTTAAGGATAACCGGATTTTCGTCCACCACCGTCACAGCCGAACCGGCGGTGCACCCCCTACATCACCGCCCCACGCTCACCGCCGTCCCTCAGGGCTCGATCAGCCGCGGGGACAGCGCCCCGCACGGCACCAGCTCCAGCTCCGCGCCGGCGTCCCGCAGATCGGCCAGGACCAGCTCGTCGTACATCAGCAGCCCCGACTGCTCGGGCCACACCACGGCCCACAGCCACATGCCGAGCGCCTCGCCGGCGAAGACGGCGCGGTCGGCCGGGGCCCCGGAGACATGCCACAGCGGGGTCGGCCGCCCGCCGGCCAGCACCTTGGCCTGGGCCGGTTTCCCGACGTCCAGGTACGGGCCCGGGTCCGGGGCGTCCATGCCCGCGTACCGGGCGCCGAGGCCGACGCCGAGCTCCTCGGCGACCAGGATCAGCTCCCCCATCCCGCCGAGCGGGCCGGGGCCGGAGCAGGCCACCGCGGTGGCGCGCCCGCCGCTGCGGTCGTCGCCGGCGCAGGCCACCCCGGTGAACAGCCAGCCGACCGGCAGCGGCCAGGGCATCCACACCGGCACCTGGGCCCGGTGGACGACGACGCTGAGGGCCTCGACGCTGGGCGGGATCACGGGCTGCAGCGGATACACGGGGCCGTGCACGTCACACTGCCAGGAATCGGCGAAGAGGCCGGGAGCCCTGACCCGGCCACCACACTTCGGGCAACTGGGTTCGCCCCTCATAGGGCTCCACGGTCCTCCCCCTGTCCCGCCACGTCAAGGACGATCACCCATCCGGGCGGAAAGCGGCGCCGCGGGCCCGCGCCGGAGGTTTAGATGTATGTTGCATTAGTTAGCTGATCTAACTTACTATGTGCATACACCAACCATTCCGGGCCCTCCGCACCGACCCTCCGCACAGCCACCGGGACCGGTCGGGACGGGAGGGGATTGGAGCAAGCATGGACCCGTTCGACGCGGGAGCCGGCAGCATCCTGAAGCAGCCCAAGGCGGTGTGGGCGACCGCCGGCGCGTCCGTGGTCGCCTTCATGGGCATCGGACTCGTCGACCCGATCCTGCCGTCCATCGCCCAGGGGCTGAACGCGAGCGCCAGCCAGGTCTCCCTGCTGTTCACCTCCTACTTCCTCATCACCGCCCTCGCGATGCTGGTGACCGGTTTCGTCTCCAGCCGCATCGGCGGGCGCAAGACCCTGCTGCTCGGCCTGGCGTTCGTCGTGGTCTTCGCGGGCCTGGCCGGCACCTCCGGCACGGTCGGGCAGCTCGTCGGCTACCGGGCCGGCTGGGGTCTGGGCAACGCGCTGTTCGTCTCGACGGCCCTCGCGGTCATCGTCGGCGCCGCGGCCGGCGGCAGCGCGGCGGCGATCCTGCTGTACGAGTCGGCTCTGGGGCTCGGCATGGCCTGCGGCCCGCTGCTCGGAGCGCTGCTCGGCGACGCGAGCTGGCGCTACCCGTTCTTCGGCACCGCGTTCCTGATGGCCGTCGGCTTCCTGTGCATCACGGCATTCCTGAAGGAGCAGCCCAGGCCCGCCCGCCGGACCTCGCTGCTGGACCCGGTCAGGGCGCTGGGCCACGGCGGGCTCGCCTCGGCCGCGGTCTCGGCGTTCTTCTACAACTACACGTTCTTCACCGTGCTGGCGTTCACCCCGTTCGTCCTGAACATGACGCCCTACAGGTCGGGGGCGGTGTTCTTCGCGTGGGGCGTGCTGCTCGCCGTGTTCTCGGTGATCGTGGCGCCGCGGATGCAGCAGCGGTTCGGCTCGCTGAAGGTGCTGGCCGGCTCGCTGGTGCTGCTCGCGGCCGACGTGCTGGTGCTCGGGTACGGCGACCACACCACCGCGGTGGTGTGCACGATCCTGTCCGGGGCCTTCATCGGCGTGAACAACACCGTCTACACGGAGCTGGCGCTCGGCGTCTCGGACGCGCCGCGGCCGGTGGCCAGCGCGGGCTACAACTTCGTGCGCTGGTTCGCCGCGGCGGCCGCCCCGTACCTCGCCCCGAAGATCGAGGAGTGGACCGACGTCCACATCCCGTTCGTGGTGGCGGCCGTCACCGCGCTGGCCGGCGCCGCCGTGGTCGCCGTACGGCGCCGGGCGCTCACGCGGGAAGCGGCGGAGCTGGAGCCCGGGCACGCGGCCGAGGACGGCGTCTCGGCGTTCGCCGGCTGACCGCGGCGCGGCGCGCGCTCCGCGCGGCCGGTCACCCCAGCGGTACGGATCCGCGGCCCGGATCCCGCAGGTCCGTACCGTGCGTCAGCCAGCGCTCCTGGAGGGCCTGGGCGCCGTGCACCCGCTTCCAGGCGGCCTCGTTCGGCGTCATGGGCAGCAGCGGCAGGAAGCGGACCGGGTCCAGCGGCGCGTCCAGCTCCAGGTCCTCCACCAGGCCGCCCGGTTCGGCCACCAGCACCGAGGTGAACGGGGCGCCGGGCCACAGCGGTTCACCGACGTCCAGGGAGGCGCCGGGGGCGACGACCACGCCCTCCACCTGCGGGGAGGCGGCGAGCACGGCGAGCGGGCGGAGCACCTTGCCGGTGTCGGCGAGCCCGGCCCGGACGGAGAGGACCAGTTCGGCGCGCGGGCCCTTGACCGGGTCGGCGAGCACCGCCGTGGGATCGGTCATGGGGTGCGCGGACATCCCCAGGGTGGCGTAGCGCACGATGTCGCCCTCCGGGCCGCCGCCGGGGAAGCGGAGCACCTCGATACGGTCCGTGCCGAGGAAGGTGACGGCCGCGCGGGCGTCCGGTTCGCCCAGGGCGGTGCGCAACCGGGCCTCGACCAGAGGAAGAACATCTGCCATGCGGCGAGCATAGAACTCGCCAGCAGCGGGCAAAGCGGCACCTTGACACACCGGGCGGCTGATACTCTGGGCCGGTGGTTCGGGGCCGCACGCAGAAGCGTCCGACATCAGGCCCCGGCGCAGATGAAATCTCCCCTACGGGGAACCCCTACAGGGGTGTGGATCGTCCCTCACGAGGGACCGGCCGGAGGAGGTGGGGCTGGCATGGACCGAAGTCGACCGTGCAGTACCACCCGCTCTTCCGGCCGCTGATACAGCCGCTCCGGTTCCGCCGGTTCACTCCGGTTCCACCGGCCGCCGCCTCTTGCGCTCGCGCCTTCACGCGGAAGAGCACTTCGTCTCGTTTTGCCTGATCGGTCTGATCTCCTCTGGTCCGTATCAGTAGCTGAATCAGTAGCCATCGGTAGCTGTCAGCAGCGAACAACGCCACCGCGACGGTGCGGTGCTCCCCGCTTTGTGGACGCGCCAAACATCCTTCCCCTGATGAGGGCGGAGGAGGCCCGCAGTCCGGACGTCCTCATTCCGGGTAGTTCCACCCGTCGTCGGCGCCGCTCGCTGCCCGTCGCGAAGGAGCCTGCCATGTCGATGATCCGTGACCTGCGTGCCGTGGTGCGTCCGTCGTCCCGCGTCTCGCTGCGCAAGGAAACCGGCACGTACGACACCACGCGCGACCCCGCGACCGCCTCCGCGGTGGTCGACTGCGCCGTCTACCGCGACGGCAGGCGGGTGGAGACCGGCGCTCCGCTCACCCCGCAGGAGGCGATGCGCCTGGTGCGCCGCGACGGCGGGTTCGCCTGGATCGGCCTGCACGAGCCGACGGAGGCCGAATTCGCCGGTATCGCCCGCGAGTTCGGGCTGCACCCGCTGGCCGTGGAGGACGCCGTCCAGGCCCATCAGCGGCCGAAGCTGGAGCGCTACGACGACTCGCTGTTCACGGTCTTCAAGACGATCCACTACCTCGACCACGACCGGCTCACCGCCAACAGCGAGGTCGTGGAGACCGGTGAGGTGATGTGCTTCACCGGGCGGGACTTCTTCATCACCGTCCGGCACGGCGGTCAGGGCTCGCTGCGTGGCCTGCGCCGCCGCCTCCAGGAGGACCCGGAGCTGCTCGCCAAGGGCCCCTCGGCCGTGCTGCACGCCATCGCCGACCACGTCGTCGACGGCTACATCGCGGTCGCCGACGCGGTGCAGGACGACATCGACGAGGTCGAGACGGAGGTCTTCTCGCCGGGCCGCAAGGGCAGCCCCCGCGGCACGGACGCCGGCCGCATCTACCAACTCAAGCGCGAGGTGCTGGAGTTCAAGCGGGCGGTCTCCCCGCTGCTGCGCCCCATGCAACTGCTGAGCGAGCGTCCGATGCGGCTGATCGACCCCGACATCCAGAAGTACTTCCGGGACGTCGCCGACCACCTGGCCCGGGTGCAGGAGCAGGTCATCGGCTTCGACGAGCTGCTGAACTCCATCCTCCAGGCCAACCTCGCCCAGGCGTCCGTCGCGCAGAACGAGGACATGCGCAAGATCACCTCGTGGGCCGCCATCATCGCCGTGCCCACCATGGTCTGCGGTGTGTACGGGATGAACTTCGAGCACATGCCGGAGCTGCGCTGGCGCTACGGCTACCCGCTGGTCCTCGGGGTCACGGTCGCCATCTGCCTCGGCATCCACCGCACGCTCAAGCGCAACGGCTGGCTGTGAGGGCGGCTCGCTAGGCTGGGGCGCATGACAAGCGAGCTGCTCGACCTGGCCCTCATCGAGGAAGCCACCAAGAAGTCCGGCCTCGTCTGGGTCGAGGCTCCGGCGGGTCCGGCCCGCGCGCTGTGGCACGTCTGGCACGAGGGCGCGGCGTGCGTGGTCGGCGACGGTCCGGGCGAGCAGCCCCTGGCGGGGCTGGCCGGCGGGGGCACCGCCGAGGTCACGGTCCGCAGCAAGGACAAGGGCGGCCGGCTGGTCTCCTGGGCGGCGTCGGTCGTGGAACTGGCGCCGGGCACCGAGGCGTGGCAGGCGGCCGTCGCCGAGCTCAAGGGCAAGCGGCTCAACGCCCCCGACGGCGAGGCGATGCCCGAGCGGTGGGCCCGCGAGTGCCGGGTGCTCCGCCTGGAACCCACCGGGGCCACCCGGCCGCTGCCCGACGGCTCGCTGGCCGCGGCGCCGGTGCCGACCCCGGCGACGACGCGCCGTCCGGTGCCCGCGGCGCTGCCCCGGCTGCTGCTGAAGCGGCGCAAGCGGCGCTGACCGGGCCCGGCGCCCGCCTCAGGACTCCGGGAGCTGCCCGCCGTAGTCGAGGGTCTCGCCCTTGGCCGGCTCCTTCAGCGGGAAGTCCTTGCCCCAGTCGGAGAAGCCGAGCGTGCCCGCGCTGCCCGCCCGGGTCAGGAGCAGCGGGTAGGGCCGGCCCTCCAGGGAGACGTCCAGGGAGCCGCCGGCGCCCTCGTCGCCGGTGATGCGGATGGTGCGCAGCCCCGCCCGCTCGTGCCGGCCGTCCTTCTTCACCTCGCCGTGCAGGGTCAGCAGTCCGTCGAGGAGGACGTCCTTGTAGGTGAAGCCGCTGAACTTCTTGTACGAGGGGTCGCCCTCCGGCACCTTCACGTACTTGCCGGCCAGCTTCTCGGCCGCGGCGGCGTCGGCGTCGCCGTCGTGGCTCCAGAAGCCGGCGTCGGCCTTGAGGAAGAGCTGCTCGCCGACGCGCAGCAGCCGGAAGGTGGTGCCCTGGGAGGTGACCGAGCCGGTGCCGCCCTCGGACTTCAGCCGCATGTCGAGCCGGTAGGTGCGCCCGCTGGTGACCACGGCCCCGTGCAGGCGCACGGCGTCGACGGACTCGGCGGCGGCGCGGGTCTTGCGCTGGATCTGCTCGGCGGAGAGCTTGCCCACCCCGTTGGTGCCCGCGTCCGGGTCCTCGCCGCCGCACCCCGTCAGCGCCGTCCCCGTCACCATCAGCGCGCACAGCGCGCTCGCCAGCACGGCCCGGCGGTCACGGCCCTGGGCAATCACGGTCACGGGTGGGGCTGCCTTCCTGACGGGGGTCTCAACGGCGTACCGCAGAGTACCGGTGCCGTGCGGGGCGGACGGAGCCAGTCCGTCCGGCCCGCTCATCGAAGCGGAGCCGATGGGTACGGGCTAGCCTGAAGCCCACCCGAGCGGGCAATCCGGATAAGGAACGCACCTGACGACACCTTCGACGAAACCTCCCGTACGGATAGGAAAAGGAGCCGCGTTCATGGCAGCGGGCGCCCCCCGGATCTTCGTCTCGCACCTCTCCGGTGTCGCCGTCTTCGACCCCAACGGCGACCAGGTGGGGCGCGTGCGCGATCTGGTCGTCATGCTCCGGGTGGGCCGCAAGCCGCCCCGGGTGCTGGGGCTGGTCGTGGAACTGGCCACCCGCCGCCGCATCTTCCTGCCCATGACCCGGATCACCGGCATCCAGGCCGGCCAGGTGCTGGCCACGGGTGTGCTCAATGTGCGGCGGTTCGAGCAGCGGCCCACCGAGCGCCTGGTCTTCGGCGAGCTGCTCGACCGGCGGGTCACGCTGGCCGGGACCGGCGAGGAGGTCACCGTCCTGGACCTGTCGGTGCGGCAGCTCCCCCGCCGCGACTGGGAAATCGACCGCGTGTTCGTACGGAAGGGCAGGAGGGGCGGCGCCTTCCGGCGGGCCAAGGGCGAGACGCTGACCGTGGAGTGGTCCGACGTGACCGGCTTCTCCCTGGAGGAGCACGGGCAGGGCGCCGAGAACCTGCTCGCCACCTTCGAGCAGCTCCGCCCGGCCGACCTGGCCAACGTCCTGCACCACCTGTCCGCCAAGCGGCGCGCCGAGGTCGCCGCCGCCCTCGACGACGAGCGCCTGGCCGACGTGCTGGAGGAGCTGCCGGAGGACGACCAGATCGAGATCCTCGGCAAGCTGGCGGAGGAACGCGCCGCGGACGTCCTGGAGGCGATGGACCCCGACGACGCGGCCGACCTGCTCGGCGAGCTGCCGGAGGAGGACAAGGAGCGGCTGCTGAGCCTGATGCAGCCCTCCGACGCGGCGGACATGCGGCGCCTGATGGCGTACGAGGAGCACACCGCGGGCGGTCTGATGACCACCGAGCCGGTCGTGCTGCGCCCGGACGCCACCGTGGCCGACGCCCTCGCCCGCGTCCGCAACCCCGACCTGTCCCCCGCCCTCGCCGCCCAGGTCTACGTCTGCCGGCCGCCCGACGAGACGCCCACGGGCAAGTACCTGGGCACGGTCCACTTCCAGCGCCTGCTGCGCGACCCGCCGTACACCCTGGTCGGCTCGATCATCGACGACGATCTGCGGCCGCTGGAGCCGGACGCGGCGCTGCCCGTGGTGGCCGGGTTCTTCGCCACGTACGACATGGTCGCGGCGCCCGTCGTCGACGAGGCCGGGTCGCTGCTGGGCGTGGTCACCGTGGACGACGTCCTGGACCACCTGCTGCCCGAGGACTGGCGGGAGACCGAGTACCACCTGGAGGAGGGGGTGGGTGCCGATGGCGCCTGAGCGGGAGACGGCCCGGGACCGGGCGGCGTCGGGGGCGACGGCCACCGGGCGGCACCGGGGCCCCCGCCTCGACCAGCCGCGTCCGCCGCGGCGCCGGGTGCTGCCCGAGTGGGACCCGGACGCCTTCGGGCGGCTGTCCGAGCGGATCGCGCGCTTCATCGGCACCGGGCGGTTCCTGGTCTGGATGACCGTCGTGATCATCGTGTGGGTGGTGTGGAACGTCAGCGCCCCCGCCGGCCTGCGGTTCGACGAGTACCCGTTCATCTTCCTGACGCTGGCGCTGTCCCTGCAGGCGTCCTACGCCGCCCCGCTGATCCTGCTGGCGCAGAACCGGCAGGACGACCGCGACCGGGTCAACCTGGAGCAGGACCGCAAGCAGAACGAGCGGTCGATCGCGGACACCGAGTACCTGACCCGGGAGATCGCGGCCCTGCGCGTCGGCCTCGGCGAGGTCGCCACCCGGGACTGGATCCGCTCCGAACTCCAGGACCTGGTCAAGGAGCTGGAGGAGCGGCAGGACGGCCACCGCCGCAAGGCCGGCGTATTCCCGGCGGAAGGGCCGGACGGGAGTGACGTACACGACCGCTGACGGGGCTTTCCGGGGGGTGCGGGCGGCGCCGTACCATCGTGCTTATGGCTACGGAAGACGCGGTGCGCGAAGCACTGGCGACGGTGAACGACCCCGAGATCAACCGGCCCATCACGGAACTCGGGATGGTCAAGTCGGTGGAGATCGGCGCGGACGGGGCGGTCGCGGTCACCGTGTACCTGACGGTCTCCGGCTGTCCCATGCGGGACACGATCACCCAGCGCGTGACGGAGGCGGTCTCGCGGGTCGAGGGCGTCACGCGCGTCGACGTCACGCTCGACGTCATGAGCGACGAGCAGCGCAAGGAACTGGCGGCGGCCCTGCGCGGCGGCCAGACCGAGCGCGAGGTGCCCTTCGCCAAGCCGGGCAGCCTCACCCGGGTCTACGCGGTCGCCTCCGGCAAGGGCGGCGTCGGCAAGTCCTCGGTGACGGTGAACCTGGCGGCGGCGATGGCGGCCGACGGGCTGAAGGTCGGTGTCGTGGACGCCGACATCTACGGCCACTCCGTGCCGCGCATGCTGGGCGCCGACGGGCGTCCCACCCAGGTCGAGAACATGATCATGCCGCCGTCGGCGAACGGCGTGAAGGTCATCTCCATCGGCATGTTCACCCCGGGCAACGCCCCGGTCGTCTGGCGCGGCCCGATGCTGCACCGCGCGCTCCAGCAGTTCCTCGCGGACGTCTACTGGGGTGACCTGGACGTCCTGCTGCTCGACCTGCCGCCCGGCACCGGCGACATCGCGATCTCGGTGGCCCAGCTCGTGCCGAACGCGGAGATCCTGGTCGTGACGACGCCTCAGCAGGCGGCGGCCGAGGTCGCCGAGCGGGCGGGCTCCATCGCCGTGCAGACCCACCAGAAGATCGTCGGTGTGGTCGAGAACATGTCCGGCCTGCCCTGCCCGCACTGCGGCGAGATGGTCGACGTGTTCGGCACCGGCGGCGGGCAGGTGGTCGCCGACGGCCTGACCCGTACGACCGGTACGAACGTCCCGGTGCTCGGCTCCATCCCGATCGACGTCCGCCTGCGCGAGGGCGGCGACGAGGGCAGGCCGGTCGTCCTGAGCGACCCGGAGTCGCCGGCGGGCTCGGCCCTGCGCGCGATCGCGGGCAAGCTCGGCGGGCGCCAGCGGGGTCTGGCGGGCCTGTCGCTGGGGATCACGCCGCGGAACAAGTTCTGACCCTCGCGCATGCCCGCGCGTCTTCTCGTGTCAGGGGCGCCGTCCGGCCGGACGGCGCCCCTGCGTCTCACTCGGCCTGCGCGTACGCCCCGATGTCCTTGATCGCCGCGAAGCCCAGGCCGTAGGCGCTCATGCCCCTGCCGTAGGCGCCGAGGTGGACGCCTCGCGGGGTGGACCCGGCGAGCACCCAGCCGAACTCGGACTCCCGGTAGTGGAAGGTCGTGGGCTCGCCGTCCACGGGCAGGGACAGCGTCGTCCAGTCCGGGCCGTCCAGGTCGTCGGCGAGCACCCAGGCGGTCTCCGTCTGCTGCTCCAGCCAGTCGTCGCGCAGCGAGTGGTCCATCTGGCCGGGCCAGGTGAACGACAGCAGGCCCACACCGGCCAGCCAGGCCGCCGAGGAGACCGACGTGGCCTCCAGCAGCCCGGTGCCGTCCGCGCTGCGCCGTACGGGATTGGCGGCGACGGTGACGACGACCGCGAACTTGCCCTTGGCGTCCTTGTCACCGCCGGCCGCGTACTCGTTGCGCACCGAGGGCTCGTCGCCGTGCCCGAGCGAGCCGTGCTCCACGGCCCCGTCGGCCGCCGTGCCGACCTGCATCAGCCAGCGCGGCCCCGGGAACGCCTCGTCCAGGCCGTACCACGGGAAGGGCGCCCGCAGGTAGCCGTCGACCGTGCGCCGGGCGGAAGGGACCTGCTGTCCGCCCGGCGTGGCCGGCGCCTGCGCGACCGCCTGTCTCGTCGTCTCCATGTTCCCGGACGCCTCCTCGCTCTGGCCGGGCCGCGACGGCCCGCCCCCCATCGGGCGACGCTGCTGGTTCACGCACGGCCCGCACGACAACTCGGCAGCATAGCCACACCGCTGGGAGGCACAGGGAAAGCACCCGGCGCGTGGTGGCCCGGGCGGCGCGTTCCGGGTGTGCGCGACCGGAATGGAGTAGGAAACACGCCGCATACGGCCGCAAAAGGCGGCGCGGCCCGGCGGGGCGGCACCGCCGGGAGACCGGGGAGGGGCGCGGGGAGGCCGGGACGTGGGGTGCGCGCGGGCCCAGGGGACGCCTGGGCTCCGGGACGCGCCGACTCAGGAGACGTGCGGGATCAGGAGACGCGCGGGCTCAGAGACGTGCTGCTCAGGGGCGTGCGGGCTCAAGGGCGTGCGGGCTCAGGTGGCGTCCGCGTCGAAGGGCGGACGGTCGTCGCGGGCGGGGGGCTCGGGCTTCTTCGTCATGTCGACCCGGCCGCCGCCGGAGGCACCGTCCGACGTGCCGCCGGAGGCCGGGGACGACCCGGAGTCGCGGCCGTGGACCGCGTCGGCGACCTCGGCCATCTCCTTCTTCAGGTCGAAGCCGTTGCGGATCTCCTTCAGCCCCAGGTCGTCGTGGTCCAGCTGCTTGCGGAGGAACGTCTTGGGGTTGAGGTCCTCGAACTCGAAGTCCTTGAACTCGGGGCCGAGCTCCTGCCGGATGTCCTGCTTGGCGCTCTCCGAGAACTCCCGGATCTTCCGGATCGTGCGCGTCACGTCCTGGATGACCTTGGGGAGCTTTTCCGGACCGAACACGAGCACCGCGAGCACGATGAGCGTGACCAGCTCGAGCGGTCCTATGTCATTGAACACCTGAAGCTCCTTGCGATGTCCTCGGTCCTCGGCCCTCGGGCTGGTCTGTGCGGCGGTGCCTGGTCGATGCGGCGGCACGCGGGTCTTCCGTGGTCCGGGCCGCATCCACGGTACCCGCCGATCCTGTCCGACCGGTACCGTCCCGTGACCACCGGGTGTGTGTCCGTGCTCGCTTTTCGGGCGGTACGCCTCAGTCGCCGGTGGCGGAGCCGAGCACCAGCGACACCGTCCGCTCCTCGCCGTCGCGCTCCACGGTCAGCTCCAGGCGGTCGCCGGGACGGTGGGCGCGGATCTTGACGATCAGTTCCTCACCGGAGTGGACGCGCTGCCCGTCGACCGCGGTGATCACGTCCCCCGGCCTGATCCCCGCCCTGGCGCCGGGGCCGCCCTCGGTGACCGCGGGGCCCCCGTCGCCGTCCTCGGTGCCGACGCGGGCGCCGTCGCCCGGATAGCTCATGTCCAGCGTCACGCCGATCACCGGATGGGTCGCCCGGCCGGTGTTGATCAGCTCCTCGGCGACGCGCCTGCCCTGGTTGACCGGGATGGCGAAGCCGAGCCCTATGGAGCCGGCCTGGCCGCCGTCCGGGCTCGCGCCGCCGTCGGCGGAGCGGATCGCGGAGTTGATGCCGATGACGCGGCCCCGCGAGTCCAGCAGCGGGCCGCCGGAGTTGCCCGGGTTGATGGGCGCGTCGGTCTGGAGGGCATCGACGTACGACACGTCGCTGCCGTCGCCCTCCCCGCCACCGGCCGTGATGGGCCGCTCCCTGGCGCTGATGATGCCGGAGGTGACCGTGCCCTCCAGGTCGAAGGGGGAGCCGATGGCGACGACGGGGTCGCCCACCCGCACGTTGTCGGAGTTGCCGAGGGGCAGGGGGGTGAGCCCGCGCACGCCCTTGACCCGTACGACGGCGAGGTCGTAACCGCTGTCCCGGCCGACGACCTCGGCGCGGGCGGTGGCGCCGCTGTGGAAGGTCACGGAGATCTCGCCGTCGTCCCCGGCGGGCTTCACGACGTGGTCGTTGGTCAGGATGTGCCCGCGGCCGTCGAGGACGAACCCGGTGCCGGTCCCCTCCTCGGCCGAGTCGCTCACGTGCAGCGTCACCACGCTCGGCAGCGCCCGGGCGGCGATCCCGGCCACGCTGTCCGGGTCCCGCCCGGCCGGCTCCTTCCCGGCCTGCGGGAGCTCCACGGTGCCCACACCGCCGTGGCGCTCGAGCTGGACGCCCACGACGCCGCCGGCGATCCCCGAGACGACGGCGAGCAGCACGGCCCCGCCGGCGAGCGCCGTGCGCGCCCGGCGACGCCGCTGCTCCCGGCCGGGCACGGCGGCCCCGGTCTGCTGGAGGGGCGCGGAAGCGGCGGCCCACGGGTCGTAGCGGCCCCAGGGGTCGGGCGTGGCGGGGGGCTGCGGTGCGGCCCCCGGCGAGGGCGCACCGGTCACCTGCGGCCCGGCGGCGGGAAGGGCCGCCCCGGGCACCGGGGACGGCGGCGGCGCCCCCGGTGGGAGCAGCGGCGTCCCGTGCGCCGGGGTGGTGGCGGGGTGCGGGACGGGCGGCGCGGGGGCCCAGGGGCCCGGATGGCCGTACGGCGGTGTGTCGTACGGGTCGGGATCGCGCGGGGCCCGCTCCCCGTCCGGGAAGCCCGCCGCGGCGGGGCCGATGGGCCCGGCGGACCCCACCGGCCGGGTGGACTCCGTGAACCCCACCGGCCCGGCGGACTCGGTGGACCCCACCGGTCGGGTGGACTCCGTGGACCCCACCGGCCCGGCGGATTCGGCGGACCCCACCGGCCGGGCGGACTCCGTGGACCCCACCGGCCCGGAAGACCCAGCGGGCCCCGTGGCCTCCATGGAGCCGCTGGTCACGACGGACCCCATCGGGTCAGTGGCCCCCATCGAACCGGTGGGCTGGGCGGGCCCGCTCGCCCCCGTCCCGTCCGCGGCGCTCGCGGCACCGTGCCCGGCGTCACGGGCGTCGCCGGGATCACCAGGGGCGCCGCCGGGGCGTGAGCACCCCGCTGCGGCGGCGGAACCGCCGGCCGCCAGGGCCCCACCCGCGTCGTCGGCGCGCGCGGCATCACCAGTGGCGCCTCCCGGGCGTGAATACCCCGCTGCGGCGGCGGAACCGCCGGCCGCCAGGGCCCCACCCGCGTCGTCGGCACGCGCGGCATCACCGGTGGCGCCCCCCGGGCGTGAATACCCCGCTCCCGCGGCGGAACCGCCGGCCGCCAGGGCCCCACCCGCGTCGTCGGCGCGCCGGCTCCCGTCCGCGACCGCCGTCGGCCGTTCCAGCTCGTAGTCGCCGTCGTCCGTGGCCGGCCGCGGGGGCGTCGCGGGGCGTGCCGGTGCGCCGCCGCCGTCGCTCCGGGCCGAGGCCGGGCCGTCCGCCGGCCGCGCGGGGGCCTGCGGGCGAGGCCGGCTCCACCACTTCGCCTCCGGGGGCTTCCCCTCGTCCATGCTCTCCCCACCGCCGGCCACAGATCGTCGGCTCCGCAGGCGTGGTCCGCCTCCGGGGCGCCACACCGGATTCAATCAGGTTCGGCCCGCGGGCGCGCAGCTCCCGGTCAGGGGGTGGAGGGGGCGGAGG
>NZ_WYCT01000161.1 GCF_011008945.1 Streptomyces harenosi
GCCCCCGGCTCCCCCCGGCCCGCACAGCCGCCGAAGCCCGCGGAAGCCTCACGGAGGGACGGGCCCGCCACGGACGGGCGCGCGCGGGCCGCGACCCGCCCCCTGGCCGGCCCAGGCAGCGACGTGTTCGAGGAGACCTACCTCGGCCGGCGCATCCGCGGCGTCAGGACACCGGACGCGGCCGGTGGCCCCGGCACCTGGCACGTCACCGTGGACGGGTGCCCGCTGCACCTGATGCGCCGCGCCGACGGCACCTGGATGAGCATGGTCGACCACTCCCGCTCGTACCCCACCCCGCTGGAGGCGGCCCGCGCGGCCGTCGACGAACTCCCGCCGGGGCAGCGGCTGCGCGAGACGGGCGGCGGGCACGGGCACGGGGGAGGCCGCCATGGTGTACACGCGTAAGGACGTCACCACCCTGACCCGCACCGAGCGGCAGCGGTTCGTACGGGCGCTGCTGGAGGTCAAACGCCGGGGCGAGTACGACGAGTTCGTGCGCATGCACATCGAGTACTTCGTCCCCGACGGGGAGGACGGGCTGCGCGTGGCCCACATGACCCCGTCCTTCCTGCCCTGGCACCGG
This sequence comes from Streptomyces harenosi, assembly GCF_011008945.1. Classification (GTDB taxonomy): domain Bacteria; phylum Actinomycetota; class Actinomycetes; order Streptomycetales; family Streptomycetaceae; genus Streptomyces; species Streptomyces harenosi. The sequence continues at coordinate 584 of NZ_WYCT01000161.1, forward strand.
CAGTTCCTGCTGGAATTGGAGCGGGCGCTGCAGCGGGTGGACCCCTCGGTCACCGTGCCGTACTGGGACTGGACCAAGGACCGGCGCGCCACCTCCGCCCCCTGGACCGCCGACCTGCTCGGCGGCAACGGCCGCGCCGCGGACCACCAGGTGACGACCGGGCCGTTCGCCTACAAGGAGGGCAACTGGACCCTCCGGTACAACGTGACCGACACCCGGTTCCTCACCCGGGACCTCGGCCGCCGCCGCGACCCCATCCGACTGCCGGCCAGGAGCGACCTGGAGTGGGCGCTGAAGGACCCCGCCTACGACGCCGCGCCCTGGGACTCGACCTCCGCCAAGGGCTTCCGCAACAAGCTGGAGGGCTGGGGCCCCGGCCGGGGCAGCACCTCCTGGCGCAACCACAACCGGGTGCACCGCTGGGTCGGCGGGGTCATGGTCGGCGGCGCCTCCGTCAACGACCCCGTCTTCTGGCTGCTGCACGCCTTCGTCGACCTCCAGTGGTCCCGCTGGCAGGCCCGCCACCGGGGCGCCCGCTACCTGCCGGCCGACCCACCCGGCAAGAGGGACCCCCAGCACGGCCGCATCATCGCCCGCCACCAGGCCCTGCCCCCGTGGGACGTGACCCCGGCCCAGTTGGAGAACCACGGCCACCTCTACCGGTACGGGTGAGCGCACTCCCCGCGGCCGAAGCCCGGCACACCGGCGCCGTCGCCGCGCGACGGCGGTGACCCGAGCACGGTGAGGCGCCCCCTGCCCGGCCCGCGAAGGGCCGTGCGGGGGCGGTGCCTACGGGCGGCGGCGGTCGTCCAGGATCGCCGGCGGGCGGGTCGTCGTGGCCGGCACGGGCTGCGGGACGTCGTCTCGGAGGCAGGCCGAGCGTCATCCGCCGGTCAGCCGGTGGATGGCCTCGAGTGCCTGGCCCGCTCCGTCCTCGGCCGTCAGATGCCGGGCCGCTCGGGCGGCGGCTCGGCTGTGTGCCTGCTGCTTCACCACTCGGTCAAGTGAGCCGGCAAGCCGTTCGGCGGTGAGGGAACGGTAGGGGATCGGGCCGGTGGCGGCACCGAGGGCGGCGAGCCGGCCCGCCCAGAACGGCTGGTCCGCGGTGATCGGCACGGGCACCGAGGGCACTCCCGCGCGCAACGCGGCCGCCGATGTGCCGGCCCCGCCATGGTGGACCACCGCGGCCAGCCGTGGAAACAGCAGGGCGTGCGGTACGTCCCCGATGGTGAACACGTCGTCCCCGTCGGCGGCGAGCCCGGCGCTGCCGGCCTGGAGGATGCCGCGCAGTCCGGCGCGGCGCAGGGCCCGCACGGCGATCTCGCTCAGCCGTTCCCCGTCGCCGGACGCCATGCTTCCGAAGCCGACGAGGACGGGCCGGGGCCCGGCGCCCAGGAAGTCCTCGAGAGCGGCGGGCAACCGCGCGGCCGGGTCGTGGTGGGGCCACCAGTTGCCCACGACCTCCAGGCCGGAGCGCCAGTCGGAGGGACGGGGCACCAGGGCCGTGCTGAAGCCGTGCAGGACGGGCCAGTTCGCCTTCTCCTGGCGCCGGCGCATCTCGGAAGGGGAGCACGGGGGCAGCCCGAGGCGGTGGCGCAGCCCGGCGACCGCCTGTTCGTAAAGGCGGTCGGCCACCCGCAGAGCGAGGCGTCCGGTCGCTCGGTTGGCGATACGGCCCAGCGAGCGCGCGCCCGTCACCACGGGTGGGAAGTCGCCGGTCGGCGCGGTGGGCTGGAGGTACACGCCGAGGCTCGGTGTGCCCGTGGCCTCGGTGAGGTGCCAGCCGAGCGGGGCCGTGGTGGTCGACAGCAGCAGCAGGTCCGTGCCCTCGTCCAGCACGTCGGCGAAGCCCCGGCCCAGCTCGGCGATGAACGCGGCGGCGGTGCGCGTCCGTTCACGTCTGCCGGTGCCGGTGCCGGTGCCGGTGCCGGTGCCGGTGCCGCGTACCCGTGTGCCGGCGGGAAGACCGCGGAAGCCCAGCCCCGCGTCGCGTACGAGAGACGCGAACGTGTCGGTGGCGGCGAGGGTGACGTCGTGCCCGGCCCGGCGCAGTGCGGCGCCCAGGCCCGTGTAGGGCGCGACGTCGCCGCGCGATCCGGCCGCGGTGATCAGGATCCGCATCGGTCCTCCCCGGCATCGGCACGGCCGCCCGTGTGCCGGGCCGCGTTGGCGTGGACCGCCTTGCGCGTGTAGGCGGCCAGGCCCGGGCGCTGCTGCGACGGCGGTACGACCAGGGCGAACGCGCGCGGGTCGGCGACGAAGTCGTCCGCGATGCGCCGGTGCATGTCGAACGGGCACGAGGTGAACCAGCGTGCGATGTGCAGGCGGTGCTCCTCGGCGAGGTCCATGGCCCGCTCGCCGTCGCTCGGCTCGCCCTCGTCGAAGGCCGCGAGCAGCTCCGCGCGCCAGGCGGCGGCCTCGCCCATGAGCCGGCGCCAGTCCTCCTTGGTGTGGGCGGCCGCGCGCGCCATCGCCTCGCGCTGTCCCTCCGAGTCCGCCCACTTCAGCTCCGCCTCGGTGGCATAGCTCAGGTCGAAGGTGATCTCACCGAAGACCTCGAAGCGTTCCCGAGGGGTCAGGGGAACCCCGGTCTTCTGCACCTCGATCGCCCGTTCCGCCACCTCGGCCAGCCGTTGCAGCCTGGCGATCTCCTCGCTGAGCTGCCGCTGCCGGGCCCGGAGCCGCTCCAGGGGGTTCACCTGGGGATCCTGGAAGATCGCGGAGATCTCTTCGAGGGAGAAGCCGAGCTCGCGATAGAAGAGGATCTGCTGGAGACGGACCAGATCGGCCTCGCTGTAGAGCCGGTAACCGGCGCGGCTGCGCTCGCTCGGCGTAAGAAGTCCCGCCTTGTCGTAGTGGTGCAGCGTACGCACCGTCACCCCGGCGAAGGCCGAGACCTGCCCCACGGAGTAGCTCATCCACCCGCCCTTTCGTCGGCCTACAGCCTGGAGCCTGACGTAAGGGGAGGGTCAACTCGCGCTCGCCGGGCCCCGGAGACGAGAGCGCCCGGAGACGAGGGGGCCCGGAGACGAGGGGGCCCGAGGAGGGAGGCGGCGGGCGGGATCCTGCCGCTGATCTGTGGCGCGCCTGCCGGAGGCGCACGGCACCGACTGGTCCTCCGGCTGCCGGGGACTCTGGCGCGTATGCGACGCCGCCACGCGCGGGAATCCGGTGGCAGCGGGCGGCCGCGGAGCCCGCCCTTGATCGCCAAAGGGCGTCCGGGGCTCTTCGCCGGACCGGCTGACACCGGCCCTGACCAGGGAGAAACCCTCCCCGGCGGGAGGGCGTGCACTGGCGCCCCCGGCAGGACTCGAACCTGCGGCCAAGCGCTTAGAAGGCGCCTGCTCTATCCACTGAGCTACGGGGGCCTGGTGTGGTGGCCTTCGCCGCGGGGCCGTGATGGCTGATCCGTGACGTCGCCGGGGACAAGGATAGGGCTCCCGGCTCCCTGTCCCGGTTGCTTCCCCTCCGTGGCTCGATGTGGAGGTTCGGTGAAGCGATCCTGATAATCGCAGGCAGGTGCGAATCGTGCACCGCTTTTGGCGCCCTGCGCATCGGGTGTTGTGCACTCGTTATGCCTGCGCTGTGTCGACGCCCCACTCGCCCCTTCCGTCCCTTGCGTCCTGTCGGCGCGCAGACATGCTCATATGCTTCAGAATTCCCCTAAAATTGGGCATTCTTCGCATGTGGTGACCTTGGACGTACGGCCTCAGTTGCTCGACGCACTTTCCGCCCTGCGCGACCGTGTCGCGGCCGCACGCTTCCCGCTGCCCCTGGCGGGGGCCCCACGCGCGCGTGCCAACCGCGACGAACTGCTCGCGCAGCTCGACGACTACCTGATGCCCCGGCTCAAGGAGCCCGAGGCCCCGCTGCTCGCCGTCATCGGCGGATCCACCGGGGCGGGCAAGTCCACGCTGCTGAACTCGCTCGTGGGGCGCCGGGTCAGCGAGGCGGGGGTCCTGCGCCCGACGACCCGGACGCCGGTCCTGGTCTGCCATCCGGAGGATCACCACTGGTTCAGCGGCCCGCGGATCCTGCCCGAACTCACGCGCGTGTGGGTGCCCCACCAGGACCCCGGCGACGACCTGCTGCTGCCGGGGGAGAACCCCGCGCGCGTGCTGCGCATCGAGACCGCCGACACCCTGCCGCCCGGCCTCGCCCTGCTCGACGCGCCCGACATCGACTCGCTGGTCGCCGGGAACCGGGTCCTGGCCGCCGAGCTGCTGTGCGCCGCCGACATCTGGGTGATGGTCACCACGGCCGCCCGCTACGCCGACGCCGTCCCCTGGCACCTGCTGCGCACCGCCAAGGAGTACGACGCCACCCTCGTCACGGTGCTCGACCGCGTGCCCCACCAGGTGGTGTCCGAGGTCTCGCGGCAGTACGCCGCGCTGCTGACCAAGGCCGGGCTCGGCGACGTGCCCCGGTTCACCGTGCCCGAGCTGCCCGAGTCGGCCTGGGGCGGCGGACTGCTGCCGGCCACCGCCGTGGCCCCGCTGCGGAGCTGGCTGGTCCAACGGGCGCAGGACCCCGCCGCCCGGCAGGACGCCATGGCCCGTACCGCCCACGGACTCCTCGACTCCCTCAAGTCCCGCATGCCGGAGCTGGCTAGTGCCGCCGCCGCGCAGTACGCCGCCGCCCTCCGGCTCACCGCCGCCGTCGACGGCGCCTACGACAGCGAGCACGCGCGCGTGCGGGGCCGGTTGCAGGCCGGGGCCGTGCTCGCCGGGGACGCGCTGAAGCGGTGGCGCGCCTTCCCGCTCGACTGCACCGCCCGGGAACTCCTGGACGCCCTCACCGAGAGCCTGGCCGCTCTCCTGCTGTGCGCCGTCACCGCCGCCGACGAGCGCGTCGACGAGGCGTGGCGGCACGAACCGGCGGCCCACACGCCGGAGCTCACCGGCCGCGGCATCTCGCCGGCGCGGGCCGAGCACCGCATCGGCATGGCCGTACGGCGGTGGCGGCGGGAGCTGGAGGAGTACGCCGAGGAGGAGGTGCGCGAGGTCGACCGGAGCGTCGCCCCCGATCCCGAGGTCGTCGCCGCGCTGGTCGCCACCGCGCTGCTGGGCGGGCGCCGGGCCCGGCCCGCGGGGGAGGGGCTCGCCGAGCGGATCGGCGCGCACGGCGCGCTGCGGCTGCGGGACCGGGGCGGGCGGCTGCTGTCCGAGTACGTGGACGGGGTCGTGCACCGGGAGCGCGAGCGCCGGCTCGCCTCCCTCGACGCCCTCGACATCCATCCCGAGCCCCAGGCCGAACTGATCGCCGCGCTGTCCGTACTGCAGAAGGAGAGGTGACCGGTGTCCGCCGTCACTGACCAGGACCCCACCGAGCACACCGGCCGCCCGAAGGGCACGGCCCGCGGCGACGACCGCCGTGCGGACCGGTCGCCGGGGGAACACGGGCACCGGGGGGAGCCGGCCGCCGCCACCGCCCCCGGGCGGCGGGACCCCCGCCGGGAGCGGGAACAGGAACGGGAACGCGTATACGCGCGGGGCGGCGACGCGCGCGGGACGGACGGCGCCCCGTCCCGCCGCGGGGAGCGCGCCGGCCACGGCGACCGCGAGGAGCGGGACCGCCCGCGCGGCACCCCGTCCGAGGGCGCGGACTGCGCGGACGCCTGGGACGACGGGCTGATCGCACGCCGGGCCAGCGAGACCGACGGCGGACAGCAGCTCCCCGGCGTCTCCCGTCCGGCGCCCTGCGCCCCGGACGCGCCGCCGCTCGCGTACGACGGGCCGCTCAGGGCACGCCTGGACGCGCTGCGCGAGCTCGTCGGGCTCTCCCGCACCCGGCTGGACAACGGGACCCTCGCCGAGGCGGGCCGGGTCCTCGACGAGGCCGGTGCGCGGCGCCGGCTGTCGGGCCGGCACACCGTCGTCGCCCTCGCCGGTGCCACCGGCAGCGGCAAGTCGCAGCTCTTCAACGCGCTGGCGGGGGTGACCATCTCGGAGACCGGTGTGCGCCGGCCCACCACGGCGGCGCCGATCGCGTGCAGCTGGAGCGACGGCGCGGCCGGTCTGCTCGACCGGCTCGGCATCCCGGGCCGGCTGCGGCGGCGCCCCCTGCAGTACCCGGACGTGGAGGCGCAGTTGCGCGGGCTGGTCCTGGTCGACCTGCCCGACCACGACTCGGCGGCCGTGCAGCACCGCGAGCAGGTGGACCGCATCCTGGCGCTGGTCGACGCCGTCATCTGGGTCGTGGATCCGGAGAAGTACGCCGACGCCCTCCTCCACGAGCGGTACCTGCGGCCCATGGCGGGCCACGCGGAGGTCATGTTCGTCGTCCTGAACCAGATCGACCGGCTGCCCGGGGAGGCCGCCGACCAGGTCCTCGACGATCTGCGGCGGCTGCTGGACGAGGACGGCGTCGCCCTGGGGGAGTACGGCGAGCCGGGCGCGAACGTGCTCGCGCTGTCCGCGCTCACCGGGGACGGGGTCGCCGAGCTGCGGGAGGCGCTCGGCCAGTTCGTGGCGGAGCGCGGGGCCCCGGCCCGCCGGATCGCGGCCGACGTGGACGGCGCCGCCGGGCGGCTGCGCCCGGTCTACGTCACCGGACGGCGCGCCGGGCTCAGCGAGGAGGCGCGCGAGGAGTTCGCGGACCGGCTCGCGGACGCGGTGGGCGCCACCGCGGCGGGCGAGGCGGCCGAACGCGCCTGGCTGCGCAACGCCGGCCGCGCCTGCGGCACGCCCTGGCTGCGGCTGTGGCGCTGGTACCTGGACCGGCGCGAACCCCCGACCGGACGGCTCCCGCTGCGCGTCCAGGCCGACGAGGAGGCCACCGCCCGCCAGCGCGTCGAGCAGGCGGTCCGCATCGTCGCCGACCGGGCCTCGGCCGGGCTGCCGGTGCCGTGGGCCCAGGCGGTGCGCGAGGCGGCCGTACGCGGTGCGCAGGGACTGCCCGAGGCGCTGGACGAACTGGTGGCCACGGCGGGACTGCCCCCGGGCCGGCCGCCGCGCCCGGGGTGGTGGCCGGTGGCCGTGTTCGCCCAGGCGTGCATGACCTTGGTCCAGGTCGTGGGCGGGCTGTGGCTGCTGGGCCAGATCATCGGGTTCATGTCGCCGAACCTGGGCGTGCCCGTGCTGCTGATGCTGTCCGGCATCATCGGCGGCCCCGTCATCGAGTGGAGCTGCCGCATGGCGGCCCGGGGGCCGGCGCGCCGGTACGGGCAGGAGGCGGAACGCCGCCTGAGAGAGGCGGCGGCCGGGTGCGGCCGGGCCCGTGTGCTGGACGCGGTGGCGGCCGAACTGCTGCGGTATCGGGAGGTGCGTGAGCAGTACGGGCGGGTCACGGGGGCCGGGGCGCGGTAGCGCTCCCGCGCCCCGCCCCTCCCCGCCCGCCCGGTCCGGACCGGACCGGGGGAGGGGAGGGCCGCGTTCGGTGCGTGCGTCACGCCCACGGGTGACGACCCGGCGGAAGCGGAGGCGTGGGGTTCGCAGGGTGCGTCACGCCCACGGGTGACGGAGTTGTCCACAGGCGGGCGGTGCTCCACAGCGCCGAGCGGGGCCCGGCCCGGTGGAGGCAGTCTGGCCGTGCGGCGAGACCGCGCCCGGCGGGCCCCCGGCGGACGCGGTCGGCCGTACGGCGAGCGCGGCCGCCCGGGACCTGCCCGGGAGGGCTCCGGTCGCCGGGTCCGGCGGTGGCACCGGGTGCCCGCGCCCGGCCGTCGTGATGGCGGCGGGGTACGGCGACGGCGTCCCCGCCGCGGCAGACCCGGCCGTACGGGAGGGGCCCGTACGCGCGTCCGCCCGGCGTCGGCGTCCGGGCGAGGGAGGGGTGCACCATGAACGAGACGATGATCTGCGCGGTGGGCAACGTGGCGACGCATCCGGTCTACCGGGAGCTGGCGAGCGGCCCGTCGGCGCGGTTCCGCCTGGCGGTCACCTCGCGCTACTGGGACCGGGAGAAGAGCGCCTGGACGGACGGCCACACCAACTTCTTCACGGTGTGGGCCCACCGGCAGCTCGCCGCCAACGCGGCGGCGTCCCTGGCGGTGGGCGACCCCGTCATGGTGCAGGGCCGGCTGAAGGTGCGCACGGATGTGCGCGAGGGGCAGAGCCGGACCTCGGCGGACATCGACGCGGTGGCGATCGGTCACGACCTCACCCGCGGCACATCGGCCTTCCGGCGCACCAACAAGCCGGAATCCGCCACTACTTCACCACGCCCGGAGCCCAACTGGGAGACCGCGGCGGCGGGAGCGAACGACGAGCCGCAGCAACAACCCGAGGAGCAACCGGCACTGACGTGACGTCAGCACTGATCCGCCCGCTCTTTCCCCTGACGCACACCTGTCCGAACTGCGGCTTATCGAGGAATACGTACGGCGCAACGCCGAGTGGATTTGTCGATAAGCCCTGTTCAGAGCCGCTGCGGCGATAACGATTCCGAGTCGGATCGGTGATCGGGCGGCCTCGCCGGGGAGTGCGCTGTGCCGCGTACTTAGGATGCCGGGCATGCCCTCCGGGGCTGCTGATTCTGCTGGTGGGACCGTTTCCCCCCACATCAACGGGTCCTGCTCGAAGGGGAATTTGGTGTTTTCTGCGTACTCCGCGCCGTCCACGCCCGGGCGAGGGGCGGCACGCCTCGCCGCCGCGACCGTGGTGTCCGGGCTCACCGCCGCCGGCGTCCTGGTCGGCGCCGCCCCGGCCGCCGCCGACGGGACGGCGCAGAGCCGCAGCGGGGCGACCGCCACCGTGAACGGACTGAAGACCTACGGCACGGCGGTGATGGAGGGGGCCACGGGACGGCAGCAGGTGCCGGCCGGCCTGTTCGAGATGTCCGTCGAGGGCGGCGGCATGCTCCAGACGTACTGCGTCGACATCCAGAGCCCCACGCAGAAGGGCGCCAAGTACCACGAGACCCCCTGGAGCGGGACCTCGCTGGGCACCAACCCGGACGCGGGCCGCATCCGCTGGATCCTGCAGAACTCCTACCCGCAGGTGAACGACCTCGCCGCGCTCGCCAAGAAGGCGGGAGTGCGAGGGGGGCTCACCGAGCAGGACGCGGCGGCCGGCACGCAGGTGGCCATCTGGCGCTACTCGGACGACGCGGACGTCCGGGCCCTGGACCCGCAGGCCGAACGGCTCGCGGACTACCTCCAGGACAAGGCCCGCGCCCTGGCCGAGCCCGCGGCGTCCCTCCGCCTCGACCCGCCCGCCGTTGCCGGCCGTCCCGGCGAGCGGCTGGGACCGGTGACCGTGCACACCGACGCGGACCGTGCGACGGTGACGCCGCCGGCGGACGCCGCCACCGGCGGCGTGCGGATCGTCGACAGGAACGGCAGGGCCGTCACCTCCGTCACCGACGGCAGCCAGGTCTTCTTCGACGTGCCGGAGGACGCCCCGCCCGGCACGGCGGAGCTGACCGTGCAGGGCTCGACCACCGTGCCGGTGGGGCGCGCCTTCGCCTCCGAGTCCCGCAGCCAGACCCAGATCCTGGCCGGGTCCAGCGAGTCGACGGTCTCGGCGGCGGCGAGCGCGACGTGGGGCGCCACGGGCCCGGTGCCCGCCCTGTCCGCGGCGGAGAACTGCGCCGAGGGCACCTTGGACATCACCGCCGTCAACCGCGGCGACGAGGCGTTCGCCTTCGAGCTGATGGACACCGAGTACGCCATAGCCGCCGGTGAGACCCGCACGGTGGCGGTCCCCCTCCAGGAGGGGCAGCCCTACGACTTCACCATCAGCGGGCCGGGCGGCTTCGAGAAGCGGTTCACCGGCGTCCTCGACTGCCGGACCCAGGGCAGCGAGAGCCGGAGCGGCCAGGACACCCAGATCGTCGGCGAGCCGGTCCCCGCCGCGGCCGGCGGCACCGCGGCGGACACCAACCTCGCCGAGACCGGCGGCTCCGGCGTCACCCCGCTGATCGGCGCCATCGCCCTCGGCCTGGTGATCGTCGGCGGCGGCACCCTGCTGACCGTCCGGCGAAAGAACACCACCCCCCGCCACTGAGCCACCGCCCCGCCCGCCGGGCGACCACGAGCGGTACGGCTCGGTGACGACGCCGGGGCGGGCGGGCCGGCAGTGACCGGCGGGGCTCCGGTGTCGTGTGGGAAAGGCCAGGTCAGGGGCTCCGGGCGGAACGCGTTTCCTCCCAGGGGTGGCGGTCAGGCAAGATGGGGTGTATCTGCCCACTGCCAGATCACAAGCTGCCGGACGGTTTCTCTTGGCTGAGTACATCTACACCATGCGCAAGGCGCGCAAGGCGCACGGCGACAAGGTCATCCTTGACGACGTCTCCCTGAACTTCCTGCCTGGCGCAAAGATCGGTGTTGTCGGCCCGAACGGTGCCGGTAAGTCGACGATCCTGAAGATCATGGCGGGGCTCGAGCAGCCGTCGAACGGTGACGCCTTCCTCGCGCCCGGCTACAGCGCCGGCATCCTGTTGCAGGAGCCCCCGCTGACCGAGGACAAGACGGTCCTGGAGAACGTCCAGGAGGGCGTCGCCGAGATCAAGGGCAAGCTCGACCGGTTCAACGAGATCGCCGAGCTGATGGCCACCGACTACTCGGACGCGCTGCTGGAGGAGATGGGCAAGCTCCAGGAGGAGCTGGACCACGCCGAGGCGTGGGACCTGGACGCCCAGCTCGAGCAGGCCATGGACGCCCTCGGCTGCCCGCCCGGCGACTGGCCCGTCACCAACCTCTCCGGTGGTGAGCGCCGCCGTGTCGCGCTGTGCAAGCTGCTGCTGGAGCAGCCCGACCTGCTGCTGCTCGACGAGCCCACCAACCACCTCGACGCCGAGTCGGTGAACTGGCTGGAGCAGCACCTGGCCAAGTACCCCGGCACCGTCGTCGCCGTCACCCACGACCGGTACTTCCTGGACAACGTCGCCGGGTGGATCTGCGAGGTCGACCGCGGCCGGCTGCACGGCTACGAGGGCAACTACTCGAAGTATCTGGAGACCAAGCAGACCCGTCTGAAGGTCGAGGGGCAGAAGGACGCCAAGCGCCAGAAGCGGCTCAAGGAAGAGCTGGAGTGGGTGCGGTCCAACGCCAAGGGGCGGCAGGCCAAGTCCAAGGCGCGTCTGGCCCGCTACGAGGAGATGGCCGCCGAGGCCGAGAAGATGCGGAAGCTGGACTTCGAGGAGATCCAGATCCCGCCGGGCCCGCGTCTGGGCAACGTGGTGGTCGAGGTCAGCAACCTCAACAAGGCGTTCGGCGAGAAGGTCCTCATCGACGACCTGTCGTTCACGCTCCCGCGCAACGGCATCGTCGGTGTCATCGGCCCCAACGGCGCCGGCAAGACCACCCTGTTCAAGATGATCCAGGGCCTGGAGCAGCCCGACTCCGGTGCGATCAAGGTCGGCGACACCGTCAAGATCTCCTACGTCGACCAGAGCCGCGAGAACATCGACCCGAAGAAGACGCTGTGGGAGGTCGTGTCCGACGGACTCGACTACATCAACGTCGGCCAGGTCGAGATGCCCTCGCGGGCGTACGTCTCCGCGTTCGGCTTCAAGGGCCCGGACCAGCAGAAGCCGGCCGGCGTGCTCTCCGGCGGTGAGCGCAACCGGCTGAACCTGGCGCTCACCCTCAAGCAGGGCGGCAACCTGCTGCTCCTCGACGAGCCGACCAACGACCTCGACGTCGAGACGCTCTCCAGCCTGGAGAACGCCCTGCTGGAGTTCCCGGGCTGCGCCGTCGTGGTCTCCCACGACCGGTGGTTCCTCGACCGCGTCGCCACCCACATCCTCGCCTACGAGGGTGAGTCCAAGTGGTTCTGGTTCGAGGGCAACTTCGAGTCCTACGAGAAGAACAAGATCGAGCGGCTCGGGCCGGACGCCGCGCGTCCGCACCGCGCCACCTACAAGAAGCTGACCCGGGGCTGATCTTGCGGCACATCTACCGCTGCCCGCTGCGCTGGGCGGACATGGACGCGTACGGTCACGTCAACAACGTGGTCTTCCTGCGCTACCTGGAGGAAGCCCGGATCGACTTCCTGTTCCGCCCGGACAAGGAGTTCAAGCAGGGGTCGGTGGTGGCGCGCCACGAGATCGACTACAAGCGGCAGCTCGTGCACCGGCACGCCCCGGTCGACATCGAGCTGTGGGTCACGGAGATCAGGGCCGCGTCCTTCACCCTCGCCTACGAGGTGAAGGACGGCGACCAGATCTACGTCCGGGCCTCCACGGTGATCGTGCCGTTCGACTTCGAGGCGCAGCGGCCCCGCCGGATCACCGAGGAGGAACGGGAGTTCCTCCAGGAGTACATGGAGGACGACGAGGCGGAGGCCGTCGCCGCATGACGGTGCTCCACCTCGCGGACGACGGGGAGGCGGCCGATCTCGCCGCCTTCCTCTCCCGGCTGCTCCACTACGACCGGTCCGCCGCCGTCCGGATCCAGGCGGCCGGCACGGCGCTGGCCGTCTTCGGGCGGCCGGCCTCCTTCGAGGTGCTGGCGATCCGCGCGGCGCGGCTCGCCAAGCCGTACGAGAACGGGCTTGACGCCACGCTCGACGTGACCGTCTCCGCCGGTGAACTGCTGGAGTCGGTGGACGAGGCGGCCGCCACGGCCGCCGTGCCCGGCGCGGTGACCGGCCCGCCGTGGGCCGGGGTGCTGCCGCCGCGCGGCGGCTGGCGGCCCGAGCCGGGGCTGCCCGCCCTGGACGAGCTGCGCCGGCTCGTCGCCGCCGGTGTCGCCGAGTTCCGCGGCCGCACCCAGGAGCTCGCGCCCGAGCGGCGGACACGCGCCGAGCTCGACCGGATCGGGCGCGAAATCTGGTCCCGCACGGTCGCCGATACCGGGCTGCCGGTGCGGGCCGTGCACGCCGCACACGCCCTGGGCTTCCTGCGGTCCGCGGGAAGCGGCCCCCAGGACGCCCCGGCGCTGTTCTCCTCGGGGGCGTGGCTGCGGCTGCGCACCCCCTACGGTTCGGTCGCCGTGCGGCGCGCGGGCCTCGGACCGCTGGGCCTCAGCGTGCGCTGAAGTCCAGCGCCCCGGCGGCTTCCGCGTGCGCTGAGCCGTGCCGCCCGGTGGCTCCCGCGTGTGCGGGGCCCCAGCGACCTGGCGATTTCCGCGTGTGCGGGGCCCCAGCGACCTGGCGACTTCCGCGTGTGCTGGGCCGTGCCGCCCGGTGGGCCTGCGTGTGCTGAGTCACGCCGCCCGGCGGCCCCTGCGTGTGCCGAGCCGTGCCGCTCGGTGCCTTCCGCGAGTGTCGAGCCATGTCACCCGGCGTCCCTGCGTGTGCCGAGTCACGCCGCCCAGCGGCTCGTGCGCGCCCCGAGCCACGTCACCCGACGTCCCCGGTGCGTGTCCTGAGCCATGTCACCCGGCGTCCCCCGTATGTGTGCAGAGCCACGTCACCCGGCGTCCCCGGTGCGTGTCCTGAGCCATGTCACCCGGCGTCCCCCGTATGTGTGCAGAGCCACGTCACCCGGCGTCCCCCGTGCGTGTGCCGAGCCACGCTGCCCGGCGGCTCCCACGTGTACTCACGCGTGCCGCCCGGCGCCCCCGTGTGCCGCGTCGGTGGGCGCCGGGCGGGGTGCGGCGCCCGGATCGCGCCTCAGCCCGGGGTGTTCACCATCGACGCCGCGGCGTACGTCAGATAGCTCCACAGCGTCCGCTCGTGCTCCTCGGACAGGCCGAGCTCGTCGACGGCGACCCGCATGTGCTTCAGCCAGGCGTCGTGCGCCGCCCGGTCGACGGCGAACGGGGCGTGGCGCATGCGCAGCCGGGGATGGCCGCGGTTCTCGCTGTACGTCGTCGGGCCGCCCCAGTACTGGATCAGGAACAGCGCCAGGCGCTCCTCGGCGGGGCCCAGGTCCTCCTCGGGATACATCGGCCGCAGGACCGGGTCCTCGGCGACTCCCTGGTAGAAGCGGTGGACGAGCCGGCGGAAGGTCTCCTCCCCGCCGACCTGCTCGTAAAAGGTCTGCTCCTGAAGCGTGCCGCGCCGAATCTCATTCACGCCGTCCATGGTCTCAGACACCGCGGCCTAGGACTCAAGGCCCAGGACCGCCCTACTGTGGAGGCATGGGCGGGCACGCTCCCGGTGAGGACGGGCACGGGGACGGCGACCGGGTCCTGGACCTGGACCTGGACCCGGGCGGTCTCGCCGCGTCCGCGCGGCAGGCGCTGGTGCGCGAGATCGAGCGGAGCGGGGCCTGGGCCGGCGACCCGGTGTGGCGGGAGGGGTTCGCGGCCGTCCCGCGCCACCTCTTCGTGCCGTACTACTACGTCGTGGCCGCGGGCGGCTACGAGCGCCGGTGGGGCGAGCACCCCGACCCGGCCGCGCGCGAACGCTGGCTGCGCGGCGCCTACGAGGACGCCCCGCTGGCCACCCGGGTGCGCGACGGCGAGCTGCTCTCCTCCAGCAGCCAGCCCTCGCTGATGGCCGCGATGCTGGCCGGGCTGAAGGTGCGGGACGGCGACCGGGTCCTGGAGATCGGCGCCGGCACCGGCTACAACGCGGCCCTGCTCGCCCACCGGCTCGGCGACGACGCCCTGGTCACCACCGTCGACCTGGACCCGGAGATCACCGAGTCCGCCCGCCGGCACCTGGACGCCGCCGGGTACCGCCCGGTCGTCGTCACCGGCGACGGCGCGCGCGGGGTCCCCGGGCGCGCCCCCTTCGACCGGATCATCGCGACCTGCGCCCCGGCGGCCGTCCCGCCCGCCTGGCTCGCCCAGTGCCGCCCGGGCGGCCGGATCCTCACCCCGCTCGCCACCGGCCTGGTCGCGCTCACCGTGCGCGACGCCGGCCACGCCGAGGGACGGTTCCTGGACACCCCGGCCTACTTCGTGCCCCTGCGGGGCGGCGCGCCCGTGCCCGACCCGCAGATGCCGGGTGACCTCGGCGGCGTCCCGCGCAGGGCGCGCCAGGACGACCTGTTCCGGTTCCTGCTGACGCTGACGGGCGGCCGGCTCGACCCGCGGGCGGCCTACGCGCTGTGGGAGCGCGAGGGCGCGCCGGGGCGCGAGCGGTACGGCGTCACCGTCCGCGGCGAGCACACCCGGGCCTGGCTGGACGATCCGCGGGGGCCGTACGCCTGGCCCCTGTCCTGACCGACCTCGGCCGGCCCCGATCGATCCCGATCAGCCCCGACCGGTCGTGAGCACGACCGGTCGTGGGCCTCCCGGTCCGGGCGGCAGGCCCTAACCGCGGCGGATGGTGATCGTCGTCCAGGCGCCGACGTGCACCCGGTCGCCGTCCTGCAGCGGTACCGGCACGAAGGGCTGGATGGGCTCGTCCGAGCCGTTCACCGTGGTGCCGTTGGTGGAGTTCTGGTCGACGATCGCCCAGCCGCCGCCGGGCTGCTGCACCAGGAGCGCGTGCTGGTGTGAGACGCCCGGGTCCTCCGGCGGCACCGACAGGTCGATGTCGGGGGTGTCACCGGTGGAGTGGCGGCGGCGGCCGATGGTGACCTGGCTGCCGGTGAGCGTGCGCCGCTGCTCGGGCGAGTAGGCGGGCAGGTTCAGGCCGGCGGCCTCGGGGCCCGAGCGCTGCATCATCGCCATGAAGTACTCGCGGTCCGGGCCGATGGTCGCCGTCCAGGTCGCCGGCTGCGCCTGCTGCTGCGGAGGCTGGGGCTGCTGCGGCTGTTGCGGCTGCTGGGGGAAGCCGGGGCCGGGCGGCGG
>NZ_WYCT01000162.1 GCF_011008945.1 Streptomyces harenosi
TTATATTTTTTTTTTTTCAAGCAAAAGACGGCATACGAGTTTAGCGAGTGTCTCGTGGGCTCGGAGATGGGTATAAGAGACAGACCGTGCCCGGCTGCGGGGCGGGCACCCCCGCCTGACCCGCCTGACCCGCCTGACCGGCCTGACCGGCCACGTGACCGGGCTGACCGGTCGCGGCCGGCGCGTTCGGTGCGCTCGGCGTGGCCGGGGCGGTGCCGGCCTGGGGCCGGGCCTGCCCGGCGGGCGGCTCCTGTCCGGCCTGTTCCGGCGTCCGGCCGGGCACCGGCGCCGTGGCGGGCGGTGCGGCCGGTGCCGAAGCCGGGACCGGAGCGGGGATCTGCCCCGGGATCCGGGCCGGGGCCTCGCCGGTGGTCCGGGCGGACGCCGGCGCGGCACCGCCGCCCTGAGCCGCGACCGGCACGCCCCGGCCCGCGGTGTCCTGAACCGGAACGCTCTGCGCGGGAACGGCGAGCCCCTGGCCCTGGGCCCCGGACGGCCCGGCGGCCGGGGCGGCGGCGCCCGGCGGCATGGCCACGGGACGGCGACGGCGGCCGGTCGAATCGGTCACCGGATGCTGCTGCGGCGCGGTGGGCACGGCGGGCTGTCCATGCGGTACGGCGTCGGGCGGGCCCTCACCGGCCTCACCCTCACCGGAAGCCGCCGCACCGGAAGCCGTGGCACCGGAAGGCATCGCACCGGAGGCCGTCACACCGGCCGCCCCGGCGGGGTCCGTACCGTGTGCCGGCCGGTGGCCGCGCGCCTGAGCGGGGATGTCGGCGCCCGGCGCGGCACCCGGCGCGGCGGGCTCCGGCGACGCCGGTCCCTCCGCACCCGCCGGAACAGGCCCGTGCGGTCCCCGCGGTGCCTGCGGCATCTGCGGCATGCGTGGCGTCTGCGGTGCGTGCGGCGCCTGCGGCATCTGCGGTGCGTGCGGTGTCTGGGGCAACCCGGTCCCCGGAGCCGCCGGGGCCTCCGCCGGCCGGACACCGTCCGCCGCTCCGGCGCCCGCAGCAGCCGTACCGGCGGGCCGGTCCGCCTCGGCGGGCGGCAGGGCGAACACCTGACGGGGCCCGGTCTCCTGCGCCGCCGCGCGCTCGGCCGCCGAGGCCAGGGCGCGCCGCCTGCGTCCGGTCGGCCGGGACGGGTCGTCCGGGGCGGAGGGGTCCGACTCACCGGACGGTGCGGGCAGCGCCGGGGGCAGTGCGTGCTGCTCGTCGGCGGGGCGCCGGGCCCGGCGCCCGGACGGGGCGGGGACGCCCTGCGGCGGCACGGTGCCGCCCAGGCCGGTGCCCGAGGCCGCGGTCCCCGCGGCGTGCTCGGCGGCCGTGACGACGGCGCCCTCGGCCACGCCGGAACCCTGCCCCGCGGCCGCGTCGTCGGCGGGCCGGCGGCGACGGCGGCCGGTGCCGCCGGGCACCTCGCCCGGCAGCGGTGCGGCCGGTGCCGGGACGGGCCCGGGCGCCTCGGCCGCGCGCCTCCTGCGGCGACCGGTCGGCACCGACCCCTCGCCCTCGGCGCCGGGGAGGCCGGAGCCGTCCGTGTCACCGCCCGGGCCCACGAGGTCGCTCTCCAGGAACGCGTCGACGCGCCGCGCCCGCCGCCGTCCGCCGCCGGTCCGCTCCTGCGCACCGCCCGCCTCGGCCACCGCGGCCGGGGCCGGGGCCGGCGGTGCCAGGGCGGGACGCGTCCGGCCGGCCGCCGCGCCCTCGGCGGGCTCACCGGCCGCGCCGGACTCCGCGCCGGCCTCCGGGGCGGACCCGGGCGCCGTGGTCCCGGCGGCGGGCCCGGCCTCGGCGGCGACGGCCCCCGCTCCGGCCCCGATCGGCACCTCCAGCACGTACGCGCTGCCGCTCATGCCCGGCACCTCGTGCGTCTGCAGCACACCGCCGTGGGCCCGCACGATCCCGCGCACGATCGGCTCGTGCACCGGGTCGCCCCCGGCGTACGGCCCGCGCACCTCGATCCGCACGACCTCGCCGCGCTGCGCCGCCGCCACCACGACGGTGCTGTCCATGTAACCGGCCGCCGACACCGGCGCGTTGCCGGTCGCGTCGACCCCCGCCACGTCGGCGACGAGGTGCGCCAGCGCGGTCGCCAGCAGCCGCGGGTCGACCTCGGCCTCGATGGGCGGCGCGTGCACGGCGAACTGCACCCGTCCCGGGCCGACCAGCTCGACGGCCCCGTCGACCCCGGAGGCGACGACGGCGTCCAGCATCACCTTCCTGCGCGACAGGCCCTCGGCGCCGGTGTCGAGCCGCTGGTAGCCGAGGACGTTCTCGATGAGCGTGGTGATCCGCGAGTAGCCGGCCGACAGGTGGTGGAGCACCTGGTTGGCCTCGGGCCACAGTTGCCCGGCGTCGTCCGCGGCCAGCGCGGACAGCTCGCGGCGCAGTTCCTCCAGCGGGCCGCGCAGGGAGACGCCGAGGAGCGTGAGCAACTGCTCGTGGCGGGCGGCGAGCGCCTCGTACCGGTCCTTCTCGCGCTCCCCGAGCGCGGCGTAGCGCTCCTCGCCCGCGGCGAGCTCCTCCGCGTGCTTCTCGCGGAGCTCCTCCACCTCGGTGACGTGCTTCTGGCGCAGCGCGGTCAGCTCGGAGGCGTGCTCCTCGGCGATCCGCTCCAGTTCCTCGGCGTGCCGCTGCTCGGCGTCCTCGCGCTCCTTCACCAGCGCCTCGTAGGGCCGCCGGTCGGCGAAGGTCATCACGGCGCCGACGAGCTGGTCGCCGTCGCGGACGGGCGCGGTCGTCAGATCGACCGGCACCTTGTCGCCGTTCTTGGCGTACACGACCTGCCCGCGCACCCGGTGCTTGCGCCCGGAGCGCAGGGTGTCGGCGAGCGGTGACTCGTCGTACGGGAAGGGGGAGCCGTCGGCGCGGGAGTGCAGGATGAGGGTGTGCAGCTCGCGACCGCCCAGTTCGCCGGCCCGGTAGCCCAGGATCTGCGCGGCGGCCGGGTTGACCAGCACGATCCGCCCGTCGGTGTCGGTGCCGACGACGCCCTCGGAGGCGGCCCGCAGGATCATCTCGGTCTGCCGCTGCGAACGCGCGAGCTCGGCCTCGGTGTCGACGGTGCCGGACAGGTCGCGCACGACGAGCATCAGCAGCTCGTCACCGGTGTAGCCGTAACCGTCGTACGCCTGCTGCCCGTTCTCCAGATTGGCGCTGGTGACCTCGACGGGGAACTCGGTGCCGTCGGTACGGCGGGCGATCATCCGGGTCGGCTTGGTCCGGGCCCGCGGGTCGAGGTGGTCGGGCCGCCGCATGGAGCCGGGGATGAGCTTGGAGTCGAACTGGGGCAGCAGGTCCAGCAGCCCGCGGCCGACCAGCGCGGTCCCCGGCGTCTCGAAGGTCTCCAGGGCGATGGTGTTCGCGTTGACGACGGTCCCGTTGGCGTTGACCAGCACCAACGCGTCGGGCAGAGCGTCCAGTATGGCTGCGAGGCGAGCAGCGCCTCGGGATGGCCTGCTGCTCACGAGTCGCTTCCTCCCTGTTACCGCACCTTGCCGACCGCGTGGGCCATCTTGCCAACCGGCCCGCAGCGTGTCACGCGAGGGAGTCTAAGCGCTGGGGCCGTGCGCGCGGCGCCGGATGGGAGGGAGGTCGCACGGCGAAGTGACGTAGAACGTGTGACCGGTTGGTGCCCGGTTCGGGGTGGATGGGGCCGGGATGGCCCGATCCGGGCGCGCGGGCCGGCCGCGCCCGGCCGGCCCGCGCACGGGCTCACGAGGAGGCCGCCGGGCCGAGGTCCGGAAGGAGCGGCACCATGCTGTCCCAGCGGGCGATCGCGCACCCGTCGCGCCGGTCGTACGTCGCGTCGACCGGGCGTCCGGCCCAGACGCCGGTGACCCGGGCGGTGGCGGGACCGCCGTACTGCATGGTGCACATGGCGCCGCGCGCGGCCGGCGCGAAGGCGTCCTGGCCCCAGCGCGTGTTCCGCTCGACGGTGGCGCACGCCCCCTCGGGATCGGGGTGGCTGCCGCCGCCGGGGTGGCAGTACAGCTCGAACGTCCCGTCCCGGCCCTTGCCCGCGTTCCGGACGGTGACGGTCAGGTGGTCCCCGCCGTGGCGCGCCGGGACCTGGGCGACGGGCGTGGCGGCCGGGTCCCCGGTGGCCTGCGCGGCGTACGCGGTCGAGGGCCCGGCGGTCAGGGAGGCGACCGTGGTGAGGGAGGCGGCGGCGGTGACGAGCAGCCGCCGCAGGGTGAGGCGGGGACGGCGGGACGTGGGCCGGGACGGGGCCTGGCGGCCGGCCCGGGGGGCGAGGGGCGAGATGACCTGTGACATGCCCTGGCTAACGCCCCACGCGCGGGGATGTTGCGGCCTTCGCCCCCGTGCGCCCCGCCCGGGGACCGGCCCTCCTCGGCCGCGCCCATCCCCTTTGCCCTGCGGGCCGCCCGCCTAGTACCGTGGGGGTCGATTGGTGACACCACGCTCGACTGTGTCATCATCGGCACGCACCACCCGCACTCGCGCGCGGGGGGCTGTGCAAGGAGGCGTCGCCTAGTCCGGTCTATGGCGCCGCACTGCTAATGCGGTTTGGGCCTTAAAGCCCATCGAGGGTTCAAATCCCTCCGCCTCCGCACATGATCACCGAAGCCCCGGCCCACCCGGCCGGGGCTTCGGTGCGTCTGCGCCTCCTTGTGCGCACCGCTCCTCCACCCCCGGCATCTGGCCGAACTGTTGCCCGGCTCACACGGGCGAGGTGCGGCCCCGCAGGGGGCTCGGGGGTGCGTTTCCGCAGGTCAGAGGCGGTGAGGCCAATGGATTTCACATGACGGCGGCAGTCATGTAATGTTCTTCCTGTCGCCGGGAGCGGGGCCGAAAGGAACCGGGAACGGCGGAGAAAAAAGAACAAGCACTCGTAGCTTAACGGATAGAGCATCTGACTACGGATCAGAAGGTTGCAGGTTCGAATCCTGCCGAGTGCACAGCAGGCCAGAGGCCCTGTGGAGAGATCCACAGGGCCTCTGGCTTTTGTCGTGACGGCGGTGTTTGACGGCAACCGCTCTTGTCCCCGATCGGCGAGGACGTCTGTCGATGCGAATCGCGGACCACGGACCCCACGCGCACCCATCGCGGGGCTGACGCTTGGCGCCCGGTGGCGACGCAGGTGGGGGTTGGTGCGGCTACCCGGTCCTTAGTTCCCCTTGAGCCCCCTGAGCTGTCGGTGGGTGCCGGTAATCTGGTGTTGTGCTCCGTCGCGAACACTAGATGTTGTGGTGTGCCTATTGGTTTATGGCACATGTTGGGGTGTCTTGCTTGCTGCTGGGCCGTTCGGGGTGCTTCACTTGATCCGCCAAACCAAAGCAGGCCCCAGCCGGGGCCCAACTTGGGGTTGGGCACACGGCAATGGGGCCTGATGCGTTGGTCGCGCCTTAGGACCTTATCGCCCTCTCTTGGTTCCTCCAAGACGGGCAGCACCGCGCGTCCGACTCCGGAAACGGATGTGCCATGACAGGTCGGCCCAACACCCGGGATGTGTCCAAGCGCGACGATGGCTGGGCGGTGACGAAGCCTGGGGCCGAGAGAGCCAGTGCACTCCTGCCGACTCAGGCGGCGGCAGTTGCTCGGGCCAAAGAGATCCTGGCCAACGACGGCGGCGGAGAGCTTCGCGTTCGCGGTAAGAACGGGCAGGTGCGGGAGCAGAACACTGTTCCGCCGGGCAGGGACCCGAAGAAGTCGAAGGGCTGATCGCGATGGGCAAGTACGTGATCAATAAGGACTTCAGCGGGCAGCGTGAGGTTGGAGCCGCTGGCTTCAAGACCGTTGGCGACTTCATCGACTTCTACACGTTCGATGGCGACGGTGACATCGTCGTGACGCTCCGAATCCGGTCCGCTCGGGTAGAGACGATTGACCTGGTCAGCGGCTGACCCAGGTAGGCCGTGCTGAGACGGAGCCCCTGCCAGCGCGGCGAGGGCTCCGTCTCGGAGTGTGCGAAACCACAGTGGGTTTTAGTTAGGGCCTCGGTTTCGCCTCCATCTACTCACTCACTTCGCGTCGTCGTCCTCCCGTAGGGCTTGGCCCACGCGGTCGAAGGCGGACCGCTGGGAGTCGAGTCGTACGAAGGTGTAGATGTCCATGGTCACGCGGATGGAACTGTGGCCGAGGACTTCCATGATCATTCGGGCATCGGCGCCCTGTTCATGGAGCAGGGACGCGCAGGTGTGGCGCAGGTCATGGAAGCGGACGTTACGGACTCCGGCACGGGCACACAGCGCCTCGAAGGACCGGTTCAGGTTTCGCGGCTCGATGGGCGTCCCGTTCTTCGTGGTGAAGACGAGGCCCTGACCTGTCCCCTTCCAGTTGGCACCGGCCGCCTTCCGGTCGGCTATCTGCTGTGCGCGCTGGGCACGGAGCGCCGTCACGCATTCGGCCGGCAGAGCCACGCGGCGGGCCGAGCGCTGAGTCTTCGGTGCGACGATCAGCAGTTCACCGCCGACGCGCTGTAGAGCCTGCCGGACGGTGAGGACACCTTCATGAAGATCCACGTCCGACCAGCGCAGCCCCAGCAGCTCACCCCGACGCAGGCCGACGCGGACCGCCAGCTCGTAGACGGCCCACAGCCGGTTGTCACGGGCCGCCGCCAGGAGCTGACGCCCTTCCTTGGCGGTGAGCGGTTCGATCTCGCGCTTCGTTCCCATGCTCAGCTCCACGTTCCGGGCCACGTTGCGCGGCAGCTCGTCGTCCCGTACGGCGTGCTGGAGGGCGGCCCGCAGGATCACGAGCAGGAAGCGCACGGTCCGGTCGGAGGGGAGCTTCTTGCAGCACTTGCCGAGAGCACAGCAGCGCCGTTTGTGCTCCGGCCGCTTCTTGTCCTTGCCCTGCGCGCAGCACTGGCAGGTGGCAGCCGTCTTGGCCACGGGATGGCCTGGTAGGTCCCGACCGATCCCGCAACGGCATCCTGCAAGCCCCTGCCTGTGGATAAAATCCGGCGACCGTCAGAGCAAATAGGCTCTTATATGGTTGTAGCGGACCTAATCGACGCAGAAAGCTGCGAGCGGCTGGGAAGGCGAGATCAGGGCATGGCCGCACGACCGGCAGAGGCCCGGCACGGCGGAGCTGTTCAGAGTTTCTTTACTGGATCAAGGCGGCCCGCCTGCGGCGGGCCGCGCGCTGGCGGCCACGGGCCGCCGCCGCTCCTGTCTGCCGCCCCGCTTCGGCGGCCCCCACCCGCTCAGCGCGCAGCATCGCCATGGCGGAGACCAGCTCAGGAAGCAACCCGACCAGTCCGAGCACCAGGAGCAAGCCGACCTTGCGCAGGGCGCGATCACCCTCCCAACGGCTCGCCGATTCAGGGTCGAAGGGCCCACGAACCACAGTTCGGTCCTGTTGCCCTGTCGCGTTACCAACGCCCACGCCGGGGCGGGGTACGGGCCACGACGCATGGAAGAAGCGTGGCTGAGGCCGGCACGGGGTTGCTGGAGATACACGTGACGGGTGTTCGTTCGGCGCACCCGCCGCTGTGGCTGACTTTCGGTGGCTCATGTCAAGGCCCCTCTCCAGTGCAGTGACAGGGAGCCGGGGTGCGGCGACGCCCGCATCCGAGCGCGCCAACCGCCCCGGTACCATCGGTATCGGGGTCCTGACCAGGGCTTCCGCGACCGGACCACCCGGAATGCTGTCCAGGCTGAGGGGTGGTCCGGTCTTTGTGTGACTGGTTCTCGTTGCGGGGCGCGGCGTCGGGGAGTGCCCGGCCCCGGATTCAGCTCAGGGCCTTGCCGACCTCGTAGATCGTCGGCCGGTCTTCGGGAGCGTGGCTGAGCATGGCCTCGATCAGGTCCCCCAACTCACCCCGCACCCTGGCGGGTCGACGCTTGCCGTCCGCCACGGCCTTCCGCTGCACGGGGCGCGGCGCGTCGTCCGGGTAGTCCACCGCCCGCCAACCCGTGGCGGAAATGAGCAGTGAAGCTCCGAGCGCGTAGATGTCGGCTTCCTGCGTGGGCTCAGCCTCTCCGGTCGCGAGCACACTGCGCGCGATCTCCGGGGCTTCGTAGTGGACGAGGCAACCACGGAACGGGAAGTCGTACCCCTCGGGCACGCGGCCACCGCGCGCCAGCGCCAGGTCGATCAGGTGTGTGCGATCAGGGCCGACGATGAGGTGTGCGGGTTGTAGGTCGCCGTGGGCCCAGCCTTTCGCGTGTAGTTCGGCCAGGGCTTCCACACAGCCCAGAGCCACGCTGGGGTCCGGTTCGATGCGCGACTCCGGATCGCGGCAGGGCTCCCACCGCCGATAGAGGTCCGGCCCCTCGCGCCACGGCTGGAAGTTCCAGGTGCCGCCGTCCCACTCGCCGTACGCGAAGTCGTGGAAGCCGAGGCGGTACAGCACGGCGCCCTCGCGTGCGGGTGCGAGCGCTGTCCAGGGTTGGGCCGGCCAGTCGGCCGTTGCCTGGATGGGGTATCCGACCTTCACAGCGTAGTGACCACGATGGCTCTCGACCTCCCAGACCATGGAGCCCCGGCGATCGAGGACCAGGCGCTGAGCCGTGGGCATGAGTGCGTCGAGCACGACGATCGGCAGTTCAGGGGGTGTCCCGGACAACGTCTGTTCTCCTTCCGGGCGACGCGGCCGACGCCGTGTGCGAGGCCGGCCGCGTCGCTGGTGTCGTGTCCCTACGCCTGACCGTACGGACGGCCGCAGTCCGCGTCGCACTGCGCGAGGTTCGTGCCGTCCACGGTCCAGAGGTCGTCGAAGACCATGAACCCGGCCGCCTTCATCGCGTGTGCGGAGGCGGCGACCTTCTTCGGGTCACGCGCCCCTCCGCCCGGCTTGGGGTTGTGGTGGAGGAAGCGGCCCGCGAACCGATCGCACAGTTCGGCGTACTCCTTGGTGTGCAGGATGAGCGCGTGGAGGCCGAGGTCCACGTCGTCCGACGGGACCATGGGCACGGTGGCGGTCGCCGCGGTCACCACGAAGGCCACCGCCTGGTCCGCGATCCGCTCGGCGCGCTCGCGCGTCTGTCCGTTATGGACCATCATGAAGTGGCTGAGGCTGTCGAGCAGTTCCTCACCAGCCACCGCGCGACCGGTCTTCTGGTCGTTGGCCGTTGCCGTCATGCGAATACTCCTTGAGTGTCGCTGTGCTCTGGCACTTGCGTCCGCACCGGTCGCCGAGGCGTGGACCACGGGCCGCCGGGGGTTTGGAAGGCCGGCCCCGAACGGGGAAGAGAGAGCCGAGGAAGGTGTCATCCCGTTCGGGGCGGCCGGTCTACTGGCTGATACCGAGGGCCATACCGATCACCAGGCCGCAGGACCCACTGACCACGATGACGAAAAGACCCCTCGCGAACCGGCCGATGGCGCGCATCACAGGCCACCCCGGCTGTTGCCGTTCTTGATGGCAAGGCGGGCGCTCAGTTCCTCCCGCGCGGACGGCGCCACAAGGTTGTTCGGCAGGGCGTCCCACTCGACACCGCCGCCGATGGGCCTTATCTGCACCCTGGCGCCGACCTCATCCATGACGACGCCGATCCGTCCACTGGCAGTGTCTTTTGCCAGTTCACCGATGCCTGGTCTGGTCTGCTGGTTGCTCGCCATGCGGCAGAGCATCCCGCCACCCAGCAGGACGCCAGAACCCCCGACGCACCCCACTTTGGGACGTCCTGCATCGGGTAGAACGTCCCTAGTGCCGTCCCTGCGTATTAGGAGAGATTGGGATGCCGAACGAGAGGCTACGTGCTGCCATGGCGGCCGGCGGATGGACGTACGCCGCCCTCGCGGACAAGGTCGAGGTCGATCCCAAGTCCGTCGAACGGTGGGTCAATCTGGGGCGTACGCCGCGTCGAGCCACGGCCATGCTGGCAGCGGAAACACTAGGAGAAGACGTGCACGCTCTATGGCCTGCGCTCCGGCAGGCACGCCCCGCTCGCGCCGTCAGCCCGGAACTTGTGGCCCTCTACGACCAGCGGGCAGACATCCCCGTGTCGACCTTCGTGGACATGCTGACCCAGGCCCGCGAGCGGATCGACGTGTTGGTGTACGCCGCTGTTTTCCTGCACGAGGCGTATCCGCGGCTCAACGACCTGCTGCGTGAGCGAGCCGCCGATGGGTGTGCGATTCGTATCGCAGTCGGCGACCCGGACAGCCCGATTGTTCAACAGCGCGGCACAGAGGAGAAGTTCGGGCACGGAATCGAGTCCCGCTGCCGACTCGCCCTCATGCACTACCGCCCGCTGGCCGGGGTCACTGGCATCGAGGTCCGGACCCATGCCACCACGCTCTACAACTCGATCTACCGCGCGGACGACCAGGCACTGGTCAATGCCCACGTCTGGGGCGTGAACGCCTACGGTGCTCCCGTGTGGCATCTGCGCCGCAGCGGGGAGGGTGGCATGTTCGATACCTACGCCAGCAGCTTCGACGCGGTGTGGGAAACCGCGACGCCGATAAGCGAAGAAGGATGACCATGGCCAGGACCGAGTACTACGACGACCCGGCGGCACCGGAGCCGAACAGCATGGTGGTCGCCGCGTCCGCCGTGGTGACCGACGACGAAGGACGCATTCTCCTCCAGCGCCGGCGGGACAACGATCTCTGGGCACTACCAGGAGGCGGCATGGAGATGACCGACTCACTCCCGGGAACGGCCGTCCGCGAGGTGAAGGAGGAAACGGGTCTGGACGTGGAGATCACCGGGCTCGTGGGCACGTACACCGACCCTCGCCACATCATCGCCTACTCGGACGGTGAGGTGCGCAGGCAGTTCAACGTCTGCTTCACGGCCCGTGTGGTCGGGGGCCGGCTCGCAATCTCGGACGAGTCCACGGAGCTGCGGTTCGTCCGGCCGGAGAAGATCGATCAGCTGCCGATGCACCACACGCAGCGGCTGCGGATCCGTCACTTTCTAGAACACCGTGAGCGGCCCTACCTCGGCTGATCGCATTCGCGGAGCGGCTTTAGAAGTTCATCCGACGCTCCCTGCTGGTCTGCTTGGCGCATCACCTGCGGAACCCTGAGGCCAGTTCTCCAGCCTTGGGCATGGTGGTCCTGGTGTCACAGATCGACGTGGGTGACCTGTGACTGGTGTTCGCTACAACCGTCGCTTGGTCGTCGCCGGTCGCCGGTGAGCGGTCTTCTGGTCGAGCGGGGCCCTGACTTGGTGGTTGTGGGGTGCCCTAACACCCCCAATCCGGTTGTCAGCAGGAGCGGCATGTCAAGGTGAGTGAGCGTGTTCCCCCACTCGAAGCGGTAGTGAAGGACTACGATCTTCCTTCGCAGCGCGGGACACCTTGGGGGGTGGGGCGTGGACTTGCTCGATCTGCAAAAGTTGTCTGACCTGGACTTCGAAGGTCTCTGCAAAGACATACTTGAGCGCCTACTAGGCGTGAGGCTTGAGATATTCTCAAGCGGGCCGGATGGCGGCATCGACCTACGATATTATGCCCCGAATCGAACAATCGTCATCCAATGCAAGCACTGGATGAAAAGCGGGCGCGCAAAACTTATTGCACACCTGTTTGACAGTGAACTCCCCAAACTGGATCGCATGCACCCAAGGCCAATGCGTTACATTTTGGTTACCTCGGCCGAATTGACGCCAGCCGCCAAGGAAAAGATTTCTGACGGATTTCGTCCCTATATTCAAAGCACCGGGGACATCTACGGGCTAGCCGAGATCACGTCGTTTCTGCAGAATAATCCCGAAGTGGTTCGCAAGAACATGAGGCTATGGCTTAACGACGCCACGATCCTTGAGGCTATGATCTCGAAGAATGTGATCCAGCGTTCACTGCATCTCGCCGATGACATCAAAGAAACATTGCGCACGTACGTGCCGAATGCTAATTTGCGCAAAGCGATGAACCTCGTGGAGAAGAATCACGTGGTTTTGGTGTCAGGGCCACCGGGTGTAGGCAAGACAACATTGGCCCAGGTGATTTGCGCTCACTACGCGGATCGCGGATTCGAAGTCGTCGAAGTATCTGAAAATGTGGAAGACGTTTTTCGTGTCTGGCATGACGGAGAACCGCAGATTTTCATCTACGACGATTTTCTTGGTCAGACTTCACTAGATGACAAGTTGCACAAAAATGAAGACGGTAGACTTTTGTCCTTGATTCGACGCATCCGCAAGGATTCGACTAAAAGGTTCGTTTGTACAACACGCGAATACGTTCTCCAGCAGGCGCGGCAAAAATACGAGCGCATGGATCGAGCGGATCTCGATCCTCTCACGTTCACGGTCGATATAGATGTTCTCGGGCGGGAAGAGCGGGCCCAGATACTTTACAATCATGTCTACTGGTCTGAATGGCCGACGTCCGCAAAGCGAAATTTCTCTCATCCGGACGTATATCGTCCGATAATTAGGCATCGCAACTTCAATCCAAGGGCTATCGCAGACCTCCTATCTGCACCATTCGAGCCCGACTTGGGGGAACCCGGTACTCAAGTCGTAGCAGCCCTTGACGACCCTATGGGGTTGTGGAGGCACGTGTTTGACCACCAGTTGAAAGAGAGCGACAGAGACGTCCTCCGTCTCCTCTTTACCTTCGGTGGCAAGATTGATCTCTCAGTTCTAGGGAAAGCATATCTAGCATTTGCTAATCGTGGCTTGTCTCATTTCAAAGCCAGTTTGAGAATCCTGAATGGCACACTCGTCCGGCTATTCGATGAAGGTGCTCGCAGTTACGTAGAATTCAGTAACCCTTCCGTGAACGACTTCATGCTGATGAAGTTTTCGGAAGAGAGTGACCTCATCGTTAGGGTGCTGAAGAACCCGTATTCCTTCGGCCAAGTGGCGCTTCTCTGGTCCTACCATGACGCACCAGCGGACGCGGGGTTGCCCGCTCGATTGAACCTCACTCCTTTTCGGGCGGAAGTTGAGGAGGCCGCAATGGCGACATTGGATTGCCATGAGACGGCCACACACTCCAAGGCAGGCAGAGCTGCGATCTGCCTGAACATCGCAGGATCAATGCACGTACCGAGTATTGAGAATTGGGCAGTGCGAAGGCTGAAGCAACCAGGGTTCGTTTACGGGGGGTCGACTGGCGACATCATCTCGCTGATTCGAATCACGGATGTATCCGCCAATCGCAGGATTAGGCAGCTTCACGATTCAGTGAGGCTGGAAGGGCTCACTTCTCTTTTCAACAGGGATCGCGGTGACCATGGCCTGTTCATAGCAGCTAGCCATGCGATGGATCTCGCGGAATTCGTGGACGACGGAATTAGGGAGGGCCTATGCGGGCAAGCCGATGAAATGTTTGAAGCGCTGCTGGAGCAGTACGCTCGTGACCCTGACGGCGTGGACCCGGAGATGATCGATAGCGGCCTTGACTACATACTACGATATGACGAGCTCTGGCAACATAAGTGGCCGAGCGCCGCGACCTTGCTGGAAAGTTGGCTCCCGGAAGAGGCGGAGAGTTTGGAAGGGAGTGAAGAAGAGTCTGATATAGATCCAGAATATATTGACGGCGATGCTTACCTCACTATGAATTCCCTCAGTTTCCTGGAGTGATGGGTCAATGGTGGTGTCTCCACCCGCCCCAACACGACGGCGTTCTGACCCACCGCTTGGCCGTCCTGTCTCTGCGCCTGCTCGGTGGTCCCCCGGTGGGCGACCAGCCGACGCCGCCGCGCTGTGCGCGGCATGCTCCATGTCAGATCGGACGCTGCGAGCCGGTGCCATCGTTCAGAGGGCTGACGGCAACGCTGACGGCAACCACGGCACTCGGAGACCGACGATCACGCGCGTCAGCGATCAGTCCGACAGGAGGCGGGGCCTCCGCCCAACACGCTGCCCGATCCTACGGATCAGAAGGTTGCAGGTTCGAATCCTGCCGAGTGCACACAGAACAGAGGCCCCGGAGCGATCCGGGGCCTCTGGCGTTCCCCGGCGGGCAGCGGCGAAGTGCAGCAGCCCGTCAGCCGGTGGTGCAGCAGCCGCGTCAGCCGGTGCCGTCCAGGGCGGCGGACAGACCCCGGGCGGGCAGTTTCAGGTCGATGACGAAGCTTATTTCGACGAGCTGGCCGGGGAAGGTCAGTTCGGTGACGCCCAGGACCGTGCTGGCCGGGCGGTGGTCGCCGAAGTAGCCCAGGTTGCCTGCCGTCGTCGCCTCGGCGTTCTGCCGCACGTCCACCAGATACAGGGTCTGCGAGACGATCTGGTTCCGGGTGGCGCCGAAGTGGTCCAGGACCTTGTCCATGTTGGCGTGGGTCCGGGTGAGCTGGGCGGCGAAGTCGCCCGCGTGGAGAAACTCGCCCGCCTCGCCGAACGCGAGCTGTCCGGAGACATGGACCAGATCGCCGGACCTGATCGCCTGTGCGTAGCCGAACTCCCTCTCGGCCGGCACGCCGTAGTGGAAGACATCGATGGTGGTCATGGTGCTCACCCTTCCGCTTCGCTCTCTTGTGGTTACTGGAGAACTGTAGGAGAGTGGCGCGTGACCTGGAAGAACGCACTTTTCGGTGACTGGGGAACCTGATGGTGACCAAGCGACTGCTCAAGGGCCTGCCCGAGGACGCCGACCTGCGGCGCGCGGACTCCCTGGCGCGGGAGATCTTCTCGGACGTCGCCAACAAGTGGGCGCTCCTGATCATCGAGGCGCTCGGCGAGCGGACCCTGCGCTTCAGTGAGCTGCGGGACGAGGTCGAGGGCATCAGCCACAAGATGCTCACCCAGAACCTGCGCATGCTGGAGCGCAACGGCCTGGTCGACCGAGAGGTGCACCCCACCGTGCCGCCGCGGGTCGAGTACACCCTCACCGAGCCGGGCCGGGACCTGCGCACCGCGGTGGACGCCCTGTGCGGCTGGACCCACCAGCACCTCGGCCACATCGAGAGGGCACGCGGCCGTTTCGACGCCTGAGGCATGCGGCGACGCCCTCGTCACCGGGTGTCGGGGCGCTTTGACCTTCGAGCCTGTTGAAGGCCGACACTCGCGGGCATGGACGACGACAGCGATGCGTTGATGAACATCGGTACCTTCGCGCGCCGGGTGGGGCTGGCACCGAGCGCGCTGCGGTTCTACGACGACTGCGGGGTGCTCCCTCCGGTCCGGGTGGACGGGGCCACCGGGTACCGCTACTACGCTCCCGGCCAGGAATCGCGGGCGGTGCTCGTGCGGCGGATGCGCGAGGCCGGGATGCCGCTGACCGATGTCTGCCAGGTGCTCGACGGGAGCGGTGAGCGGGCCCGCGCGGTCCTGGAGGCGCACCTGCGGCGGGTGCGCGAGACGGCCGAGGCGGCCCGTTCGGCGGTCGAGGAGATCCTGCGCGACCTGGAGGGGGCGGGCGGTCCGGCGGATGGTGAGCGCGGAGCCCGGGCCCGGCTCGGCGGTGCGGAACTGGCCGGGGCGGTACGCCAGGTGGCGCCGGCGGCCGCGGCCCCCGCCGGGTGCGGGGAGCACCCCGTACTGGGCTGTGTGCTGATCGAGCTCGACGGGCAGGAGGTGCGCCTGGTCGCCACGGACCGCTACCGCCTGGCCGTCCGCGCGCTGCGGCCCTCGTCCCCGGTACTCCGGCCGTCGGGGGGCGAGCCGTACCGGATCCTGGTCGGTGTCCCGGAGCTGCGGGAGGCGGCGGCCTGGGCGCTGCGGCGGGCGGAGGCCGTTCTGGAGGCCGGTCCGGACGGGGCCCGGCTCCGGGACGGGGACGCGCCGGACGAATCGTGGGAGCTGCCGGTGGCCGCCGGGACCTTCCCCGACTACCGGCAGGTCCTCGACGCCCTGCCGGCCGTCCGGCACCGGATCGTCACGGACCGCGCGGCGCTCGGCGCGGCCCTCGCCGAGGCCGGGGAGGCGGCCGGCGGACCGGTCATCGTGCGCGCCGGGCAGGACCGGCTCACCCTGGTGCCGCGGGGTTCGGCGGCCCGGGAGCTCGCGGCGGTCTGCACGGGTGAGCCCGTGCCGGGGGTCGCCTTCGACCCCGGGGTCCTCCTCCCGGCGGTGGAGGCCGGGGTGGGGCCCGACGTGCTGCTGGAGATCGCGTCGCCGGAGCTGCCCGTCCTGGTGCGCTCCGCCGACCAGGGCAGTTTCAGCACCCTCGTGATGCCGGTCCGCGCCGACCCGGCGGACGGGTGAGGCCGGCGCCCCCGGGCGCCCCGGGCGGGTGCGTGCCGCCGGGCCGGTTCCGGCCGGCACCCGGGCGTCTCCGCCGGTCGGGGGGCGGTGGGGC
>NZ_WYCT01000163.1 GCF_011008945.1 Streptomyces harenosi
GCCCCCGGGCACCGGTCCGCGCCGCCCTGGCGCGCCGGTGGCCCGGGGACCGGGGGCCCTCGTCACCCCGCCGCCCGCTGCCTCACCTCCCGCAGCCAGGCGGTGGTCTCGGGGGAGCCGAGCAGGTCGCTGTGGCCGCCGGGGAAGACCCGCCAGGTGCAGTCGCCGCCGGTGGCCTCCGCCCAGGCCGCGGCCCCGGCGCCGGTCACGAGCGGGTCCGCGGCGCCGTACGCCACCGCCACCGGGCAGCCCACCTTCCGGTGCGGCGCGGCCGTGAACTCCTTCAGGAGCAGCAGATCACCGCGCGCGGCCTCCACCACCACCTCCCGCCACCCGTCGGAGCCGTTCTCCGGGAGCAGGCCGGGATCGATGCGCTCCAGGTAGGCCGCGGTTCCCGGCAGGCCGCGCAGGGCGGTCTCGTCCACCGTGACCAGGTGGGGCGCCGTGGCGCCGAGGACGACCAGGCCGGCCACGGCGTGGTCCTGCTCCGCCAGGCGCGCGGCCGCGGCGTAGGCCACGTACGCCCCGTAGCTGTGGCCGACGAGCAGGGGGGCGGCCGACGCCCGGCGCAGCACCTGGTCGGCGCAGGCCGCCACGGCGTCCTCGAACGACGCGGCGGGGGTGCCGAAGTCCTTCCCGTACCGGCCGGGGTAGCGCACCACCCAGGCCGCCGGGTCCAGCGCGGTGCGCAGCTCCTTGAACTCGCCGCCGAACGACCCGGCGCCGGGGAAGACGACCACGTCGGGGCGGGCCATCACAGCTCCAGCCCGAGTTCGTCCATCACCAGGGCGATGCTGATGGCGCTGAGCCGGAAGTCCCACTTGTCCGCGGCCCGGGACCGCGGGTCGGTATCCAGGCACCCGGCGGGGAACAGCCCGCTCGCCCCGACCAGGTCGCGCCAGCGGTCCCAGGTGCGCGCGTCCGTGACCGCGCGCAGGTCGTAGGCGGTGAAGCCGTGCTTGCCCCGGCGCAGCACGGAGTCCGGGACGACCCCCTCGTACGCCGTCTTCAGGCAGGACTTGCCCTCGAAGTCGACCATCTTCCGCTCGTCGCCGACGCGCTGGGCCAGCGCGACGACCGCGTTGCCGAGGAAGGGGTAGCGGCCCTCGACCGAGCTGCGCATCAGCATCGAGTCGCCGTGGTCGCCGAGCAGATGGCCGGAGAGCTGGACGTAGACGTCGGCCACCGAGCGCAGCTGCATCCTCGACAGCGACGCCACCTCCTCGTCGGAGAACGGGATCAGCCGGGTCCGCCAGAACTCCCGGCCGGCCAGTGCCTCCCGCGCCTCGGGGGTGAGATAGGCGGTACGCCGCTGTTCGAGCCTGCGCCAGTCGACCTCCCAGCCGAAGTCGGCCCGTCCCCACGCCTGTTCGTTCTCGGCGCGGGCCGCGCGCCCGGTGCGGGCCGCGCTGTCGAAGGCGTAGGAGTCGTAGCCGAAGAACAGCTCGTCGGCGCCCTCGCCGGACAGGACCCCCTTGATGCCGGTGGCCCGGACGGTGTCGGCCAGCATCATGGCGGCCACGTTGTACGTCTCGCGCTGCGGGTAGCAGCAGTGCCGGACCATCTCCTCGAACCGCGCGGTGATGTCGGCCGGGCTGCACACCACCTGCTCGTGCTTGCTGCCGACGGCCGCCGCCACCTCCCGCTGGAAGCGGCCCTCGTCGAGCGCCGGGTCGTCGAAGACCACGGAGAAGGTCCGCAGGGGCGTGGACTGCAGGCCGGACACCTCGGTGACGATCGCCGAGGAGTCGAAGCCGCCGCTGAGGTAGGCGCCGATCTCCACGTCGGCGTGGAGCCGGTCCCGCACCGACTGCCGCAGCGTCTCCCGTATCTCCTCCGCGCCGACGCCGTCGCCGGCCGCGGAGAAGTCGCCGTAGCGCCAGTAGCGCTCGGTACGGGGCCGCAGCCCGGGCCCGAACCGCACGGCGCATCCCGGGGGCACCGCCCGCACGCCCCGTACCAGGGTGCGCGGCGCGACGATGTTGCCCAGGGAGAGGTACTGGTCCACCGCGCCGAGATCCACCTTCCAGGCTTCCGGCACCGACTGGACCAGCGGCTTGAGCTCCGAGCAGAAGTGCAGCCGGGAGCCGGTCACGGCGTAGTACATCGGGCAGATGCCGAACCGGTCGCGGGCCAGGAACAGCTCGTTCTCCGCGCGGTCGAGGACGACGGTGGCGAACTGGCCGTCGATCCGGCTCAGGCCCTGGACGCCGTAGCGGGCGACGAGCTCCGGGACGACGGCCACGTCCACGCGGTTGGCGCCGCCGGCGGAGCCCAGGTGCTCGTGCAGCTCCCGGGCGTTGTACACCTCGCCGTTGGTCAGGGCGACGTACCGCCCGCTGCGGTCCTCGGCCGGCTGCCAGCCGTCGGCGAGACCGTTCATGCCGAGGCGGCCGAGCTTGGCCGACAGCACGTCGGTGTCGAGCGAGTAGGTCTCGTCGGGGCCGCGGTGGACGAGCCGGGAGTGCATCGTGGCGACGACTCCGCGGTCGAACCGGCCGTCGTCCGGGGCGTAGGTCCCGCACACACCGCACATCTCACACGCTCCGATCGCGCAGTTCGCCGGTGAGGGTGCGCAGGCGGTCCGCGCGCAGCACGTCGCGGACGCCGGCGTCCATCCAGCCGAGTTCCTTCAGCTTGTTGACGAGGATCACCGCGGAGGCCGAGTCGCCGCCGACGTCGAAGAAGTTGTCATCGAGGGTGACGTCGTCCACGCCGGTCAGCCGCCGTACCAGGGCGAGGACCTGCTCGTCGGGTGCCGCGGCGGCGGGTGCCGCGGGGCGGGTGCGGCTCGCCCGCAGGGCGTCCCGGTCGACCTTGCCGTTGCGGGTGTAGGGCACCGTCTCGATCTGCTGGATCACCGACGGGACCTTGTAGGCGTCCAGGACGCCCTCCAGGTGGGCGCGGACCTCGCGTGCGGTGGCCGTGCCCTGGTAGTAGCAGACCAGCGCGTCGGCGCCGGCGCCTTGGTCCTCGTGCGACTCGGCGGTGACGACCGCCTCGACGACGTTCGGCAGGCGGCAGGCCGCGATCTCGACCTCACCGGGGTCGATGCGGTATCCGCGCACCTTGAGCTGACGGTCGAGCCGCTCGACGAAGTGGAGCTGCCCGTCCCGCAGTTCGACGATGTCCCCGGTGCGGTAGACCCGGTTGCCGTCCCGGTCGGCGAAGCGGCGCAGCCCCTGCGCGGTCAGATAGCCGACCGCGACGCATCCGCCGGTGATGACCAGCTCACCGCGGAGACCGGCCGCGGCGGTGGTCTCGTCACCGGGCTCGGCGGGCAGCGGGACGACCTCGTACCCGCAGTCGCCCACCACGTCGCCGAGCGGCACCGACTCGGTGCACTCGGCGGGGTCCAGGGCCCCGGTGAGGAAGTTGCACACAGTGGTCTCGGTGGTGCCGTAGGCGTTGTGGAACGCCGCCTTGGCCGACCACTTCTGCACCACGGCCTGCCGGCAGGCCCCGCCGCCGTTGATCACGTGCCGCAGGCGCATCGCGTCGGTGGGCTCCGTCGCGGTCAGCGCGAACGGCGTCGTCTTCAGATGGGTGATGCCGTACCGCTCCAGGGTGCCGCGCAGCACCGGGCCCGGGCCGAGCTGCGTCTCGTCGAGCACGACCAGGCAGCCGCCCCCGGTCAGCGTCCACAGGATCTCGGTGATGCAGCCGTCGAAGGTCAGGCGGGCGAACTGGAGCGTGCGGGTGTCGGGGCCGACCTCCAGGACGCGGACGTGATCGCGGATCATCGCGGCCAGCGGGTCGACGCGCACGAGCACGCACTTGGGCTGGCCGGTGGAGCCCGAGGTGTGGATGGCGTAGCCGATCGGGCCCTGGTCCGCGGCGGTGTCCAGGCCTGCCGGGGCGCCGCCCGGCGCCTCCTGCCCGCGCCACTCCTCCCGGGCCACCACGAGCTGGGGTTCGTCGGAGCCGTCCGGGGTGGCGGCGACCATGCGGACGCCGAGGGAGGTCACCTTGGTCCGGTTCGACGCGACGCTGTCGCGCGGGTCGAGGAAGACGAAGGGGCGGCCGGCCCGCAGCGCGCCGGCCATGGCGACGATCGAGCCCGGGGTGCGGACGGCCTCGATGCCGACGAACTCACCCGGTGCGGTGAGCACGTCGAGCTGGGCGGTGAACTTGTCGATGCGCTCCCCGAGATCCCGGTAGGTGATCACGCCGCGCGCGGACTCCAGGGCCGGGCGATCGGGGTGGTCCCGGACCATCTTCCCGATGGCCTCGGCGACCGATGGCTGCTGCTGTGTGGTCATGTGGTGGTGTCCTTTGCCGTTCGGGCCGTCTCGGTTCACTTCACGGTGTGGGCGAGCGTGCCCACGCCCTCGACCACCGCGGTGATGGAGTCCCCGGGGCTGATCACGGCGGCGCCCGGAGTGCCCGTGCAGATGACGGTGCCCGGCGCCAGGGTGCGGCCGGCCGTGAAGTACTCGACCAGGTAGCCCAGGTCGTACTTCATCTCCGACACCGGCGCGGAGGCGACGACCTCGGCGTTGCGCACGGTGGAGACGCGCAGCGAGGCGAGCTGGTCGTCGGTGAACTCGTCGAGGGTCACGAGCTGGGGGCCGATGCTGCAGAAGGTGTCGAATCCCTTGGCCCACGGGATGTAGCGGGGGTTCTCGCGGATCACGTCCTCCGCGGTCATGTCGAGCACCGCCGTGACACCGGCCACCACCTCCCGCCACGCCTCGCGCCGGACGTTCTTGCACTCGGTGCCGATGACGAGGCCCAGCTCCGCCTCCGCGGTGACCCGCTTGCTCTGGGACGGCAGCTCGATGTGGCCGCCGTTGCCGATGAGGCAGGTGCGGGGACGCAGGTACGAGCCGGGACCCGAGGCCGGCTGCCGGGTCTCCAGGTCGCCCGCGTGCCCGCGGTAGTTCAGGCCGGCGCCCCAGATGTCACCGCCGTCGGTGACGGTCGCCGCCTCCGTCAGCGGCAGCTCCGTGCGCCGTCCGCCCGGCAGCCCGGCCAGCCGGTCGGCCAGCTCCCGCCGGCGGGCCGGGCCGAGCAGATCGGTGAGCCGGCGCACGTGCCCGAACCCGTCGATGCCGCTCACCGGCACCCACCCGCCGGCGTCGCCCGCGAAGAGCCGGTATCCGTCGTCCTGTGTGAACCGTGCCAGTCGCACCGTGTTCCTCCATGTCCCGCTTCGAATGTCAGTGAGAGCGCGGTGAATCGCCGCGCGGCGCCGCTTAACGGGCGAGCTGCCGGGCGGCGGCCCGGATGTCGTCCTTGCCGACGCTGTGCTCCGCGAGGTCGGCTGCCGTCTGCATCAGGCGGGCGGAGTCGACGCCGATCTCGGCGGACAGCTCCTCGACGAGCGGGAAGTATCCGGAGTGGATCCCGATCACGCCGCCGAGCACGTGCAGGTTCCGGTCCTCCGGGATGACCTGCATGCTGCTGCGGCAGAACTCCGCGAGCCGGGCGAGTTCCTTGTAGTCGAACCGGTCGCCCTCGGTCCGGCTGATGATCCCGGCCAGCGACTCCGTCTCCGCGTTCCCGGAGCCGCGGCCGATTCCGTTGAGGCAGCCGTCCACGATCGACGCGCCCGCCTCGATCGCCGCGATGCTGTTCACGTTCGCCAGGCCCAGGTTGTCGTGGCCGTGGAACCCGACGACCGGGAAGGCGTCCTTGACGGCCGTCACATAGCCGCGCACGTCGTCGGGGAGCATCGAGCCGTAGGAGTCGACCACGTACAGGCCGGCGATGTCGGTGGTGACGCCGTCGAGCAGCGGCAGCAGGTCGCCGGCGGGGGTGGCGCTGGTCTTCATCAGGTTCAGATAGACCTCACCGCAGATCTCGGTGGCGCGCCGGATGTAGTCCAGGTGGTCCCGGACGCGCTCGGCCTCCATGCCGATCCGCACGAACGACATGCCCCGGCCGACCAGTTCCTCCAGGGTCGACAGCCGGCTGAACTCGGGCTGGGCGAACATGCCCCAGGAGGACTTCGTCACCTCCGTGCCGGCGATGTCGCACCATCGCTCCAGTGCGATGTTGCAGGGCTTGATACCGGCCCGCTCCGCCTCGAACCCGATCCCGTGGCCTATCTCGATCTTCTGGATCGGAGTGTCGTCCAGACGGCTGAGGAGCTCCGTCACGAACTTTTCGTCGAGCTGGAAGTCGACGGCGTACGAGCCGTCGCGCAGCGTGGCGTCGAGAATCTCGGCCTTCGGCCTCTCAGACAGCGGGGTGTGTGTAGCAGACATACCCGTCCTAGAAAGCTCAGAGGGTCAGGGGATTTCGTCCGACATGCGCGGGGAACTGCTCGGCGCTGCTCTACGGAAAACGGTCCTTGAATTGCTGGACGTGCCGGAGCTGTCGGTGGCCGTTGCGGCGAGCAGAAACAAAGCACGCCCTTCCTCGCAGGGTCAACAGACCCCGCGCGTCATGTCCGGTTCACCCCCCGTGCCGGGCAACGGAACAACGCTCCGGAGAACGCGTCCGACCAGCTCAGCGCCTTACTCGGCGAGTTTCTCGCGGACCTGACAGATTCTCGTGAACGCCCGCTCCCGGCGCCTGCGGACCTACTTTCGGGCAGACCTGACAGATCTTCCCCG
Organism: Streptomyces harenosi; assembly: GCF_011008945.1. Lineage (GTDB taxonomy): Bacteria > Actinomycetota > Actinomycetes > Streptomycetales > Streptomycetaceae > Streptomyces > Streptomyces harenosi. Next base: position 6,564 of record NZ_WYCT01000163.1, read on the forward strand.
GAAGGCTTGGGGAAGGGAATTCGAGATGTTTGGGTCGCTGGCGGGCAGATGCCTTGACGGATCCAGGAAGGATATCGATGCGTACGGCAATACTGAACGACCTGCGAAAGGCGCTCCCCGAGCGGGACGTGCCGGCGGTCCAGGAGTGCGCCACCAAGCTCTACAACGCCCTGCCGAAGAAGGACGACCTCCGGCAGAACACGGTGATGGTCGCCTACGGCGGCGGCAAGGACAGCGCCTACGCCGTCGCCTTCGTGCGCGCGGTCCATCTGGCCCTGGCCGAACGGTACGGCGAGACCTTCCGGCTGCGCGTGGTGACCATGCGCCACGGCGGGATGCCCTACCAGGTGATGCTGAACATCGACCGCAGCTACGCCGCGCTCGGGCTGTACGACGACCCGGACGTCGAGCTGTTCCTGGTGGAGCGCGACCAGGTCCGGCCCTTCGACCGGGACCGCCCCATGCCGCACCGGCTCATCGCCTTCAACCGCGTCGACATGCTGATGTCCGGGCACCGCTCGTACGGCGACGGCCGGGCCACCTTCTGCAACGCCTGCAACCTGAACGTGGCCGACTCCTTCGGCGTGGCCGCCCGGCACGGCGGCGGCGTCGACCTGATCATCACCGGCGACTCCCCGCAGGAGCAGCGCGACTACGCCCTGTGGATCCGGCGCCTGGCCCGGGGCGCGGGCCAGAAGCCCGCCGACGCCCGCAAGGGCTTCCAGGGCACGCTCGAGACCCTGGACGGTCTCGCCCAGGCGTACTTCGCGGAGATCCACGGCTCCGGCAACGTGGAGCGCGTCAAGGAGCGCGGGGTCACCTCGGACATCCCCACCGCCCTGGAGTTCTTCTCGATCTACGACTACACCAGCTACGCCTCGGGCGCGCACTGGCGTCTGCTGACCGACTTCCTGGGGTTCGTGTTCGACGAGATCGCCTTCAACTTCACCGAGTCCGACTGCGCCAACCCCGCCCTGATGGCCCACCTGCGCGGGCTGCGCACCGAGTACGTGTACCGGCGCACCTACCGGGAGGGCATCGCCCAGTACGTCGACTTCGCGATCGAGCTGATGCGCCGCAAGCACTTCCCGGACCACCTCGTCGAGGAGATGGAGCGCCGCTACGGCACCGAGGAGGGGGTCGAGGCGATGCGGGCGGCGGCGACCGAGTACGGCGAGGTCGCCTTCGGCGTCAACACCGAGCAGCTGGTCTGCATGGTGTACTCGCCCTTCGCGGGGCGTGCCGCCAACCTGCACGACTACCTCGCCGCCGAGCACCCCGAGCTGCTGATGGACGAGGAGCGGATCAGGGCGCTGCTCGCCGGCGGCCCGGACGAGGGCGTCGGCGCCCGCCTGGAGCGGATCAGCGGCCTGAGCGTGACCGACCTCCAGGCCCTGTACGACGGTCCGCTGTGGTCGCCGTCGGCCGAGCTCGGCACGCAGGCGGGCGTCCTGCCGCTCGTCATGGACAGCGACCCGCACAAGAAGATCATCCGGGTGAAGCGCTCCCCCGAGGGCGAGGAGGTGCTGGACCGGGTCGCCGGACGTTAGGGCCTTTCCGCGGACACCTCCTGCGGGGTGTCCGCCCTCCGCGGCCCGGCCCCGCCGCGGGCCGCGGAGGCCGGTCCGCACCGGGCACGGACGTCCGGAGCCCTGGCACGATCAAGTGATCTCATTAAGGTGTGTTTTATGCAATCGACACGGCAACAGGACCCGGGGGCAGGGGAGTTGACCACCGCGACGCCAGGAAGGCACTCCGCCGCCCTGCCGTATCTGAACCTGCTCGTCACCATGGTGATGTTCGGCAGTGCCTTCGCCAGCTCCAAGGTGGTCGTGGGCGAGATGCCGCACGAGGTCGCCGCGGCCCTCCGCTTCGGCGGCGGCGGACTGCTGCTCATCCTCCTCGCCGTGCTGCTGCGCCGCCGGTCGCGGCCGATCGGCACGGCCGCCGCCGTACGGGCCGGCCTGGCCGGGCTGCTCGGCGTGACCGGCTACAACATCTTCTTCTTCTGGGGGCTCTCGCTCGCGCCCTCGCTCGACGGCAGCGTCATCGTGCCCGTCCTGAGCCCGGTCCTGACCACCGCCACCCTGATCCTGCTGCGCCGGGAGCAGGCGTCCTGGACCAGGATCACCGGCCTCGCGGTGGGCGCGCTCGGAGCGGTGGTCTTCTTCCTGGGGATCGGCGGCCAGCCGGCCGGCTCGACGCGGCTCGCCGGGGACCTGGTCTTCGTGGCGGGCGCGGCGTGCTGGGCGGCGTACAGCATCCTGTCGAAGTCGCTGCTGGCGGGTATCGACCCGCTGCGCGCCACCGCCTGGGGCACCAGCGTGGGCGGCCTCGGGCTGATCGCGCTGGCCGTGCCGGGGATGGCCGGGACGCAGTGGCAGACGGTCTCCGGCACGGCCTGGGCCAATGTCGTCTTCCTCGCCGTCGGCCCGACCGCCGTCGCCTACCTCTTCTACTACCGCGGGCTGCGCAGCGTGAGCCCGTCGTCGGCGACCGTGATGATGTTCTCCGTGCCGGTGTTCGGATCGTTCTTCTCCACCGTGTTCCTGGGGGAGTCGTTCACCGGCGTCCAGTTGGCCGGCACCCTGGTCATGCTGGCCGGAGCGCTGTTCGCGGTCGCCGGTCCGCTGCTGCCGGCCCGGCGCACCGCCCCCGTGCGCGCTCCCGGCAAGGCCGCCCGCGGCGAGGGGGAGCCGGCCTGATGGATCTCGGACTCAAGAACCGTACGGCGCTCGTCTGTTCGTCGACCGGCGGACTCGGTGAGGCCATCGCCCGCGCGCTGGCCGAGGAGGGCGCCGACACGGTGGTGTGCGGACGCCGGGGCGAGCGGGCGGCGCGGATCGCGGCCGAGCTGCCCAGCGCCGTCGGCGTGCTGGCCGACCTGTGCGCGCAGGACGGTCCGGCGCGGCTGTACGAAGCGGCGGTCGCGGCGTTCGGGCCCCCGGACGTCCTGGTCCTGAACGGCCCCGGCCCCCGCCCGGCGCCGGCGACCGCGGTGGACGTCGCCGCGGCCACGGAGGCGCTCGACGCGCTGCTGCACGCGCACATCCGGCTGGTGTCGCTGGCCCTGCCGGCCATGCGCGAGCGCGGCTGGGGCCGGATCCTGGCGGTCGGCTCCAGCGGGATCGCCGCCCCGCTGCCGAACCTGGCGCTGTCCAACCTCGGCCGCGCGGCCCTGGCCGGCTACCTCAAGACGCTGGCCGCCGAGGTCGCCCCGGACGGCGTGACCGTCAATCTCCTCCTGCCCGGCCGCATCCGCACCGAGCGCACGGCGGCCGTCGACGCGGCCAGCGCCGAACGCTTTGGCCGTACGGTCGCCGAGGTGGAGGAGGCGTCGGCCGCCTCGATCCCGGCCGGGCGCTACGGACGCCCCGAGGAGTTCGCCGCGGCCGCCGCGTTCCTGTGCGGCGCCCCCGCCTCGTACATCACCGGGACCGCGCTGCGCTGCGACGGGGGCCTGGTGCGCGGGCTGTGACCGGCGGCGGTCACCGGCGCGAGGGACGGATCCGCCGCGCGTGAGGGGACCACGGCCGGTCGCGGTCACCGGGCGCGAGCCCTCCGCCGGCCCCGCCCGCACCCGCGGACGCCTGGCTCCTCACCCGTTCAGCCACCGGTCGATCTCGGCACCGATCCGCTCCTTCACCTCCGGGGGAGCGAAGCTGCCCTCGGCCGAGGCGCGGGCCAGACGCGCCAGCGCCGCGTCATCGAACCCGAACACCTCGCGGGCGCGCCGGTACTCCGCCGTCAGCGACGTCTCCCCGTCGGTGTTCAGGGTGACCATCAGCCCGGCCTCGACCAGGCGCGGCAGCGGGTGCTCCGCCAGCGACGGCACCAGCCCGAGCAGGACGTTGGAGGAGGGGCAGACCTCCAGCGGCACGCGCTCGCGCCGCAACTCGGCCACCAGCTCCGGGTCCTCCAGCACGCGGATGCCGTGGCCGATGCGCTCGGCGTGCCCCGTCACCAGGGCCTCCCGGACGCTGGCGGGGCCGGCCGTCTCCCCGGCGTGGTGCACCAGCCGCACGCCCGCCTCGCGGGCGGCCCGGAGCACCTCGGCGAAGGGCGCCGCCGGATAGGACTCGTCCCCGGCCAGGCCGATGGCGACCACCTCCGGGTACCGGGTGGCCAGTTCGAGACTGCGCCACAGCCGCTCGGCGGGGCGGCGGCGCGAGTGGTCGAGGATCACCCGCGTACGGATGCCGTACCGCTGCGCCCCGGCGGCCAGCCCCTCCAGCACCGCCTCCAGCGGCATCGCCGGATCACCGAGGCGCTCCCCGTGGGCCGCCGCGGTGAAGGTCACCTCCGCGTAGCGGACCCCCTCGGCCGTCTCGTCCTCGCAGAACTCCTCGGCGACACGGCGGAAGTGCCCGGGTTCGCGCAGCAGCGCCCGCACCCTGGCCCGCTGGTCGGCGAACTCCCGGAAACCGGTGAACGGCCGCTCCTGGACGGGCGGCTCGCCCCCCAGTTCACGGATGGTGCCGGCCCGGACGGTGCTCTCCAGATGGGTGTGCAGGTGAGCCTTGGGCAACAGGCGGAGATCTCTCACAGCAGGACTCTAGACAGCCCGGACGCGCGCCGCATCACGTCAACGGCCCGCCGCGCCACGGCCCCTGCCCGGCCGTGACCGGCGGTGCGGCGGGCCGGTCGCCCCGCGGGGGGCCGTGTCCGCTCAGCCCGGCCGGCCGTGGCTGCCCGCTTCGAGGGCCGCGCGAAGGGTGGCCAGGGCCGGAGCGATGCGCATCAGATCCTCGGGGGGAACCGCCGCGGTCAGCGAGCGCAGTTCGCTCTCGACGACGGGGCGGCAGGCGGCCAGCCGCTTCTCGCCCTCGGAGGTGAGGCGCAGCACGGACGAGCGGCGGTCCTGCGGGTGCGCGTCCCGCCGGCACCAGCCCGCGGCCACCAGCCGGTCGACCGCCTTGCTGACGGCCCCCACGGTGATGGCCAGTTCGCCGACGATGTCGAGCACGCGGCACCCCGGCACCCGGTCGATGATCTCCAGGAACTCGAACTGTCCCAGCCCCAGCCCCTGTTCGGCGCGGAGCCGGGCGTTCACCGCGTTGTAGAGCCGGGTCTCGACGCGGACGAGATCGGCGAAGACCGGGGTGACGCCCGGGGTGACGTGACTCACAACAACCTCCGATGGATTACCAGGAATCATCTTCCGCGGAATCCGGTTGGGTTCGAGCAGATGGATTCCCAGGAATCCATCCTCGCACCCCGACCCCCTGGAGGTCCCACATGTCCCGTCAGCAGCGCGAGGCCCTGGACGCCCTGCTCCGTTCCGCCCCTCGCGGCGGGACGCCGCCCACGGTCGAGGAGCAGCGCAGCGGATTCACCGCGGCGGTCACCCGTCCCGTGCCGGAGGGCGTCACCGCCCGCAGGACCGTCCTGGGCGGGCGGCCGGCCCTGGAGCTGGAACCGGCCGGGGCCCGCGGCCGCGGCCGGCTGCTCTACCTGCACGGCGGCGGCTACGTCATCGGCTCACCGGACTCCCACGCGGGGATGGTCGGTGAACTGGCCCGCCGGGCGGGGCTGCGCGCGGTGTCGGTGGACTACCGGCTGGCGCCCGAACACCCCTTCCCCGCGGCCGTCGACGACGGGCTCGCGGCCTATCGCGAGCTGCTGGCGGCCGGCACCGACCCGGGGGACCTCGTCCTCGCCGGTGACTCCGCCGGCGGCGGCCTGGCCGTCGCCACGCTGCTGGCGGCCCGGGACGCCGGACTGCCGCAACCGGCCGCCGTGGCCGTCTTCTCCCCCTGGACCGACCTCACCCTCACAGGCGGAAGCATCCGCTCCAAGGAGGGCGCCGACCCGGTCTTCACCGCGGCCGACGTGCGCGCGTACGCCGATCTCTACATCGGCGCGGGGGACCGGGCGCATCCCCTGGCCAGCCCGGTCTTCGCCGACCTCACCGGGCTGCCCCCGCTGCTCGTGCAGGCCGGGGCGAACGAGGTACTCCTCGACGACGCCGTCCGGCTGGCCGGCCGCGCGGGCGCCGACGGCGTCGAGGCCACGCTCGAGATCGGGCCCGGCCTGCCCCACGTCTTCCAGCACCACTACGGCCGTCTCGACGAGGCGGACGCCGCGCTCGACCGCGCCGCCCGCTTCCTCACCGCCCGCCTGGGCGCCGGACACCCGGACGCCGGCCGGCTCGAACCCGCCCGCTGACACCGGCTCCTGGACCGCGGCCCCGGGACGAGACGGTCCTGGGTCCGCCGGGGTCCCGCCCGCGTCCGAGCCGGACCGGCGGGCGGTGGAGCCGGATGCCGCCCGGGTCCGGGCCCTCCCTGTCCACCGTCGCCGGACGGGGACGAGCGCGGGCGCGGGCCGTCCACGCACGGGTGCCGAGCGGCTCCGCACACGTCGTTCCGGTCGGTCTCCCGCCGGCGGTGACGCACCCTGGCGCGGTGGCTCGGGCGCTCCACGCCGGCGATCACCCTCGGTTACTATGCTCCCTTCATGCCGGAGGCCGGGAACAGGGGGCGAACGGCCAGGGACGGACCACTGGGAAGGCGGGAGGCTCCGCACGCCGTCCGGAACTCCCCGCATTCCCCCCAGGGCCGTCGACGGGCGGTCCCCGGCGGCTGCACCCCTACGAGGTCGATCGTGGATCTGCACGGCTGAAGAGATGGACTGCCTGGGAAAATGCTCGAAAAAGTGACTGTGACCCGCTACATCACGCCCCTGCGTGAAGGCGGCTCGCTGCCGGGACTCGTCGAGGCCGACGACCTCGGGACGTATGTCATGAAGTTGTTCAGTTAAGGGAGCTGACCTGCGGTGATTCCACCGTGCCTGCCGCTGACCTGGAGAGTTGTGCCTTTCAGCGTCTTTCACGAACGTGCAGTCTTGTGCGGACGATTCTCCCCACGCGCTCCCCAGCGACGCGGATACTCCCCAGAGTCTCCCCAGGGAAGCCGTCGCCGAGAGAGGGCGTCTCCGCGGTCAGTTGCCCCGTACAGCTCAACCGGACCACCCCCGCGTCGGCGGGCTGACGGTGAAGGCGAGGGGCCGCGCGCGGCCGTCAGCGGCCAGGTGGACCTTGGTGCTCAGCCCGCCGCGGGAGCGTCCGAGCGCGTGATCGGCGGGCTCGCCGCGGGAGGGCGTCCCCTTTTGAGCGCTTCGGCAGCGTGCTGGTGGGCCCGGATGACCGTGGAGTCCACCGACACCGTCCAGTCGATGTCGTCGTCGGCGTCCGCCGCCGCCAGGACGGCGGCGAGGATCATCTCCGGATTCCCGGCCGTAGCCCTTCACCGGATCGCGGATCACCCCCGCGTCGGCGGGGAGGACCCACGGCCGCGGATGCGGAGACGTTCGCCAGGCGGATCACCCCCGCGTCGGCGGGGAGGACCCTTTCTGACCTGGCATGTAAGAGGGGTTTTGTCTTCTCTTTGCCTTCAAGGAGGTGCCGGTTCGGGGTGGGTGGGGCCGCATGATGTCAGCCTACCGGGGCTGGATGGCGGTAGTGCTGGCAGTGGGGAGTGGTTGAGCGCGGTGTCGCACTTGGGCGGGTTGCCAAGGAGGTCGTGCTTCGGGACGGTGATCGTGGTGGGTTCGCTCGTGCCGGTGCCGGGTGCGGGCGTTTGCCAGGCTGGCAGGCGCAGCCTCTTGGCCGTAACTGTGACAGGGTGAGCGTGCCGGGAGGCCGTGTCGGTGGACGCGGCGCGGGTTTACGGCGGAGACGGGTTCTGTCACCGGCCCCCTCTCAGCGGGCGTGTAGGTATGCGGATCCCGTAATGCGGGGCGCGGTGTGGGCGTCGCGGCATCGGTCCCGGCGGCTTCCAGTGCTGTCTATACCTCGGGCGGGAACGGACCGTTGGACGCCTGATTGCTTCGACTCCATCGGCCCGACGTAGTGACTCAAGTAGCCGCATCGGCTCAGACTGGGACAAGGCCATCGCGCGCTCTCCCGGTCGAGTTGCCGTTCATCAGGGAGACTTGCGCGATGGCCTGCCCTTGTTCAGGGAGCATGCACCGCCAGCGGATGCACGCCCCGGGCAGACGCCCGCGCGTTCCGGGGCCCTGCCCGGCTGCACCACTTCATGGGAGCGATCCGGATGCAGGCGGCCGAGATGTTTGAGTGGAAGGTCAAGCCATCCGAGGTCGAGGCGGCGGTCTCGTAGTAGTCCGCGCAGGAGAGATGCCTGTACACGGCGAAGAGGACCAGCAAATCAGCAGGGAAGATGCTGGAACTCCAGGAGGTCGCCGGTGAATACCGACGCCCTGGAGTGGGCCTTGATGGAAACACCGTAGAACCAAAGGGGCCTGGACCGCTGGAGTGGGTGGGCAAACCGCGTAGTGCATCGAGCACGGTGGGGCCGAGCTCTTCTCTGAGAGTCTGCGGACGGACATGAAGTCCGGTGAGTTCCGTCCCTGCCGGTGCGTGAACGGATGACTCCCAAGCCGGGAACTTTCAGGCACCGGCGTCTGGGATTCCCACGGTAAGGGGCCGCGTCGTGCAAGCCGCACTCAAACTAGTACTGGAATCTATCTGAGAAACGGATGCCCTTCCGTGCTCCTACGGGTTTCGGCCAGGGCGGCGAGCCCACGACGCGGTGGCCGAGATCAGGATTCTTGCCTCGCCTCGCTATGAATGGGAAGTCGAGGGCGACATCACCGCCTGTTTCGATGAAATCTCATCCTCCGCTCTGCTGGAGCGAGTGAGGGAACGCATCACGGACAGGCGTATGGTGAGGCTGACCAAGGCGTTGCCGGAATCCTCTCGGAGGGCCGGCAGTGTTCTCGATGAAAATTTCGCTCCCCTCGCCAAGCACCAGGCGTCCACGGCCGTTGGAAGAGGTCGGTGCCTCACCAGCTTGTCCGTCACGCCGATGCCGCCTACCGCGAGTGGCCCACCAGCCCGGTCTCGTAGGCGGTGATGACCAGTTGGACCCGGTCGCGGGCGTCGAGCTTGCCCAGCAGCCGGGTCACATAGGTCTTGGCCGTGGCCATGCTGATGTGGAGCTCGGCGGCGATCTCGGCGTTGGACAGGCCGCGGCCGACATGGGTCAGCACCTCGCGCTCCCGGTTCGTCAGCATCTCCAGGCCCCGCCCGGACGCGGTGGCAGCCGCCTGCGGGCGCTGGGCGAACTCCCTGATCAGCCGTCGCGTCACCGTGGGCGCGATGAGCCCGTCGCCCGCGGCGACCACATGCACCGCGGCCAGGATGTCGTCCAGCGCCATGTCCTTGACCAGGAAGCCGGACGCCCCGGCGCGCAGCGCCCCGTAGACGTACTCGTCGTCGTCGAAGGTGGTCAGGACGATCACCTGCGTGCCGTCGCCGCGCTCCGTGATGCGCCGGGTCGCCTCGATGCCGTCCATCCCCGGCATGCGGATGTCCATCACCACCACGTCCGGCCGCTCGGCCTCGGCCAGCCGGACCGCCTCCTCTCCGGTCCCGGCCTGGCCGACGACCTCCAGGTCGTCGGCCTCGGCGATCACCATCTGCAGTGCGGTACGGATGAGCGGCTGGTCGTCGACAAGTACGACACGGACGGTCATCGGGCTCCTGCCGTGGTGGACCGAGGGGCGGGCGGGGGG
>NZ_WYCT01000164.1 GCF_011008945.1 Streptomyces harenosi
GTGTATAAGAGACAGCGATTCCCCCGGCTCCCCCGATCGCCCCGGGCGCGCACGAGGTGGCGTGCGCACCGGGAGGACCGCTTCGACCGCGAATCCGCCTTCGGCGTGCGGTGCCGCGGACAGCCGTCCTCCGCAGATCCTGACCCGTTCCCGCATGCCGATCAAGCCGAGCCGCGAGCCGGGGACGGGTTCCGGTCGCCCGTTGCGGCGAGTACGGCCGTGGTGGCCGCCGTCGTCGCGGACTTCGAGGACGACCTCCTCGGGGGTGTGGTCGAGGGTGAGGGTCACATGTGCGCCGGGCGCGTGCTTGATGACGTTGGTGAGCGCTTCCTGCGCGACCCGGAAGAGGCACACCTCGGCCACGGGCGACAGGGGGACCGGCCCTTGCGGGGCCGTGAACCGTATGCGGAGGCCGGCGGCGGTGGCGCCGCTGACCAGCTCCGGCAGCCGGTCGAGGCGGGGCGCCGCGTCGTAGGGCGCCTCCTCGTGGTCGTCGTCGGCCTGGACGCGGAGCACGGTGAGCAGGCGCCGCAGTTCGTCGAGGGCACCGCGTCCGGTCTCCGCGACGTTCCGCAGGGCGTCGCGGGCCAGGGGGACGTCCGAGGTGAGCACCGTCTCCGCGAGCCCGGCCTGAATGGTGATCACCGACATGTGGTGGGCCACCACGTCGTGGAGCTCCCGGGCGATCGCCATGCGTTCGAGGGTGACGGCGTTGCGCGCGCGTGCCTCCTGCTCGGCCACCAGATCGGCGGTGACCTTGCGGAGTTCGGCATTGGCCCGCACGAGGAGGTAACGGGTATGGCCGAAACCGACGGCCGCCGCGGGGACGAGGACGGCCTGGACGACGACCAGCGCGAGGTGCAGACGCCCGGTGAGCCCGCTGAACGCGGTGGTCGCGGACACCGGGACGGCCGCGGCCCAGGAGACGGGGAGCGGACGGGACCCGGCGAGGCTGAGCAGGGCGGCGGCCGGCGCCCACACGTTCACCGACGGCTGGTAGCCGCAGGCGAGATAGACGACGTAACCGGCCGAGGACGCCAGCACCGTCAGCAACGGCAGCCGCCGTCGCGCCGCCAGCGGCAGTGCGGTCAGACAGGCCAGGACGGCGCCGGTCGCGTCGAACGCCTGCCAGCCGGGCGGCTGGTAGTAGACGCCGGCGAGGCAGGCGGCCACCGCGAAGCCGACGGCTATGGCGCAGTCGGCCGCCGCCGCCCCCTTGCGGGACCAGGTCACGGTCATCGCAGGATGCTAGTCGACGGCCTGGCTGCCCGGGGACGGCGTTCACGAAGCCGGGGCCCTGGTGGTCGATGCTTCCGTTCGGGGACCCTCGCGTGTCCGCGGCCCACCGCCCCTCTTCGCCGGTTCCGGGCAAGGATGGACTGTGCCGCCGCGACCGCGCGGCGCGCTCCGTTTCTCCGATGCCGCAGACCGTCACCGCCCGAGGAGGCACACCGTCCATGAACGGCTCGACCCTGCACAAGACCGCCGCCGACTGCGCGGAGGAACGTCCCGGAGCCCGTCTGGAGCATCCCTTCGGTGACGACTGGGAGGTCCTCAGGGGCGCGGACACCGCCGGGTCCGGCGGGAGACGGGGCCCCCGGGTCAGATGTCGTTGCCGGGCCAGCCCAGCAGCCGGGCCCCGATGACGGCGGTCTGCAGGGTGTAACGGTGGACCGGGTCGGATGGGTTGGTACCGGTGAGCTTGTGGATGCGTTCCAGGCGGTAGGTCAGGGCGCGCACGCTCAGGCGCAGGCGGCGTGCCGCCTCGGCTGCGACGCATCCGGAGTCGAAGTAGGTGGTGAGGGTGTCGAGGAGGGGCTGGGCTCCACCGCGTGCGGCCTGGAGCGGGCCCAGGGCGCTGCGTACGAGGTCGGCCATGGCCTGCCGGTCGCGGGTGAGGACCGGGTAGACGAGCAGGTCCGCGGAGTGCAGCACGGGCTCCTCCAGCTCCAGGCGGTCGGCCAGGTCGAGGGCGTTCAGGGCCTCCTCGTAGGAGTGGACGACCCCGCCTGCGCCGGGATGGGCGCGGCCGAGGGCGACCCGGCCGCCGTCGGTCGCCGCGTGCGCCCGCTTGGCGAAGAACGCGAGCACGTCGCCCTGGTCACCGGGTGCGATGCAGACCAGACGGCCGTCCTTGGTGGTGAGCAGTATGCGGCGCTCGCCGAAGCGGGCGACCAGGGCGCTCTCCACCTGGCGGGTCGCTGGGTGGGTGTCGTCGACCGGCGTGGCGCCCTGGGCGACGGCGACCGCGTGGGCGCGGGAGAAGAGCAGGCCGAAACGTTCGGCGCGCTCGGCCAGGCGTCCCAGGTCGCTGCGGCCGTAGAGCAGGTCGTCGATGAACTCCCGCCGCGCGGCTTCTTCCCGTCGTACGGCGAGTTTCTGGGACCGTTCGTATCCTTCGGCGAAGGCGTCCACCGCCTGCTCCACGGCGGCGAGCACACGGTCGGCCCCCGCGGGCGACAGGGCAGGCGCGAGCTCGCGGGCCGCGGCCAGATGCCGGCGGACGAGATGACGCAGTCCCAGGCCGGCTTCCGCGGCGCGTTCTCCCCGGGCGCGCAGGGACTCCAGCTCGCTGCGGGTGAGGCGGCGGCCCGTGGCACAGACGGCGGCCAGGATGTCGGCGTAGCCCTCCAGGTACTCGTCCGGTACGGGCGACCGCGTCACGCGTCCTCCTCGATGGTGATGTTTTGCCGGCGTTTCCCGGGCACAGCGGATCAGGGTGACAGATGGCCGGCCGGGCCCGTTGCGCACCTCACCGGATTCCGCCCGCTGACGGCCGGTCGCACCGGCGGCCGGGAAGGGCGGCGGCGTCTGCCGCCCCGGCACCAGCGGGCCCGCGCGGCATCGAGCCGCGCGGGCCCCCTGGTGGCGGCTGGCTGCCCTCAGCCGATCTGGATCTTCCCGTTGGCCTCGGCGGCCGACGTGTCCGCGGGCGGGACGTCACCGTTGCGCCGGGTGACGCCCTTCAGCAACTCGGCGAGGTCGACTCCGGTGGTGGAGCCGAGGAGTTCCATGCCCTGGGCGACGTTGTCGGCGACGGTGCGCGACAGCCGGCTCGCCCCGTCGGTGGAGATGACGGTCATCTTGTCGACGGCGCTGAGCGGTTCGGACGCCTTGGCGACGACCTGCGGCAGCACCTCGACGAGCATCTGCAACACGGCGGCGTCGCCGTACTGGGCGAAGGCGTCGGCCTTCTTCCGCATCGCCTCGGCCTCGGCCGTGCCCCTGGCGCTGATCGCGGCGGCCTCCGCGTCGCCCTCCAGCCTGACCGCCTCCGCGATGGCCGCACGCCGGGCCCGTTCGGCCTCGCCCTGCTTCGATCCCTCGACGGCCTCCGCCTCGGCCAGCGCGGACCTGCGCTGCTTCTCGCCCTCACCCGTGAGCCGGGAGCGCTCGGCCTCCGCCTGCGCGGCGGCGATCTCCGCCAGCCGTTCGGCCTCCGCCTGCTTGACCCGGGCGACCCGCTTGGCCTCGGCCTCCTGCTCGGCGGCGTACCGCTGGGCGTCGGCCGGCTTGCGCACCTGGGTGTCGAGCTGGCGGTCGGTCAGCGCCGCCTGCCGCTCGGCGACCTTTTCCTGCTCGGTGAGGATCTCCTGCTGCCGGGCGGCCTCGGCCAGCGGACCGGCGGCGTTGGCGCGGGCGGCTGCCTGGTCGGTCTCGGCCTTGATCTCGGCCTGCCTCAGGTAGAGGGTCCGCTGGGCGACAGCGATCTCCTCCTCGGCCTTCAGCCGTGCCTGCTCGGCGGCCCGCCGAGCCTCCGCCTCCGCGATGTCGGCCTCCTGCTTGGCGCGGGCGGCTTCCGGACGGCCGAGGTCCTCCAGGTAGGAGCCCTCGGTGGTGATGTCCTGGATCTGGAAGGCGTCCAGCACCAGGCCCTGCCCTGACAGGCTGGCCTCGGCCTCCTCGGCGACCTGCCCGGCGAACGCGGCCCGGTCGCGGATGATGTCCTCCACCGCCATCCTGCCCACGATCGCCCGGAGTGCGCCGGAGAGCACCTCCTGGGTGAAGCCCACGATGCCGTCCTGCTGCATCAGGAACCGCTGGGCGGCGGCCCGGATGGCGTCCTCGGTGCCGCCCACCTTGACGATGGCGACCCCCTCCAGGTTGGCCTTCACCCCCCGCAGGGTGACCGCGCCGCGCACCGCGACCGGGATGTGCCGGGAGGACAGGTCGAGGGTGAACTTCTGCTGCACGAACGGCACGACGAACACGCCGCCGCCGACCACGACCTTCTGCCCGCTGTTGTCGGTGAAGACCCGGCCGGTCTCCGGGTCGGTGGCCTTCTTCCCGCGCCGCCCGGTGACGATGAACGCCTCGCTGGGTCCGGCCACCTTGTACCGGCTGACGACGACCAGAGCGATCAGCACGAGGAGTACGACGACTCCTCCCACCGCGATGACGACAGAACTCATGGTGTTGTCCCCTCAGCCCTCCCTCAGGACGGCGATCGGTGAAGGATGTGTGCGGGTGGACCCGCATCGCGGAAGTGACGCCGGAAGCAGGCGGTGGCTTCGGGGTCAGCGTTCGACGGGGCGGACGGACACCGCCGACTGCGACAGCGCCTGCTCGACCCAGACCTCGGCTCCCCGGGCCACGGCGGACGGGCTCTTCGCCGCGAGCTTCACCGGCTGCCCGGCCAGGCGCACCAGCACCTCGCCGTAGCCGCCGGCGGGGATCGCGGTCACCACCGAGCCGGTCACGCCGATCAGGTCGGCGTCACGCGGAGCGGCGCCGGAGGAATCGAGCATCAGAGCCCGGCCGAAGCGGTAGGCGGACCAGCCGGTGAGGACACCGGCCGGCACCCCGGCCACGGTGGCCCCCACCGCACCCAGCCCGGTCGTTTCCAGGACGATCGCCCCGGAGAAACCGAGCATGGACAGGAACCCGGCGATCACCGGCAGCGACAGCAGCCCCTTGAGCACGCCGTCCACGCCGGGGAGCCCGTCGAGCAGCCCCTCCAGTACGCCGTCGAGAACGAACGACAGGGCGAGGAGGGCGACCCCCGCAATGCCGAGCCCCAGAAACCAGGCCATCCGCGCACACCACCTCTCCTTGCCCTCCCCCGCTGGTGAACGCATCGTCACACGTGGGCGCCGGGCGGGACATTGCCCGGTCCCGGCAATCTTTACGCGGTTTTGATGCCGCACCCCGCACAGTCGGGCGGCCGGCGGCCGCAGTCCCCGGTCCGTGTCCTCGACGCCGTCGTACTCGACGAAGCCGCCCTGTCCGGGAGGGGGGTGCGGGAGGCCGCCGCGCTGGCGCTCGTCCATGACGACGACGAGACCAACATCCACGCCGCGCTGGCCGCCCGCCGCCTCAATGCCCGGCTGCGCCTGGTCATCCGGCTCTGCAACCGCAAGCTCGGTCAGCACCTGGAGGAACTGCTCGACCAAGCCGCCGCCCTGGCCGTCCCCGGCCTGGACCCCGAAGCCCTGGACACCTCCACCACCGTCCTGTCCGACGCCGACACCGCGGCACCCGCCCTCGCCGCCACCGCCGTGGCGGGCACCAGCAAGGTCGTCCAGGCCGGCGGACCGGCCTCCGTGTTGTTCAGTGGCCTATGCTGTCCAGTTCGGCCACATCCTCGTCCGAGAGGGAGAGGCCGGCGCCTGCGATGTTCTCGCGTAGGTGAGCGGTGGAGGAAGTACCGGGGATGAGCAGGATGTTCGGCGAGCGCTGCATCAGCCAGGCCAGCGCCACCGACATAGGCGTCGTCTCCCGTCGGTTCGCGACCTGTGAGAGGGCCTCGGACTGTAGCGGCGTGAAGCCTCCCAGGGGGAAGAACGGCACGTAGGCGATGCCATCGGCGGCGAGGTGATCTACGAGGTCGTCGTCGTGACGGTGGGCGAGGTTGTACATGTTCTGCACGCACACGATCGGGGCAATGCTGCGGGCCTCAGCGACCTGCTCCCGGGTGACATTGCTGACGCCGAGGTGGCGGATCAGTCCCTCTTGCTGGAGGTCCACGAGCGTCTCGAATGCTTCGGCGATCGAGCCGGGCTGGGGGCCCTGAGCGTCGCCCATGCGCATGTTGACCAGGTCGAGGGTATCGACGCCGAGGGATCCGAGATTCTCATGGACCTGCTTGCGCAGGTCCTCGGGACGCCGGGCCGTGGGCCAGCCGCCCTGCGCGTCGCGCGTCGCACCCACCTT
Source organism: Streptomyces harenosi (assembly GCF_011008945.1). Classification (GTDB taxonomy): domain Bacteria; phylum Actinomycetota; class Actinomycetes; order Streptomycetales; family Streptomycetaceae; genus Streptomyces; species Streptomyces harenosi. The sequence continues at coordinate 6,154 of NZ_WYCT01000164.1, forward strand.
GGTGGCGATGAACAGCGACTCCGGGTAAGGATGCAGCGCTTCACGGATCAGCTCGTTCGTGAAGCGTGGTCCGTAGGCGTCGCTGGTGTCGATGTGGGTGATCCCGAGGCTGACCGCCTCGCGCAGCACGGCCAAAGCACCGTCGTGATCGGCGGGCGGCCCCATGACCCACGGGCCGGCGAGCTGCATCGCACCGTAGCCGAACCGGGTGACGGACGAGTCACCCAGAGTCCAGGTTCCGCCGGGAAGAGGTGCGGAGGGTGTGTTCATCGTGGTGCCTTTCACTCCGTGCCAGGGGTGGTGTCTCCAGCCCCCTTGCACCAGTGTTGGAGAGGAACTTCCTGCCGGGAAGTAGGCACTCTGAAGTGCGTAACAGCCCAGAAAGTGAGAGGCGAGATCAGTGACGACGAAGGCCGACAAGAAGGCGCAGGCCAAGGCGGAGTACAACGCGTTCCTGGCGGTGTGCCCCAGCCGTCAGCTCCTCGACCGGATCTCGGACAAGTGGGTCGTCCTGATCCTGTGTGCACTGGGCGGTGACACACCCGAACAGTCCGGCGCATCGCATGTCCCGAAGGCGATGCGTTACTCCGAGCTGGCCCGGCTACTGGCCGGCGTCAGCCAGAAGATGTTGACTCAGACGCTTCGGGCTCTCGAACGCGACGGCTTGCTCATCCGCACCGTGAAACCGACGGTCCCTGTCACCGTCACCTACGAGCTGACCGACCTCGGCCTCTCACTTCATCACCTGACACGCGGGCTCAGACAGTGGGCCCAGACCCACATGGAACAAGTCCTCGCCCATCGCGAGAACCACGACGCAAAAGCTTCCTAGCATGACAGCGTTCTCGTCTCTGCTACCGACCTGACCGTGAGTGTGGTGCAGCGGACTCGGCCCACGTCGAGCCCGCATTCGCCGATCGCGCGCCACGACCGCACCTGCGACCGGAAGAACGAGGGGGTGATCCCAACAAAACGGCTTAGCCCAGCGGGGCGAGGACCGTCGCGATGCGTCGGGCCGCCGGCGTCATGCCGTGTCGTCGGCATGCAGCCGGCGGGGCGTACACGCGCAGGCGCCGGGCACGCGCGGTTGACCGGCATTACGTTCGGTGATGCTCTCGGGTGGCATCCGTTGGCGGCCGGAGGGATGCTCGGACAGGGGCCTTGTCCGCCGCGGTGAAGGGGCACGCCATGCCGGTCTGTACGACGCGAGACGGTGTCGAGATCTTCTACAGGGACTGGGGGCGCGGCCGTCCCGTGGTCTTCATCCACGGCTGGCCGCTCAACGGTGACGCGTGGCAGGACCAGCTGAAGGCGGTCGCCGACGCCGGCTACCGCGGGATCGCGCACGACCGGCGCGGTCACGGCCGTTCGACTCCGGTGTACGACGGATACGATTTCGACACCTTCGCCGACGACCTGAACGACCTGATCACCAGCCTCGACCTGCGGGACGTGACGCTCGTGGCGCACTCGATGGGCGGCGGCGAACTCGCCCGCTACATCGGACGCCACGGCACCGGGCGGATCCGCTCCGCCGTCCTGCTGTCCGCCATCCCACCGCTGATGCTGCAGGGCCCGGACAACCCGGAGGGCGTCCCGCAGTCCGTCTTCGACGGCCTCAAGGCCGGTATTCTGAGGGAGCGTTCGCAGTTCTGGAAGGACACCGCGGTCGGCTTCTTCTCCGCCGACCGCGAGGGCAACAAGGTCACCCAGGGCAACAAGGACGCCTTCTGGTACATGGCCATGGCGCAGACCATCGAAGGCGGTGTCGACTGCGTCGACGCCTTCGGTACGACGGACTTCCACGAGGACCTCAGGAAGTTCGACGTCCCGACACTCGTCGTGCACGGCGACGACGACCAGGTGGTGCCGATCGACGCCACCGGCCGCAAGTCCGCCCAGCTCATCGCGGACGCCGAGCTGAAGGTCTACGAGGGTGGCTCGCACGGCATCGCCCTGGTGCCGGGAGACAAAGAGCGCTTCAACGAGGACCTTCTGGAGTTCCTCAAGAAGTGAGATGTGAGGGTCGGCGTTCGTCCGCCCCTCCCTGTCGCAGCCATCAGCGAATGGCTGCGACCAGCACTTTCCCGCCAGACCCTAGCCCCGCAGCTCCTCGAGGCGCTCGAGGTCGTCGCGCACCGACTCCCGCTCCTGCGCGGTGAGGTGGACTGCTGCGGCCTTGGTGAGCGCGGACATCGCGGTCTCTTCGTCACCGAGACGCCCGGCGACGTCCGCACGCAGCACGAGGAGGCGAAGCAATTGCACGGGCGTGGGGGGCTCGTCCTCGATGCGCAACACCCGGTCGATGATTCTCGCGGCGCTCGCCGGGTCGTCCCTCGAGTCCGCGAGGAGGGAGGCGTGGTGCAGGGCTCGGGAGAAGGTCTCCTCGGGTGCGCGCCGGTGGTGCTGGTCCTGACTGGTCTGCTGCCCGATGCGCAGACAGTTGCCGCCGGGATCCGTCACCAGGAACTGTCGTACGCCGTACGACGTGTCCTTCAGTGGCCCTATGCGTGGCAACCCACGGGTCGGGACCCTTCCGTACGCAGCCTTGAGCCTGGTCCGGAAGGCATCGTGCAGCCCATCGACGTCATCGGTCTGGATATAGCACGTGCTGTACGACTCGGCCGGTTCGTACCCTTTCATCCCGAAGAAATGGAGCTGGATACCGCCGCGCTCCACGACCGCGTACGGATTTGGGCTCTTCTGCTGGAAGGTCACCTCGAAGCCGAGGACAGCGTAGAAGTCGAGCACGGACCGGATGGTCCGGCACGGCAGCATCGGTACGGTCTTCTCACCCATACCGGCCAGCGTAGTCAAAGTTGATTACTGGGGGACGGATTCGTTGGTGATCGCGAGAGTTTCCGCGCGCCCTCCATTCGCTGCCCCCGTCGGGCGCAGGAGCGCCCACGAGATCGCCCTCTCCTACAGCCGCGACGCGGGACTCGCCGCCGCCGCCGGCGGCGAGCAGTATCACAGTTCCCGCGGTCGCCACCGCGGCCGCCCTCGCAACCGCGGAGCGGCGAAGTCGCAGTCCCGAGCGGCATGAGCTGGGTGATCGCGGTTGGCGCCGGGCACGGAGCGGCTGCGCAGCCGTGCACCGAGGCCGAGGGGCGGCGACGGGAGGGCACCGGTCAGGTCAGAAGTACGTCTTGTCCCAGTCGCCCGTGACGACCGCCCGTACCGCGCTGCCGAACCCATTTGCAACTCGCTGGAATCCGACATCCCCGTATAAAAGGACTTCCGCTCTCCGCGAGGAGCACCGCCTCCCCGGTGTCGAACGCGGTGCCGACCAGTGCAATGGGAAAGCCGAGACGTTCGGCGAGGACGGCCAGGGACCGGGGGCGGCGTGAGGCTCGACCTGGAGGTCGGCGGTCTCCGGCAGGGCCCTCCGGATCTTGCGGATCGCCCGCCGGTCGGAGCTGTCGTTCAGCCGGTCTCCTGTCCCTTACGCGAGCGGGTCGCCGGCCTTCTGGACGACCCTGGCGATCCAGGCCATGGCCTCGGGCACGTCGTAGTTCCCGGCGTGCGGCTGGTTCCAGGCGAGCCGGTAGTCCAGGTCCTCGACCTCCTGGTCCGCGGCGAGTGCGCGGTCGAGGTTGACCGAGACGGTGAAGGCGGTGTCCCGGTCGCGGGTGCCGTGGCGGACGTACCAGTTCGGCGCCGTGTCGGCGCCGGTGCCGATGAAGTCCATCGGGTCGATGAGGTGGACCTGGTCGTCGACGGTGGTGCTCTTGCGCGCGGTGTACTGCTTCCAGGTCAGCCCGGTGTCGTCCGGACCGCTGCCGTCGCCGGGCACGTCGTTGTGGTTCCAGCCGAACTCGGTGTAGTTCATGTACGGCGCGGCCGGCGGGCCGAAGAGGTTGGTCTCGGTGCGGCTGGTGGTGTTCCCGTCGACGCCCACGGCGTCGAAGGCAGGGGTCGTCTTGAGTGCCGCCTGGGAGGCGACGAAGGCGAGGTACCTCTCCATGTCGACGGAGCGCACCGTGCGGGTGGCGGTGTCGACGTCGATCCAGTCGTTGACGTACGCCTTGGTGGTGCCCCCCGCCGTGATCCGGAAGGTGCCGCCCAACGGCGGGATGGTGTGGGCGGGGTCCGCCTCCAGGTAGGTCTCGGCGGAGCGGGCGACCTCTCTCTCGATGGTGTCGAGCATGGTCGCGGCGGTGAGCCGGGAGCCGTCGGGGGTGCGCAGCCCGAGGCCCTTCTCGTAGGCCGCGAACCGGGACGCCATCTGCGCGGCTGCTCCGGGCGAGGGGTTCTGGCCGGTGGTCTCGCGGGTGCCGAGGACGTTGTAGAGCCACTCGTAAGCCGTGTCGGCGTTGCCGAGATCGGTGATCGGGCAGTAGGCGTTGACCGCGAAGACGTCGTCGCGCAGGGTGCTGCGCCCCTTGGCGTCGATGCCGGCGGCGCCGATCGCCGCGAGGTACGGGGTGTACTCCCCGCTGTTGCCGGAAGCGCCCAGGATCGATGCCAGCGCGCCGCCGCCACTGGTGCCGTTGACGACGATCCGCTCCGCGCTGCCGGGCATCTCGGTGTCGTTGAGACGCAGGTAGCGCACGGCGGCCTTGGCGTCGGCGACGGCCGCGGGAGCCTTGCCGGGGAACGAGCCGTCGGCACCGACCAGGCCGCGGCTGCGGCTGGCGACGTCGACGAAGACGTAACCCGCCTTCAGCGCGGCGCCGACGTTGCTCGTCGCACTGTTGTAGGAGGCGCCGGGGGCCACGCTCGCCCGCAGGTGACTGGCCATCCAGCCGCTGTTGTTCACCGCGAGGTAGACCGGCGTCCGCTGGTCGCCGAAGGCGCTGTCGGGGACGAACACGTTCATGCTCTGGTAGCCACAGGCGGTGTCGGGGACGGTGGTGCTGCCCCCGCCGGGACCACCGGGCTGCTGCGCCGCCGCGGCGACCGGGTTCGCGACGTAGCAGATCTCCTTGTACCAGCGCACGTCCAGCGGACGGCCGTCGACGGTGACGGTGACCGTCGTGTAGCCGGACGGATCGAAGGCGAGCGCCGCGTCCTGCGGGTCCGCGGCACGGCCACGGCTCGGCGCGGGGGCGGCCGCCGCGACGGAGACCGGTACTGCCGCGCACGTCAGGACGAGGGAACCCGCGAGCGCCATACCTCTCAGGACGCGTGTGCGGGTCATGGGGCGTTCCGCCCGCACGCTCGGCCGGTGGCTGAGTGTGTCTCGTCCGCGGGGTGCGGTCCACCTCTGCATGGGTCTCTCCCCTCATCGAGCACCAGGTGCTTCGCGGATGCCTCGGGGCCAAGGCGTGACGCACGCTACAAGATTGTCAACAATATGACCAGCAGTTTCGTGCACACTCGCCTTGCGCGTTCAGCGGGCCGGGAGCCCGCCGCCGCCAGCGGGCGCCGCCTGCGAGATACGCCGCCACTCCCCCCGCCCGTGAAAGTGCGAACAGAATCGTTGACAATTCTGTTCGCCTAGATTTAGCGTCGACAGGCACTCACTCAGGGAGGGCAGATGCCGAAGGAAGCCCGTCCAGGCTCCGGAGAGCAGGCCAAGCAGTACGCGCTGGAGCGGCTCAGGAAGGCGATCCTGCGGGGCGAGATGGCGCCGGCCCAGCGGCTGGTGGAGAACGAACTCGCCGAGAGCTACGGCGTCACGCGCGCCAGCGTGCGTGCCGCACTGCTCGATCTGACCTCCGAGGGGCTGGTCGAGCGGATCCGCAACCGCGGTTCCCGGGTGCGGGTGGTGACGGTCGAGGAGGCCGTGGAGATCACGGAGTGCCGGATGGCGCTCGAAGGGCTGTGCGCGGCCAAGGCGGCGACCGAGGCCACCGACGCGCAGCTCGACGAGCTGACCGGCCTGGGCAAGGCCATGTCCAAGGCGGTCACCGACGGCGATCCGGTCACCTACTCCGAGCTCAACCACGACCTCCACGCCCTGATCCGGAACGCCTCCGGCCAGCACACGGCCGTCGGTCTCCTGGAGCGGCTCAACGCCCAGCTCGTGCGCCACCGCTTCCAGCTGGCGCTGCGGCCGGGCCGTCCGCAGCAGTCCCTGAGTGAGCACCTGGCCGTGATCGAAGCGATCCGGGCCAGGGACCCGCAAGCGGCCGAGACGGCCGTTCGCGCCCACCTCAGCAGCGTGATCGACGCCCTGCGCGCCGACTGAAACGCGCTCCTGGGGCGGGTGCGGCACCTGTCACCAAGGAGATGCAGCATGACCCACGGCAACGGCGCACCCGCCGCCACTCCGCCCCGATCGACCCTCGTCGTCACCGCGCACGCCGGCGACTTCGTGTGGCGGGCGGGCGGAGCCATCGCCCTGGCCGCCTCCCGGGGGGAGAAGGTCACCATCGCATGCCTGACCTTCGGCGAGCGCGGCGAGTCGGCCAAGGCCTGGCGGGAGGGCAAGCAGCTCGAGGAGATCAAGGCGATACGCCGGGAGGAGGCGGAGAAGGCCGCCGCCGTCCTCGGGGCCGAGGTCCGCTTCTTCGACGCCGGTGACTACCCGCTCGTCGCCACGGCCGAGCTGACCGACCGGCTCGTCGCCGTCTACCGGCAGACGCAGCCGGACGTCGTGCTCACGCACCCGGTCGAGGACCCGTACAACGGCGACCATCCGGCCGCCAACCGCATGGCCCTTCAGGCACGCATCCTCGCCCAGGCCATCGGCTACCCCGGCGCGGGCCGGATCATCGGCGCCCCGCCGGTCTTCTACTTCGAACCGCACCAGCCGGAGATGAGCGGCTTCAAGCCCGAGGTCCTCCTGGACATCACCGAGGTGTGGGAGACCAAGCGCAAGGCGATGGAGTGCCTCGGTGCCCAGCAGCACCTGTGGGACTACTACACCGACCTCGCCGTACGCCGGGGAGTGCAGCTCAAGCGGAACGCCGGCCCCAACCTGGGCCTCGCCCACAAGACCATGGCCGAGGCGTACATGCGGCCCTACCCGCAGATCGCGAAGGAGCTCGCCTGATGCCCGGCGTGATCATCACCAACCCGCCCAAGGCCGAGGCGCAGGACGTCGCGGCGCTCGCCGGCTACGGAACGGCCACCGTCGGTGAGGCCATGGGCCGCACCGGTTTCCTCGGCCCACATCTGCGCCCGATCCAGCAAGGCGTCCGGGTCGCGGGCACCGCCGTCACGGTGCTGTGCTGGCCCGGCGACAACCTCATGATCCACGCGGCGGTCGAGCAGTGCGGCGAGGGCGACATCCTCGTCGTCACCACCACCTCGCCGTGCACGGACGGCCTCTTCGGCGAGCTGTTCGCCACCGCCCTCACCCGGCGCGGGGTCCGTGGCGTCGTCCTGAACACCGGTATCCGCGACACCGCCGAACTGCGCGCGATGGGCTTTCCCGCCTGGTCCGCCGCCGTCAGCCCGCAGGGCACGGTCAAGGCGACCGGCGGCAGCGTGAACGTGCCGATCGTGATCGGCGGCCAGGTGATCCACCCCGGTGATGTGATCGTCGCCGACGACGACGGCGTGGTGGTCGTCCCGCGCGAGCGCGCCCGCGACACCGCCGAGGCGTCCGAGGCCCGCGAGCGGAAGGAGGCCGGGGCCCGCGCCGCCTTCCTGGAGGGGCAACTGGGCCTGGACCGCTACGGGTTGCGGGAGACGCTCACACGGCTCGGGGTGACCTACCGCTCGTACGAGGAGGCCGAGTCGTGACCGGCCCCGCGGAGATCCGCTGCATGCTGATGCGCGGCGGCACCTCCAAGGGCGCCTACTTTCTGGCAGACGACCTGCCTGCCGAAGAGACCACCCGCGACGAGCTGTTGCTGCGGGTCATGGGCAGCCCCGACCCGCGCCAGATCGACGGCCTCGGCGGCGCCCACCCGCTCACGAGCAAGGTCGCCGTGGTGTCCCCGTCGGCCGGTCCCGAGGCCGACGTCGACTACCTCTTCCTCCAAGTCGCCGTGGACAAGGCAGAGGTCTCGGACCGCCAGAACTGCGGCAACCTGCTCGCCGGGGTCGGCCCGTTCGCCGTCGAGCGCGGACTCGTGCGCGCGGGGAGCAGCGAGACGTCCGTACGCATCCGCATGGTGAACTCCGGTGACTTCGCCACGGCGACGTTCCCGACCCCTGACGGCCGCGTCGACTACAGCGGCGACACGGAGATCTCCGGGGTTCCCGGGAGCGCCGCCGCCGTCGTCCTCGAATTCCCGCCGTCCAGGCGGAAGTTGCTGCCCACCGGGAACGTGCGCGACACGGTCGCCGGCACCGAGGTCACATGCGTCGACAACGGCATGCCGACCGTACTGATCCCAGCCGAGGCCCTCGAGGTCACCGGCCAGGAGGACCCGAAGGAGCTGGAGACGAACCAGGAACTGACCGCCCGGCTCCACGAGATACGGCTGGCAGCCGGGCGGCTGATGGGACTCGGCGACGTCACGGACACCACCGTCCCCAAGCTCACCCTCCTTTCGCCGCCCCGCCACGGCGGCGCCGTCACCACCCGCACCTTCATCCCGGCGCGCGTCCACACCTCCATCGGAGTCCTGGGCGCCGCCGGCGTGGCGGCCGGGCTGCGGATCGAGGGAAGCGTCGCGCACGGCATCGCGGCCCTCCCCGAAGACGGTGACCGGCTCCGCATCGAGCACCCCAGCGGATTTACCGACATCGAGAGCAGCATCGACCGCACCCCCGAGGGCGGCCCGAGAGCGCGTCGCACCGCCGTCGTCCGCACCGCCCGCAAGATCTTCGACGGCACCGTCTTCCCCGTACCACCCACAGGAGGCCGCTCATGACCCCGCCGCTCGGCGACATCGCCCACGTCGGCCACGCCCAGCTGTTCACTCCGGACCTGGACGCCTCCGTCGCCTTCTTCACCGACTTCCTGGGCCTGACCGTCAACGGACAGGACGGCGACACCGTCTACCTGCGGACCTTCGACGACTACGAGCACCACAGCCTCGTCCTGACCGCCCGCGATCAGCCCGGCCTCGGCCGCCTCGCCCTGCGCACCTCCAGCGAGGAGGCGCTCCGGCGCCGGGTGCAGGCCATCGAGGCGGCGGGCCGCACCGGCCACTGGGTCGAGGACGAGCCCGGGCTCGGCAAGCTCTACGTCACCGCCGACCCGGACGGCCACGAACACGCCCTGTACTGGGAGAGCGAGCACTACCAGGCCCCCCGAGCGCTCAGGCCGTCCCTGAAGAACCAGCCGCAGGCCAAACCCAACCGCGGCGTCGGCGTCCGCCGCCTGGACCACATCAACTTCCTCGCAGCCGATGTCCTCGCCAACGCCGAGTTCCAGGAACAGCTCCTCGGCGCCCGTCCCACCGAGCAGATCCGGCTCGACTCCGGCAAGATCGCGGCTCGCTGGCTGACGTACACCGACAAGTCGTACGACGTCGTCTACACGTCCGACTGGACCGGCAGCGAGGGCCGCCTGCACCACATCGCCTTCGCCACCGACACCCGCGAGGACATCCTGCGCGCCGCCGACCTCGCCATCGACACCGGCGTCTTCATCGAGACGGGACCGCACAAGCACGCCATCCAGCAGACGTTCTTCCTCTACGTCTACGAACCCGGCGGCAACCGTATCGAACTCTGCAACCCGCTCACCCGCCTCGTCCTCGCCCCCGACTGGCCGCTCATCACCTGGACCGAGGAGGAGCGCAAGAAGGGACAGGCGTGGGGCCTGAAGACCATCGAGTCCTTCCACACGCACGGCACGCCGCCCGTGCGGCCCTGATCTGATCTGCCCTTCCGGCCCCGGGGGACGGCGGACCCGTACCCCGGGGCCTAATCGTTGCCTAAATTGTCAACAAAAACGTTGACCTACCAGGATCGGCTTCTTAACGTCTACGCCACAGAGCTCGCGGCTCCCCGCGCGGAGCCGCAGCTCAGGGCGTGCTCCGCCCGCCCTCCCCC
>NZ_WYCT01000165.1 GCF_011008945.1 Streptomyces harenosi
CTCGCGCACGGTCATGTCGGCCGCCCGGCGGCGGCCGACATGACCGTGCGCGAGGGTCTGGCGTTCTTCGCCCGCCGGCCGCGTCTGCTGGCGCTCGCCGGAATCACCGGCGTCAGCGCGGTCTTCGGACGCAACTACGCGCTGACCCTGGCCGTGCTCGTGACCGGCCCGCTCGCCGGCGGTACCGGCGCCTTCGGCACGGTCTCCACCGTCCTGGCCGTCGGCGGCATCCTCGGTGCGGTCCTGGCGGCGCGGCTGCGGCGGCCGTCGGTGCGGCTCGTGGGCGCGCTGGCCGCCGCGGGCGGGCTGCTCCAGGTGCTGGCGGGGCTGTCGCCGTCGGTGGCGGTCCTGCTGGCGCTGGTGCTGCCGATGGCCGTGGTGGAGTCCGTCTCCGACACCGCCGGCCGGGCGGTCCTGCAGACCGATCCCCCCGCCCACCTGCGGGGGCGGGTGCTCGGCGTGTGGGGGAGCATCGGCACGGTGTGGAGTCTGGGCGGGCCGCCCGCGCTCGGCCTGCTGATGGAACGGGCCGGGGCGCGCGGCGCCCTGGTCGCCGGCGGGCTGCTCATCGCGTGCGCCATCGGCACCGGCCACCTCCTGAGCCGGCGCCGGGGCGCGGCCCCGGTGGTCGTACGGGAGGAAGAGAGCGGCCTGCCGGAGAAGGCGGCGCTCGGGACGGCGGCCTGAGACCGCAGGCGCGCCGGGCCACGGCCACGGTGGTCGCGGGGGGCGTGGATACCGCGCGGGGGGTGGCGGACCGGCCCGGCGCCGGCCACGGCAGTGGGGCGCCCGCCGGCTGCCCGGCGCGCTCACCGCGCCGGCCGGCCGGGTCCGGCCGGTCTGCGGCGCCGGGAGCCGGGCCCGCCGCGGGGCCCGGCCGTCAGGCGACGAGGGGCTGCGGGGGCCGCAGCCGGTCCAGGAGCTGGCCCCGGTGCAGGTCGGCCACGGGAGCCAGCAGGTCCGGGTGGCGCAGCAGGGCCGCGGCGCGGTGGTCGTGGTCGTCGGGGGCGACCAGGCGCCGGAACTCGGCCGGGCCGCTCGTGGTGTGGCCCTCCCCGGCGAGCGCGGCCACGGCCAGGGCGGCCAGTTCCGGGTCGGTGAGCAGGCAGGCGGCCCAGCTCGCCACGACCTCGTCGACCCAGGTGCGCCACGCGGCGGCGTCCGGGTCCCCGGGCCCGCCGCCGTCGGCGCCCGAGACCCAGTCCAGCCGGCCGGAACCGCCCGGCCCCGCGACGCCCAACAGCGCGGCGTCCATCTCCGTCGGATAGCGCAGCCGGGCCGCGACGGTCACCGCCTGCCGCGCCTGCACCTCGCACAGGGCAGCCGCCAGGGCGCCGCCGGGCGCGGGATAGGCGCGGGTCAGCCACTGGGCGGTGGCCGCGATGACCGGGGAGAGATCTGCTTGCACTGCCGGGCCGTCCGAACTGCTCTGCGATGGGACACGGGACTGCACAGCACGGTAGCCCGCGGCCGGGTGCCTTCGACATGGCCCGAACCTCGTTCTCCGCGTGGCTTCGGCCACATCCGCCCCCTGCCGCTCGCGGTCCGCGGCCGGCACCACCGGGCCCGGCCGGGCGGCGTCCCCTTCACCACAGTCCGGTGGTGTAGACCGGCTGGCGGGTGGCGTCGGCGGCGTCCCTCAGGTGCAGGGCCACGCTGATCAGGGCCCGCAGCGCCGAGGGGCGCACGCTCTGGGCGCTCTCCGCGGCCAGGACCAGCAGGCTGGTGGCCGCCTGTTCGACGGTGGCGACGGGGAAGGCGTAGTCGCTGCTCTCGGCCTGGCGGAAGGCCCGCCAGGGCGCCGCGGCCCCGTCGATGGCCCGCTGCACCGCCTGCTCCAGGTGGTGTGCGGCCTGGTCGCAGAGGGTGGCGGGCAGGGTGATGGTCCGATGGAACGATGAGCTCGTCATGGTCCCAGTGCTCCCCGGTCCGCTCGGGCCCGACCGGCGACGCAAGGCTTTTTCACCGGGTCGAGGCGTTTTTCACCGCTCCGCCGGAGCGGGGCCGTGCGGCGGCGGACCCTGCCCCGGTCCGGTCCGGCGGGAATCGGCCCGGCCGTGTCCGTGGGCGCGGTCCCGCCGGGCCGGGCCCGGCCCTACGCTGGTCGCCGTGCGGCAGACGACATCCACCACGGCGCAAGCGGACGGTGAGGACCCGGAGGCGGTCGCGGCCCGGTTCACGGGGCGGGCGGCGACCGGCAGGCGGCGGCTGTCCGCCGCGCTCGCCGAGGTCACGCTCGACGGCGGGCGGGTGGTGATGGTCAAGCGCGGCGACGGCGACGGGGCCGCGCGGGCCGAGGCGGCCGGGCTGCGCTGGCTGGCGGATGCGGGCAGCGTCCCGGTCCCGGCGGTGCACGGGGAGGACGGCCGCTGGCTGGTGACGGACCGGGTGCCGCAGGGCCGGCCCGGCGCGCCGGCGGCGATCCGGTTCGGCCGGGAGCTGGCCGCCCTGCACGCGGCCGGGGCGCCCGCGTTCGGTGCGGCCCCGCCCGGCGGTCCCGAGCACGCGTACATCGGGCTGGCCCCGATGCGGAACGTCCACGGCGCGAGCTGGCCGCACTGGTACGCCGAGCACCGGGTGCTGCCGTATCTGCGGCGCGCGGTCGACGACGGGACCGTCCGCCCGGCCGAGGCCGAGGCCGTGGAGCGGGTGTGCGAGCGGCTGCCCGAGCTGGCCGGGCCGCCGGAGCCGCCCGCCCGGCTGCACGGCGATCTGTGGAGCGGCAACGTGCTGTGGGGTGCCGACGGGCGGGTGTGGCTGATCGACCCGGCCGCCCACGGCGGCCACCGGGAGACCGATCTGGCGATGCTGCGCCTGTTCGGCTGCCCGCACCTGGAGGAGATCCTGGAGGGCTACCAGCAGGTGGCGCCGCTCGCCGCGGGGTGGACCGAACGCGTCGGCGTGCACCAGCTCTTCCCGCTGCTGGTGCACGCCGTGCTGTTCGGACGGGGTTACGCCGAGCAGGCCCTCGCGGTGGCCCGCTCGGCGCTGGGGAGGTGACCGCTCAGCGGGTCACCACGTGCCGCTCGTCGGGGACGCAGTGGGTCATGGTGAGACCCTCCACGTCACGCGGCGGGTTCTTGCCGAGGTTGGACAGCCGCTTGCGGTCGTCGTCGGTCAGGTCCTGGCTGGCCAGGGGTTCCAGATGGGCGACGTCCTCCGGGCCGATGCCGAGACCCTCGCCGACCCGCAGTCCGAGGTCGTTCTCGACCAGCAGGAAATGCCACACCATGCGCTCCTGGATGGGCCGGGGGCACTGGGAGAGCAGGTTGACGAAGTTCTTGACCAGGTCGTCGCGCTCCCACTCCTCCATGAGCAGATAGCGCTGCCCGGCCTGCATGTAGTCGTTGGTCCGCGGGATGCGCTTGCGGGTGACCCGGCCCCGGATCTCGGGACCCTGCTCGTCGTGCGTCGGGTACTGGGCCTCACGCAGGCCGCCGGTGATCGACGGCTCGTAGTTGACGGACGGGTTCTCGCCCGCTCCGTCCACATGGTAGGTCATGAACCCGTCGCGCTGGTTGGTGCGCACCTGCGCGTTCTTGGCCTGGTTGACGGGGAGCTGGAGGTAGTTCGGGCCGACCCGGTAGCGCTGGGTGTCGCTGTAGGAGAAGGTCCGGCCGACGAGCATCTTGTCGTCGGAGAAGTCCAGGCCGTCGACGAGGACACCGGTGCCGAAGGAGATCTGCTCGTTCTCCGCGAAGAAGTTCTCCGGCATCCGGTTCAGCACCATGCGGCCGACCGGCTTGGGCGGGAAGTCCTGCTCCGGCCAGGTCTTGGTGTCGTCGAGCGGGTCGAAGTCGAGCTCCGGGTGGTCGTGGTCGTCCATCATCTGGACGAGCAGCTCCCACTCCGGGTAGTCGCCCCGCGCGACCGCCTCGTACAGGTCCTTGGTGGCGTGGCCGAGGCTGCCGGCCTGCACGTTGGCGGCGTCCTCCTCGGTCATGCTGCGGACGCCCTGCTTGGGCATCCAGTGGTACTTGACCAGCTTGGTCTCGCCCTCGGCGTTGACCCACTTGTAGGTGTTCACGCCGAAGCCCTGCATATGGCGGTAGTCGGCGGGGATGCCGCGCGGGCTGAACAGGTTGACCAGCATGTGCATCGACTCCGGCGTCTGCGACATGAAGTCGAAGATGCGCCGGGGCTGCTGCTCGAAGGTCACCGGGTCCGGCTTCAGGGCGTGGATGACGTCCGGGAACTTGATCGCGTCCCGGATGAAGAAGACGCCCAGGTTGTTGCCGACCAGGTCCCAGTTGCCGTCCTCGGTGTAGAACTTCACCGCGAAGCCGCGGGGGTCGCGGGCGGCCTCGGAGGAGTCGCGTCCGCCGATGACCGTGGAGAAGCGGACGGCGAGGTCGGTGCGCTTGCCGCGCTCCTGGAACAGCTTGGCCCGCGTGTAGCGGCTGATGGGCTCGTCGCCCCAGCTTCCGTACGCCTCGAAGAATCCGTAGGCGGTCACGCCGCGGGCGTGCACCACGCGCTCGGGGATGCGCTCACGGTCGAAGTGGCTGATCTTCTCCAGGAACTGGTAGTTCTCCAGCGTGGCGGGGCCCCGGGCACCCACCGTGCGCTGGTTCTGGTTGTCGTAGACCGGGTGTCCCTGCCGGTTGGTGAGCACCTTGCGGTCGTCGCCGGGAGCAGGACCCTGGCTCGATACGTCCGTCATGGTTCGTCGGCTCCTTCGACTCGTGGCTTCCGTCAGGCGAGGTCCTGGCTTCGGGCAGCCCTCGGCTGCCGGCGGTGGGGCGGTCCGGGTACCCCGGGTCACGGGCGTCACTCACCTGCCGGCGATCGAATGCCGTCCCGCATCAAGCCTCCGGCCGGCCGGCGGTCCGCGCCAGCCGGGGACGGCGGGCGTGCCGCCGCCCGCCGTACGGGGGCCGCGGAACGCGGGAGCCGCGCGCGCCCGGGGCGGCCGCAGCGGTTCCGCGCCCGCGGGCCGTGCGCGCGGGCCACGGCTGGCCGCCGTCCGGCGCACGGCGCATGGTGGAGGCATGATTTTCATCGCCGTCCGCTTCACCGTCCGCCCGGAGTTCGCCGACACGTGGATGTCCGTGGTGGGACCCTTCACCGAGGCCACCCGGGCCGAGCCGGGCAATCTCTTCTTCGACTGGTCGCGCGACGTCGACGACCCCCACCGGTTCACGCTGCTGGAGGCGTTCGCCGACGAAGCCGCGGGCGCCGCCCATGTGCAGTCCGACCACTTCCGGGCGGGGCTGGACGCCATGGCCGGCGCGATCGCCGAGACACCGCAGATCATCAACGTCGACGTGCCCGACCAGCACGGGTGGGGGCCGATGGCCGAGCTGTCGCCCCGCGGGTGACCGGCCGGGGCGCGCCGGCCCGGCCGGTCGGCACGCGCGAAGGCCCGGACACCGCCGCGTGAGGGTGTCCGGGCCTTGCGGTGAGCCCTGGGTCAGCCGCCGTTCAGCCGCGCGCGCAGAAGCTGCTTGCCCAGCTCGGCGCCCTTGCGGCTGTCCGCCTGGGCCTTGCGGAACAGCTCCGCGACCTCGGTGTCCTTGGTACGTTCCGCGTCCTGGATGTAGGTCTCCAGACGCAGCGCGTTGCTCAGGCACGACTCGACGTACCAGATCAGGTTGTAGTCCTTGTCCTGCGTTCCGGTCACGCCGCCGGTCTCCGCGCCACTGGTCATGCGGGCCTCCTTTTCACCGTTCTCGTTCACCGTTCTCGCGTACTGGTGCCGCGTCCGCCCTGGCTCCCGGTCCACCGGGTCCGGAAGGGGCGGACCGTGCGGCGCGGGCCGGGTACCCCTCCTTCGCCGGTGCACACGGCTCGGGCGGCGGCGCGGCGGTCGCGTCCGGACGGGAACGAATCCCCCTGCACGCCCCCTGTTCATGTCCCACTGGGTCACATGTCCCACTGGGACATCTCTGGGTGTAGGGTCGGAGGCATGACGGCAGCGAAGCCCGCCACCGGTCCGGAGGACCGGCGGCAGCGCAAGGCCCGGCAGACCCGCGAGGCACTGGCCGCGGCGGCCTGCGAGCTGATCCTCGACCGCGGTCTGGCCGCCACCACGGTGGAGGCCGTCGCCGAGCGGGCGGACGTCACCCGGCGCACCTTCAGCCGGCACTTCGCCGGCAAGGAGGACGCCGCGCTCGACTTCGTCCGCCGCGACGGCGACCGGATCAACGCACTGCTGCGGGCGCGTCCCGCCGGCGAGCCTCCCCTGACGGCCTACCGCGCGGCCGTCCGGGACTGGCTGGCCGACCGGGAGTTCCCGGCCTGGCACACGCGTCCGCGGATGCGCCGGCTGCTGGCCCTCGTCGACAGCGAGCCCGCCCTGTTCGCCGCCTACCAGCGCATCCGGGTCGACGCCCAGGAGGAGTCGATCCGCATCGTCGCCGGCCGCCTCGGCACCGACCCCGACCGGGACGTCCGTCCCGCCGCCGTCGTGGACGCCGCCGCCGGCGTCCTCGTCGCCGCGTTGCGCCTGTGGGCCCGCGGCGCCGACCGGAACGCGGGAGCCGCAGACCTCGCCACCCTCGTGGAGCGGGCCTACGACGCCCTGACCTCGGCGGCCGCGCCCGCGGCCGCCGGCACCGCCACGAAAGCGTGAGAGCACCATGAGCACCACCAGCCCCCTTTCCGTCACCGACGCCGGTTCCGAGTTCTCCGGGCGGACCGCGCTGGTCACCGGCGCCGCGTCGGGCATCGGCCTGGCCACCGCCCGCCGTCTGGCCGCAGGCGGCGCCGCCGTCGTGATCGCGGACTACAACGCCGAAGGCGCCGAGAAGGCCGCCGCCGCGCTGACGGCCGAGGGCGCCCGCGCCGCCGCCGTCGCCGTGGACGTCACCCGCGCGCCGTCCGTCGAGGCGGCCGTGCGCTTCGCCGTCGACACCTTCGGCGGCCTGGACCTGGCCGTGAACAACGCCGGCATCGGCGGCCCGAGCGCCCCGACGGGCGAGTACGACGTCGACGCCTACGACCGGGTCATCCGCACCAACCTCGACGGCGTCTTCTACTCGATGCGCTACGAACTGCCGGCCATGCAGGCCACGGGCCGGGGCGGCGCCGTCGTCAACGTCGCCTCCATCCTCGGCTCCGTCGCCTTCGCCGGGTCGCCCGCCTACGTCGCCGCCAAGCACGGCGTGGTCGGCCTGACCAGGACGGCGGCCGCCGAGTACGCCGCCCGGGGCATCCGGATCAACGCGGTCGGCCCCGGCTTCATCGACACGCCGCTGTTGCAGGCCATGGACCGGGACGCCTACGACGGCCTGGTGGCGCGGCACCCGGCCGGCCGCCTCGGGCGCCCGGAGGAGGTCGCCGAGCTCATCGCCTTCCTGCTGTCGGACCGGGCCTCGTTCGTCCACGGCGGCTACCACCTGGTCGACGGCGCGTACACCGCCGTCTGACCCCCGGCCATGCACCAAGGGGGGCGAGACGAAGGAGTTCGACCATGAAGGCCCTGCAATACCGCACCATCGGCGCCCCGCCCGAGGTGGTCGGCGTTCCCGACCCCGAGCCCGGCCCCGGCCAGGTGCTGCTGAAGGTCACCGCCGCCGGGGTGTGCCACTCCGACATCGCCGTGATGAGCTGGCCCACCGAGGGCTTCCCCTACGAGCTTCCGCTCACCCTCGGCCACGAGGGCGTCGGCACGGTCGCCGCCCTGGGCGCCGGTGTGACCGGCCTGCGGGAGGGCGACGCGGTCGCCGTGTACGGGCCGTGGGGCTGCGGCACCTGCGCCAAGTGCGCGGAGGGCAAGGAGAACTACTGCCTGCGCGCCGGGGAGCTGGGCATCCACCCGCCCGGGCTCGGCCGGCCCGGCTCGATGGCGGAGTACCTGCTCGTGGACGACGCGCGCCACCTCGTCCCGCTGGACGGGCTCGATCCGGTCGCCGCCGTCCCGCTGACCGACGCGGGGCTGACGCCGTACCACGCGATCAAGCAGTCCCTGCCCAAGCTGGGACCGGGGTCGACCGCGGTCGTCATCGGCAGCGGCGGCCTCGGCCACGTCGCCATCCAGCTGCTGCGCGCCCTGACCCCCGCCCGGGTCGTCGCCCTGGACGTCAGCGAGGAGAAGCTGCGCCTGGCCCGCGAGGTCGGCGCCCACGAGGCGGTCCTGTCGGACGCTCGGGCGGCCGCCGCCGTACGGGAGATCACCGGCGGCCTCGGCGCCGAGGCGGTGTTCGACTTCGTCGGCGTGGAGCCCACCGTGAAGACCGCGGGCGCCGTCGCGGCCGTCGAGGCGGACGTGACGCTGGTCGGCATCGGCGGCGCGGCCCTCCCGGTCGGCTTCGGCCTGCTGCCGTTCGAGGTGTCGGTGAAGGCACCGTACTGGGGCACCCGCGCGGAGCTCATCGAGGTGCTGGCGCTGGCCCGGTCGGGTGCGCTGTCGGTGCACACGGAGACCTTCTCCCTGGACGAGGCGCCGCTCGCCTACGAACGCCTCCACGCCGGCGCGGTCGACGGCCGCGCGGTCGTGCTGCCCCACGGCTGAGCGGTCACGCGGGCCCACCGGACGACGGCGCCGCGCCCTGGGCCCCGCCACCCGCGCGCCGAGCGCGGGACCGGGCACGGCGGCCGGCCAAGGGGGCGCGACCGGTCCCCCGTGCCGGTCGTGCCCCCGCGGTCCCTCGAACCTACGTCTGGCGGTCCGCCGTTGTGAAGCGCGCCGGTGCCCGCTGCCGGCGCGGCGGCACTCACGGGTGCACAGGTGAGTCCGGAGTGACCCGGTTGGTCCCCCCGACCGGGGGCGGGTCCAGTTCCCCGGCCGCCAGGTGGGCGAGCACGACCTCGTACAGGTCGCTGCCCCCGGCGAGCAGGCGGCGTTCGAGGACCGGTTCGGCACCACGGATGTGCTCGCGGACGGTCTGGGGGTGGACGCCCAGCGTCCGCGCGGCCCGTTCGGCGTGTGCCCCGGACGCGATCCAGGTGCGCAGCGTACGGCGCAGGTCGCGGCCGTCCTCGTCCAGACGCCCCAGCAGGCCGTGGGCCCAGGCGCGCAGCGCGGGCCCGGCCAGCAGGTCGGCCAGCCCGGCCGGGACGGCTCCCCCGGGGCCGGCGGGGTGCCCCTCGTGCCCGGCCCGGGAGTTGAGGGCGAGATGGACGGCCGCCCGGACGGTCAGGTCGGCGAAGTCCGTGTGCAGCAGGGTCTCGACGCGGTCCATGCGGGCGCGGACGGTGTTGCGGCTGACCCCGAGGATCTTCGCCGCGCTGACGGCGGTGAACTCCAGCCCGAGGCGGGTGGTGGCGAGGAGTTCGGCCCGGATGTGGTGCGGCAGCGGGTCGAGGGGGCGCAGCAGACCGGCCGTCCAGGCGCTCAGGACCGCCGGGTCCATCAGGCGCTCGGGGTGGGTGCGTTCGGCGTAGACGGCCGCCCTGCCGGGGCGGAAGCGGGCGACGGCGAGGGCGCTGACGGCCTGCCCGTAGGCGGTCGCGGTGCGGGCCAGGCTCTGCCGGGCGCTGCCGCCGAGGTAGGTGCCCGGATGCCGGCCGACCAGCGGCGGCAGCGCCGCGCCCGCGGCCTCACCGGGCGTCAGGACGATGACGTGGCCGTCCACGGCCGGGCACCGTACGACCAGGGCCCGCTCCCCCGTCGCCTCCTGGCACTCCTCGGCGAGCCGGTCGCGCTGCTCCGCGCCGCTCTCGATCACGTAGACGTGCGCGGTGTCGGTGTCCAGCAGGCCCGGCCACAGCCCGGCGGCCACCCGGCGGGCGGAGACGGTGTCCTCCACCATCAGCAGTTGCAGGATCGCCAGGCGCAGGTCGGCGGCGGCCCGCCGCAGCCGCTGTCCGGCCGTGGCCGACGCGTGGGCGGCCAGCAGGAGTTCGAGCACCTGCGCGGTGTGCGTGACGATGTCGGCGGAGGTGCGGTCGAAGGGGACGGCGCGGGACACGGCGAGGACGGCGGGCGGTTGCGGATGGGGGCGGTCCACCCGGACCAGCCGCAGGTGCCGGCCCCCGTCCTCGCAGGCGGCGGACGCGATGCGCCCGGCCGCGATCTCCTCGGCCAGGGGACCGTCCAGCCGGGTGCGGGTGCCGGCCAGCACGGCGCCGTCGCGGTCCTGGAGGGACACCGACGCCTTCAGGGTGCCGGCGAGCCACGCGGCGACCCTGCCGACGTCCCGCCCGGCCGGCCGCAGATGCTCCAGGAGCTCCGCCGTCCACGCCCGGCCCCCGCCGGTCGTCTCCCGCCCCGCGCGTGCCCCGTCCGCTCGGCCCGCCACGTCGGCCTGTCCCTTCGCCTCGTCCTCGGCCACCGGTCGGCGACGTTACCCCATGGGTGCGCGGGGCGGGCAACGCCGGCGGGCCGCGTCACCCGGCCGGCGCCGCGCCCGGGGCCGGGGCGGCTTAAGCTCGGCGGATGGCGAAGTACTACGACGTGCACCCCGACAACCCCCAGCCGCGCAGCATCGCCCAGGTCGCCGATGGCGTCCGCTCGGGCGCGCTCGTCGCGTATCCCACGGACTCCTGCTACGCGCTCGGCTGCCGGCTGGGCAGCCGCGACGGCGTCGACCGCATCCGGGCCATCCGCAACCTGGACGACCGGCACCACTTCACCCTCGTGTGCCAGGACTTCGCCCAGCTCGGCCAGTTCGTGCGGATCGACAACGACGTGTTCCGGGCGATCAAGGCGTCGACGCCCGGGAGCTACACCTTCATCCTGCCGGCGACGCGGGAGGTCCCGCGCATGCTGCAGCACCCGAAGAAGAAGACCGTCGGGGTGCGCATCCCCGACCACGTGGTCGCCCAGGCGCTGCTCGCCGAGCTCGGGGAGCCGCTGCTGTCCAGCACGCTGCTGCTGCCCGGCGAGGAGGAGCCGCTGACCCAGGGCTGGGAGATCAAGGACCGGCTCGACCATGTGCTGGACGCGGTACTGGACTCCGGGGACTGCGGCACCGAGCCGACGACGGTCGTCGACTTCTCGGGCGGGACCGCCGAGGTCGTACGGCGGGGCGCGGGCGACCCGTCCCGGTTCGAGTGACCGGACGTTCACCGGTAAAGGACAGCTCAACAGCAGGTCAGCGGTACTGCAACCGGCGGGGGGCGGGCGGCGGCGGCCGGCCCGGGGGTGCCACGATGGGCCTCCGGGTCCGCCCGTGCCGACCCGGCGGATCCCCCGCCACCCCGCACAGAAAGGCCGCGCCGCCATGACCGCCGTACAGGGCACCGACGTTGACATCCCCACCGAGGACGGCACGGCCGACGCCTACCTGGCACACCCCGGTGACGGGAAGGCGCACCCCGCGGTGCTGTTCTACATGGACGCCTTCGGGCTGCGCCCGCACCTGAGGTCCATGGCCGACCGGCTGGCCGCCGCGGGCTACACGGTCCTGGTGCCGAACGTGTTCTACCGGCACGGCCGCGCGCCGGTCGTGGAGCTGCCCGAGTTCATCGACGCCGCGGCGCGCCCGGGCCTCTTCGCCCGGCTCGGCCCGCTCATCGGGGAGCTGACGCCCGAGGTGTCGATGCGGGACGCGGGGGCCTACCTGCGCTGGCTGGCCGAGTGCCCGGTGGCCGCCGGCGGTCCCGTGGCGGTGACCGGCTACTGCATGGGCGCCCGGCTCGCGCTGTTCACCGCCGGTACCTATCCGGCCCGGGTGGCCGCGGCGGCCGGCTTCCACGGCGGACGGCTGGCGACCGAGACGCCGGACAGCCCGCACCTGGTGGCCGGGCACGTCACCGCCGAGCTGTACTTCGGCCACGCCGACCAGGACCCCTCGCTGCCGCCGGAGCAGATCGCGCGCCTGGAGGAGGCCCTCACCGCGGCGGGCGTCCGGCACCGCTGCGAGGTCTACGCCGGAGCGCCCCACGGCTATACGCAGGCCGACACCGCCGAGTACCACGAGGAGGCGGCCGAGCGGCACTGGGCCGCGCTGCTCGGTCTGCTGGAGCGCACGTTCTGACCGGCCCGGGCGGCGCCCCGGAACGCCGGGGCTCCCGGCGCGTGTTCCGGGCGGGCAGGTGCTCCGGTCCGGCGGTCCGGCGGGGGCTCCCGGCTGTGCCGCCGGTCCGGCCCGGCCCGGGTCACCAGCGCCCGGGCCGGCTGCCGCACAGCGGTTCGGACGGGCGGCCGTCGACGCCCGCCGGCACGTCGCCCGCGAGCATCACCCGGTGCATGATCCGGGGGTGGCCGAGGTGCGCGGTGTCGCCGGGGGCGAGGTGGATGGTGGCCCGGTTGTCCCAGAAGGCCACGCTGCCCGGCTCCCAGCGGAAGCGGACCGTGTACTCGGGCCGGGTCGCCTGTTCCAGCAGCATCTCCAGGACGGCCCGGCTCTCGGCCCGGCTCAGCCCCTCGATCTGTTCGACGTAGTAGCCGTTGACGAACAGGATCCGCTCCCCCGTCTCCGGGTGGACGCGCACCAGCGGGTGGACCGTGGCGATCTGGTGGTCGAGCAGGTGCCGGACGTAGGCGTCGTCGCCCGGCCGCGGCTGGTAGCCGACCCCCAGGCGGTGCTCGGCCCGCAGGCCGTCGGCGAAGGCGCGCACCGGTGCGGACAGCCCGGCGTACGCCGCGGCCAGGTTGGACCAGGTGGTGTCGCCGCCGTAGGGCGGGACCGTCTCGGCGCGCAGGATCGTCGCGGCCGGCGGATCGACCCGGGCGCCGTGGTCGCAGTGCCAGCCGCGCAGCAGCGTGTGGCGCCGGCGCCGCAGCCATTCCTCGTGTTCCATCCCGAACCGCCCGCCGAGCTCCAGCCGGTCGGCGGTGGTCTCGACCTCGGGGACGGCGGCCGGGGAGGCCGTCCCGCGCCGCCGGAGCACCACCGGCTCGCCGAACCGGCGGGCGAACGCCACGTGTGCGGCGTGGTCCAGCCGCTGTCCCCGGAAGAACACCACCTTCCAGCGCAGCACCGCCGCCCTGATCGCGGCGACCTGCGCGTCGTCGAGATCACCGGCCAGGTCCACCCCGGTGATCTCGGCTCCGATGTGCCCGGCGACCGGTTCCACCTCGATCCCGGCCGCCCGCTGCGCCGCCCCGGGCGTCCGCCCCGCCCCCGACGTCCGTCCCGCCGTCGCCCTGTCCGTCGTCATACCCGCTCCGCTGGTCGTCCGGTCGTCCCTGTCGGCCCCTCAAGAGCGTGACAGCGTTCGCCGCCGGTGGCGACAGGGCCTCGCCACCGGCCGTGTCCGGTTCTCCGCCCCCTCCGGCCTGCCGACGCCGGGGTTCAGCCCTCCGGCAGCGCCTGTTCGGCCCAGATGGTCTTGCCGCCGCCCGTCTGGCGGCTGCCCCACCGCTGGGTGAGCTGGGCGACCAGCAGCAGTCCGCGGCCGCCCTCGTCGAAGGCGTGGGCGCGGCGCAGATGGGGCGAGGTGGAGCTGCCGTCGGAGACCTCGCAGATGAGGGAGCGGTCGCGGATCAGGCGCAGCCGGATGGGCGGTTCGCCGTAGCGGATGGCGTTGGTGACCAGTTCGCTGACGACGAGTTCGGTGACGAACGCGGTCTCCTCCAGGCCCCAGGCCGCCAGTTGCTCCATCGCGGCCTGGCGGGTGGCGGCCACCTGCCCGGCGTCCGGCGGCACGTCCCAGGTGGCGACCCGGTCCTCGCCCAGTGCCCGGGTGCAGGCCAGCAGCAGGGCCACGTCGTCGCCCGGCTCCTCCGGCATCACGGTCTTCAGCACCGTGTCGCACCGGGCGTCGAGGGAGGCCGCGGGCGCGGTCAGCGCACGGCACAGCTCGGCGAGGGCGTGGTCGACGTCCCGGTCGCGGTCGTCGATGAGGCCGTCGGTGTAGAGGGCGACGACGGACCCCTCGGGCAGCTCCAGTCCGGTCGCCTCGAAGGGCAGTCCGCCGACGCCGAGCGGCGGCCCGGCGGCCAGGGGGAGCAGCCGCGCGGTCCCGTCGGGGAGGACGACGGCGGGCGCGGGATGCCCCGCGCTCGCCAGGTCGAGCCGGCGGGACACCGGGTCGTAGACGGCGTACAGGCAGGTGGCGCCCAGTTCGGCGACCTCCTCCTCCCCGTCCTCGCCCACGGCCGCGAGGTGGGTGACCAGGTCGTCGAGGTGGGTGAGGAGCTCGTCCGGGGGCAGGTCGACGTCGGCGAGCGTGCGCACGGCGGTGCACAGCCTTCCCATGGTCGCCGTCGAGGGGATGCCGTGGCCGACGACGTCGCCGACGACGAGGGCGACCCGGCAGCCGGACAGCGGGATCACGTCGAACCAGTCGCCGCCGATGCCGGCCGCCGACCCGGACGGCAGATAGCGGTGGGCGACCTCGACGGCGGCCTGGCCGGGCAGTCCCCGGGGCAGCAGGCTGTGCTGCAGGGCCAGCGCGGTGCTGCGTTCCCGGGCGAAGCGGCGGGCGTTGTCGACGCAGACCGCGGCGCGGCTGGCGAGTTCCTCGGCGAGGACGACGTCCTGCGGGCCGTAGGGGTCCATGGGCGCGGCGCGGACCATCACCGCGACGCCCATCGTGGTGCCGCGGGCGCGCAGGGGCACCGCCAGGGTGGAGCGGACGCTCTCGCGGTAGCGGCGGTTGCGCGGGGCCTGCGCGTTGCGCATGCGCATCCACCGGTCGAAGTCGGGGTCGCCGGGGCCGGTCAGTACCGCCCGGCCCTCGCGCAGCGCCCGGGCCGGCGCGGAGTACGGGGGGTAGACGTCGATGGCGCCCAGGTGCACGGACGGGGTGGGGTAGCCCTCGGCGGCGGTCCCGTGGGCGACCCGGCGCAGTTCGATGTCCTCGGCCGGCACCGCGAGCGGTTCCTCGGCGCCGAGCACCCAGTCGAGCAGGTCGACGGTGGCGAAGTCGGCGAACCGCGGGATGAGGAGCCCGACCAGTTCCTCGGCGGTGCGCACGACGTCCAGGGTGGTGCCGATGGCGGAGGCCGCCTCGTTGAGCACGGCCAGCCGCTGCCGGGCCCCGTGCTGGTCGGAGCTGTCGAACGCCGCCAGGCCGGTGCCGACCAGCTCGCCCGAGGAGTCCCGCACCGGCCACATCTCGATGTTCCACGCGTGGTCGCGGGTTTCGGCGGGGCCCCGGGTGAAGGTCTCGAAGTGGACGGGCTCACCCGTCTCGACGACCCTGCGCAGGTGTTCGAGGAAGGCGCGGCTGTACTCGTTGTCCTCGGCGCTCTCCAGGAAGTACCGGCCGGTCAGGGCCTCCTCCGGCGCGCCCACCACCCGGCACGACCGCTTGTTGAGGCGCAGGTAGCGCTGGCGCGTGTCGAAGACCGACATCGACAGCGACGACTGCTGGAACGCCTGCTCCCCCCATCCGGGCCCCTCCTCGCCGGGCCGGCCGGAGACGGTGATCACATATCCGCCGGGGGCGCCGTCCGCGCCGAGCACCGGGCACGCCGCGAGGGACAGGGGGACGGCGGAGCCGTCGCGGCGGCGCAGTACGGCGGTGCCCGAGAGCCGGGACACGGCGGCGGACGGCGGGTCCTCGGCGAGCAGTTCCCGGGCGGCCCGGCCCACGGCCTCCTCGGCCGGATATCCGGTCAGGCGCCGGGCACCCTCGCTCCACCCCGTCACGACACCGTGGGCGTCGATGATCGCCGCAGCGGAGGCTTGCTCCATGTCGTCCAGGATCATCCCTGCCGGGGCCGGGCACAACCGCGGCCGGGCCCGCTCCGCCCTGCCCCGGCGGACGCGGCGGGGTCGCCCCGCGCGGGGCGCCGGCGGTCAGGCGCGGTGGCGGCGGCTGCCCGGGGTGCAGCCGAAGGAGCGGCGGTAGACCTCGATGAAGGCGCTGGCGGAGGACCAGCCGCAGCGGTGGGCGACGGTGGTGACGGGGACGTCCTCGGCCAGCAGGCGCAGGGCGTGGTAGAGGCGGGACTGGGTGCGCCACTGGGGGAAGGTCATGCCGAACTCCCGGCGGAAGAGCCGGCTGAGGGTGCGCTCCGCGGCCCCGGTCGCGGCGCCGAGCGCGGCGAGGGTGCGGGTGTCGGCCGGGTCGGCGTGGACCAGGGCGCACACGGCGGCCAGGCGCGGGTCGGCGGGGGTGGGCAAGACGTTCTTCCGCCCGGCCGAGACCCACG
>NZ_WYCT01000166.1 GCF_011008945.1 Streptomyces harenosi
GGCGGGACCGGGTCCGGGTACGGCTGCGGGGGCTGGGGATCCGGACCCGGCGTGGGCCCCGGCGGTACGGGATCCGGATACGGGTTCGTCATGGCAGGTGTCCTCCGGCCAGTCGGTCGACTTCGGCTCTGGACTACTTGCCCGCGTACCCGGCCGTCGCGCCCCCACTCACCCCCCGGCATGAACGACGGCGGCCAGGTGGGCCCACGTCACGCGCCCCGGGGCCCTCGGTCCGGCGACCCGCGGCCAGTCTCAGGCCGTCCACCGGCAGTTGTGCCCCCTGCAGCCGGACGGTGTGCCCTCCGGACGAAAGCCCGGAGGGGCCGTACCGAATGTGCAGGTCACCGGCGCAGCCCTGGCGGCGGCCAGCCCGAAACCACGTGCGATCTTCACCCGGTCGTGCTGTGATCATTCGCTATGCACGCACGTGTTCTCGATGAAGCCGACGTGACGGACAGAATGGAAAGGAACCTGGCGGAGCACGCCTGCCATCTGCACCGGAGCATGACCGGTGCGACCGTCACGGAGACGGGTGATCTCCTGGTCGCCGACAGCGGTCTGGACGACGACACCTTCAACATCGTCGCCGCGGCCCGTTTCGATACCGCCACCGCCCCGGCGCGCATCACCGAGACCGCTCGGACGCTGGCGCGCACCGGCCGCCGCTTCTCCTGGTGGGTGGGGCCCGCCTCGACACCACCGGACCTCAGCGCCCGGCTGACGGCGGCCGGCCTGCCGGCGTCCGAACGCGAGACGGCCATGTGGGCCGAGCTGGACGATCCCCTGCCGCTCCCCGCTGTCCGAGGACTGGACATCCAGACGGTGGCCACGCCCGGACAGCTCGCCGACTACGCCGCGGTCCTCGCTGCGAACTGGGACCCGCCCGCCGAGACCGTGCGCCGCTTCTTCGCCCGGGCCGCTCGTCAGGCCCTGGCCGCACGCTGCCCGGCCCGGTACCTGGTCGGCTACGTGGAGGGCCGTCCGGTCTGTTCGGCCGAAGTGTTCCTTCACGCGGGGGTCGCCGGGATCTACAACATATGCACCCTGGCCGCCGACCGCCGGCGTGGCTACGGAGGTGCCATCACGCGAGCCGCGCTCCACGCGGCCCGCGACCGAGGCCACCCCATCGCGGTCCTGCAGGCATCCGCCGACGGCGAGCCCGTCTACCGCCGCCTGGGTTTCCGCTCCTGCGGGCAGTTCACCGAACACGCCATCGAGCCCTGAACCAGCCGAGCTCCGCGAGCCTTCTGCCCGCTCTCCACAATGACACCGGCTCCAGGAGGACGCTGGACGCAGCCGCTCGCTGCCGGCCGCTACGAGGACAGTGGCCTCGTAGCGGACCGCGAGTGCCGTCGCCGGCGTGCTCCGCCCCTCGCTCCGCGCCCGGTCCGGCGGCTCCTCCTCAGCGCGGTGCACAGTTCGGCCCCGGAGGGGTGCGCGCCGCGCAGGGCGGCGAAGACGGGAACATGCACGGGTCAGGTGTGCGGCAGCGCGAGCACCGCCCCGGTGCGTGTCAGGCCGGTACCGCGCCGGGGCTGCGCTCCTGGTCGGAACCCGGCACCGGCTCGGACGGGTCGGCGCCCAGGGCCACGATGCGGTTGTCGCCGTCCACGTGCACCACCCGCGGCTTCAGCTCCCGTGCCTCGGCATCGGTGACCTGGGCGTAACTGATGATGATCACCAGATCACCGGGGTGGACGAGGTGGGCGGCGGCGCCGTTGATCCCGATCACACCGGAGCCGCGCTCGCCCTCGATGACGTACGTCTCCAGCCGGGCGCCATTGGTGATGTCGACGATATGCACCAGCTCGCCGGGCAGCAGATCGGCGGCGTCCAGCAGATCGGCGTCGATCGTCACGGACCCCACGTAATGCAGGTCGGCCTGGGTGACGGTGGCGCGGTGGATCTTGGACTTGAACATTGTACGGAACACGGAGAAACTCCCGATTCGTCTGCTCCCTGCCTGCTTCTGCAGGTCAAGGGCGGTCTCCGCAGCGTACAACCATTCGCATGTTCGGTCAGCTGTCGCCAGGTGTTTCAGGACTCACACTGACCCGTTGCTGACTATCTCGATGCATGATCAGGCCAGGACCGGACCGCTCTATGCCCGCTATTTCGCTCACAACACGGTGGAGTAGGGCAGCCGCCTGCCTACCATTCAGCTCGCGCTCCTGCCCGCCAAGGCATCGAAGAGTACGACGGCTTCACCATGGCTCAGCAACTCATGGAAGCGCTCGTTGCGGAAGGTGCGCAGGCATGCGTGGCAACTGCTCTCCGGTCCGCACTCGCATCCGATCACGCGTGCAAGGCCGGCTTCGACGACCGGTTCGAGGTACTCGCCGATCCGAATCACGTTTCCCGCCCCGCCCGGTGTGGTGTCGAAGAGCAGCAGCGACGGCTTCCCCTCGGCTCTGGCGTGGACCGCACCGTCGATGTCGTCCCGAGTGATCTCCAGGCGGGCTGCCGCGCCCTCCAGCAGGGCGTAGAGACCGGAACGCAGAGTCTCCTGCGTCGCGCTGAGGGCGGTGAGCGGATCGAGGTGGACCTGGAAATAGTCCGTCTGGTACCGGTGGGCGAGAGACACGCCCCTCAGCGGACCGGTGCAACCTCGGCATGCTGCACGCGATCGAGCTGTTCGACCACCGCGAGCTGGGCCACGACACACCTGCCGACGCCCTTCCTGCCGTGGCCGCCGGTGCGGGGATGCCTCAGGAGAAGGCGGCCGAGCTCCTGTCTCAAGTGCGCACGACCGTCTAGCTGGAGGAGTTGGCTGAGGCCATCGGCGACGACGCGCTGCTCGAGGAGTTCGACTGTACGACGCAGGAATCTCAGAGCCTGGAAGACGAACCGGACTACATGGGTCTGGCACCGCACGAAGTGCGTCGCCTGGTCGACCAGCTACCCTCGCGTGAGGCCTGGGTGCTCGCACTGCTCCATGGCCTGGACTACGGCGGCCCTGGCTTGTCCCTTGACGCCATCGGCAGGCACCTCGGGGTCACCAGGGAACGACTGCGCCAGATCGAGAGGCAGGCCACCGAAGCCTTGCGCTACTCGATGGTGATCTACGGGAAAACTGGCTCCATTTCCCCGCCTCGTCCAGTCGAGCCTCGCAACGCCCGCCCTCGACTTCGCTCCCGACCCGTCACGACCAAAGTCGTGCCCGCGACGCCGCACTCCACCGCTCTTCCCAAAGGGGGTAGCCCGCTTCAAGCCCGTCGTCTCTTCGGCTTGCACCAATGAGCGGCACCGCGTGGACACCTCCGGGCGCATCGTGGTCAAGGGACAGGTGATCGACGTCGGCGCCTGTCTGAAAGCGGGGATGACGGTCGTAGTGCTCATAGAAGACGAACTGATCCGGATCATCCACGACGGCCGCCAGCTCACCACCGCGCCCCGACGGCACGTCAGCAGTAGCAGCAAGACGAACGGAGCCGAGAGTTGAGACATGCCCCCTCCTCAGAGGCGTAGGCCCACAGCACATGTGTCAGCTCACAATGTGACTGGTTCTCCGCCGATTCCGCACTTCGTGGGGCTTTCTCGATACGGAGACCAGGCGGGCCTGGTGTAATCGGCGGCGGACGACCGAGGATCAAGGGGGGCCGCCATATGCAGGCCAAGGAGACGTTGTTCGCTGATCTCATGCAGGGCCGGGCCCAGCAGTTCCAAGTGCCGCTCTACCAGCGGACGTACTCGTGGACCGAGAAACACCTCAAACAGCTGTGGAGCGACATCCTGGAACAGGCCGTGCTGCTCGAGTCGCCCGAGGAGCAGGGGAGCACGCACTTCCTCGGTTCGGTGGTGCTCGCACCGTCACCGCAGAACGACGCGACGTTCCCCCGCTGGCTCGTCGTCGACGGCCAACAGCGTCTGACCACGCTGTCCCTGGCCCTGGCCGCCATCCGCGATCACGTCGCGGACAGCGCACCGGTCGAGGCCCAGCGCATCGACGAGCAGTACCTGATCAACAAGTGGAAGAGCGGCGACGACCACCTCCGTCTGCTGCCGACGCAGGCGGACCGGACGCAGTTCGCCGCCCACATCCGCGGCCCCCTCACCGATCAGGACACCGGCAGCGGCATCGCCACCGCCTACGCCTTCTTCCGCAAGAAGCTGGTCGAGGCGGATGATCCGGCGGCCCCGCAGGACGTGTTCCGCATCGAGCAGGCGATCACCTCCCGGCTCGCGCTGGTGGCGGTGACCGCCGAGCGCGGTGACAACGTCCACCGCATCTTCGAGTCGCTCAACAACACCGGCCTCAAGCTGAGCCAGGCCGACCTGCTGCGCAACTACCTCTTCATGAAGCTCCAGGCGCGCGGCGAGCACGTCTACGAGACCTACTGGCTCCCCCTGCAGAAGAGCCTGACCAACGACGAGCTGGAACAGCTCATGTGGCTGCAACTGGTACTCGACGGAGATGACCGGGTCCGTCGCCAGGACCTCTACGCCGCCCAGCAGAGGCGTTTGGAGGACACGCAGGCCGGCGACGCGGAGATCGAGGCGTACATCAAGGAACTGCACCGCCGCAGCGCCCACTTCCGCCGGCTGCTGCACCCCGAGGAGGAGTCCAATCCGGCGGTCCGGACCGCGCTCCGCCGCCTGGACGCGTGGCAGGCGGCCGTCACCTACCCCGCCCTGATGCTGCTGTTCGACCGGCGTGAGCGCGGCGAGCTGGACTCCTCCGAGATGACCCGCGCCCTGGCGTACATCGAGAGCTTCCTCGTCCGTCGGATGATCTGCCGGGTCCCGACCAACAACCTCAACCGGATCTTCCAGGCCGTACCAGGGCAGCTCCCGCTCGATGTGCCCGTCACCGAGGGACTACACCGGCTCCTCTCCTCCGAGAACCGCTTCTGGCCCGACGACGCCGAACTGCGCGAGAAGATCAGGACGGCGCCGTTCTACCAGTACGGCCGGTGGCAGCAGCGCAAGCTGGTGCTGCAGCGGCTGGAGGAGAGTTACGGGCATCCCGAACCGGTCGACTTCGCCGCCGCGCAGCTCACCGTCGAGCACGTCATGCCGCAGTCGCCCGGCGAGGAGTGGCTGCGGACGCTGAGCGAGGAGACCGACGAGGGCGAGACCGCGGAGGAACTGCACGCCAGGTTCCAGCACACCCTCGGCAACCTGACGCTCACCGCGGTGAATGCGGAGCTGTCCAACCACCCCTTCGAGCGCAAGCAGAACCTGTTGCAGGGCAGCCACCTGGAGATGAACCGCCGCATCGCCGCCACCGAGCGCTGGGGTGTGCGTGAGATCCTGGCCCGCGCCGACGAACTCGCCGACCGCGCCATCGCGTTGTGGCCGGCTCCGCTGCGCGGAGTGGGCCGTGCGGAACGCAACCGCGACTGGCAGCTCGCCCACCAGGTCCTCGCCGCGCTCCCCCACGGCACCTGGACCTCCTACGGCGACCTCGCCGCGTTCCTCGGCTCCGGCGCCCAGGCCGTGGGCAACCACCTGGCCAGCACCCCCGGAGTGGCCAACGCGTACCGCGTCCTCACCTCCGAGGGCAAGGTCTCCGACGGCTTCCGGTGGGCGACGCCCCAGGAGAAGGGAAGCGACGACGTCCGCGCCCGGCTGACCGCCGACGGCGTCCGCTTCACGGCCACCGGAGCCGCCGACCCAGCCCAGCGGCTCACGGCCGACGAGCTCGCCGCACTGCTCGCCGGAACCGACGACGACCGGGCGGACGGCGAGGACACCGTTCAGAACGGAACCGCGGGAACACCCGGCGAGGAGACCCGCGCCGAACGCTTCTTCCGCCAGCTCGCCGCCGACGACTCCCCCAAGACGGTCGAAGCGGTCCGCGCGCTCTTCGCCCACTGGGAGTCACTCGGCGGCTGGATCGGCCACGGCGCCGGACACGTCACCACGAGCGCGTACCTCATGCTCGGCGAGGCCGGCGGCCCCGGCCGCGGCATCTGGCCGATGACGCTCTACCCCGGCGCCGGGCGCGGAGGCACGGCGGAGGTGGTGTTCCAGCACATGGCCGTACGCGAGCCGTTCACCGACCGCGCGCTGCGCGCCGAACTCCTCACCCGCCTCAACGCCCTGGACGGCGTCGACCTCCCGGAAGGCAAGCTGGAGCTGCGCCCCAACATCCGGTTGTCCCTACTGGAGAAGGAGCGCAACCGGGAGCTGCTCACCGAGACGCTGACGTGGTTCCGGGACCGCTGGGAGAACCGGGACCCGTCCTGAGCAGTGCCCGCCGGGCGCACTCCGCCCACACCGTCTTGCCGCCCGGCGGGTACGGTTCGCAGCCCCAGGCCTCGGCGAGCGAGGTGACCAGGAGCAGACCCCGTCCGGACTCGCCATCGGCAGCGACGGCCGGGGCTGGCACAGGGCGGCGCTCGCCCCGCGCGTCGGTGACTCCGAGCAGAGTGGTGGGAGTCAGCGTGAGGGCGAGGCGTGCGCCTCTGCCCCTGCCTCTCACCCGGTCGTGCAGGGCCGCGTCGGCGGTCAGTTCGGCGATGAGGAGGGAGGCCGTGGCCACACTGTCGTCGTCGGCGGCCTCCGGCTCGTCCCGCTGTGCACGCTGCGGAAGCATTCCAGGACGCCGGACACTGCCGACGAACGTGGACGGCAACGGTCCGTTGGTGACCGGGGTTCACGGAGTCCGCTTGGGTCCGCAGCCGTTGCCCCGGAGCATCTGCCCGAAGGTGTCGGTGTTCCCCTGACGCGCGGCCATCGCCGTGGCGGCGAGGCAGAAGACGGCAAGCTCCGGAACCGAGCCGGGTTGTCGAGCACCCGGGGGATGTCGGCGGTCCAAGCGCTGGGGCGGCCGCCAGAAGGGGCTACAGCGCGATCGCGTTCGGGGCACCTGCGAGGACGGCGGCCGCTAGTGCTATGACCGCATAGGTTCGCCGGGTTGGCGGTCGTAGCGGTTGGATGTGCGGTGACATCCGTTCCGACCGCTGGAGGCGCGGTGGCCGAGCCCGTCCGTGTGCGCAGACTGACCGATCAGGAGGGTCAGAAGCTGCAGCAGATCGTGCGCCGGGGCAGCACCAGTTCGGTTCGCTACCGGCGGGCGATGATGCTGCTGGCCTCGGCCGGCGGGAACCAGGTACCGGTAATCGCCCAGCTGGTGCAGGCCGACGAGGACACCGTCCGCGATGTGATCCACGCGTTCAATGAGAAGGGCCTGGCCTGCCTGGACCCTCGGTGGGCGGGAGGCCGTCCCCGCCAACTCAGCGATGACGACGAAAACTTCGTCATCGCGACGGCCACCACCCGCCCAGTCAAGCTCGGCCAGCCGTTCACCCGTTGGTCGCTGCGCAAGCTGGTCGCCTACCTGCGCAAAGTGCACGGCCGGGTGATCCGCATCGGCCGTGAGGCGTTACGGTGCCTGCTCGCCCGCCGCGGCGTCACCTTCCAGCGCACCAAGACCTGGAAGGAGTTCCCGGACCCCGAACGGGAGACGAAGCTAACCGTATCGAGCACGTACTGGACCGCTTCCCCGACCGGGTTTTCGCCTTCGACGAGTTCGGCCCGCTCGGGATCCGTCCCACCGCGGGCGCGGGCTGGGCAGAACAACGGCGTCCCGACCGACTGCCGGCCACCTACCACCGCACCCACGGAGTCCGGTACTTCCACGGCTGCTACTCGGTGGGCGACGACCGGCTGTGGGGCGTGAATCGGCGCCAGAAGGGAGCCGTGAACACGCTGGCCGCGCTGAAATCGATCCGCGCCGTCCGCCCGGACGGTGCACCGATCTACGTGATCCTGGACAACTGACCGTCCACAAGGGCGCCGACATCCGTCGCTGGGCGAAGAAACACAAGGTCGAGCTGTGCTTCACTCCGACCTACGCCTCGTGGGCGAACCCGATCGAAGCGCACTTCGGACCGCTGCGGCAGTTCACGATCGCCAACTCGAACCACCCCAACCACACCGTGCAGACCCGGGCCCTGCACGCCTATCTCCGCTGGCGCAACGCCAACGCACGCCACCGCGACGTCCTGGCCGCCGAACGCAAGGAACGCGCCCGCATCCGCAGCGAGAAAGGCATCCGCTGGGGCGGCCGACCCGCTCTCGCCGCATGATCAGGCAACATGGCGAACGTTCCAGATCACAGCACCACCTCCGCCGCGGATCTGTCTGGGCTACTTGACCAGCCGGAAGGCGGGGTGCCCAACCCAGGCCCGCAGGAACTCCGCCCTTCCCAGCGCCATCCAGTCGTCGTCCGCGATCCCCAACACCCCCGGAAGGCCGGCGACGACCGACGCCTGTCCGTCCAGCAGCTCGGCTTTGGCCACGCCTCCGATGACGTCCATGACAGCGGCGGTCAGCAGGGCCGTGGTCACGTGGTCGATCTCGCGATTGCAGCCGGCGCTGACATTGACGGCATGGGTCGGCCTGAAGCCGAGAATGGCCTCCACCTCGGGCTCGTCCGCGTGCTCAGCCTCGAAGGTGCTCTCGTCGCCGACACCCGGCCCCATCAAGTAGACCAGGAAGGGCCGACGCCAGTCCTCGCGCTGCGGATTGAATCCCACCAGGGCTGTGAGCTCCTCGTCCGCGATGGTGTTGCCGAGGAGTGGAAGCGGGAACGGCTTTCGCCAGTCCTTCTCTCGCCTGTCCTCGACGCCCAGTCGCTCTGCGGGCACGTTGACGTCGAAGAACCCCGGCCACTTCTCGTCGAAGTGGGAGGAGAGCCCCACCATCAACGCGCGGAACTCCCGCAGCGCAGCCGGGGAGAGCGGCTCCGCCAACTCGATCACCAACGTCGGACCAGACATGCTGGGAGCCTAGTTTGATCGGCTCCGCGACCGCTCAAATGCTTCCCACACCGAGTCCAGCCGGTCCGAGCACCAACGCCGCCAACCCGGCGAACCTATGCGGTCAGAGCACTAGCGGGCCGGCCGCGGCGGACAGCTCCAGCAGCGAGAGTCCGTGCATCAGCCTCCGCCAGCCCATCGACGGCTCCCCAACACCACGAACGGCAATACGGGCGCAACACCGCTCTTTCAAAACACGGTCTCGTGCTTCGCCGCTACTTGTTCCTGCAGATCCTCGAGCACATCCAGCAAGTCGCCGTTCACCTGCGCAGCATAGGGTTCGACCAGTTGAGTGAGCGGTGCCTTCAAGAAACCGCACAAGGCCGCTTGTCGCCTCTCGAGCGCCCGCGCAATCCCGAACACTCCGGTTTCCGCTGCCGCCGACCAGAAATTGAACAGGCCATACCACACGAAGCAGGCTTGCAGGAAAGGCCGGACCGGCAGTCGGCGACCGGTCCACGGACTGGGAATCATCGGTCGCATGCTGTACAAGGAGTCGTCGAGCACCCAACTCTCCTGCACTTCATGCATGTACAGAAACCCGTGGATCGACTCGTGGACCACACCTTCAGCAACGAGAGCGTGATCCACTGCCGAGAATTGCGGATTTCCCAGTACCGAGCGTCCGACGTACTGGGCACAGGATCCTGAAGAGAAGACTCGCTCCCGGTCATCCCGGAGAAGCACCAGGACCTTGGTGAATCTTGCAACGAACGCTGACGTCTCGCTGCTCACCGAAGCGATTCCTTCGATGGCTGCCGACAACTTCGCCAGCGCTTCCTCCCTCTCCCGCCCTGCCAACGGGGCTCTGCTCTCGGTCAAGGTGAAGCGGATCCCTTGAACATCGATGCCAAGGGCATAGGGGCTGTCGAGGTCGAGAGCTGCCACGCCCTTGATAGAGGGCCCCCCGACGACCTCACCGCCGGGAAGGATCAAAGTGTCCCCCAGAGCCGTCCAAAGCGGCTCCACGACAGGCTGTGCGACTCTGCCCTCTCGCACCATCTCCGCGTGCACGGAGCGAAGGAGGAATTCGGTTACCGTCGAAGCATCGCGTGCGGGGTCGGGCCACATCAGCAGTCGCGTCGTCTCGGGCGCCAGCAACAGCCTGGTGAGCGACTCCTCGCTCAATCCGGTCAGCTTGGCGACGATTTCCGCTTCGACATCAGGGCGGGTGGACCTTACATCGGTAATAAACTTTCCCAGGTGCCGCCCCACCAAGTCGGAGTAGTCACGGTGGATTTCATCGCACACTTCACTTGCGCCACACCAGCCAAGTGCCTGATGGAGTCTCTTGAGGGGTGACATTTCCCTCATCCCGAGATCGATTGCACGACGGCGTCTCTTGATCGAGAAGCGACGGCATGAAAGGAAAGTTCCTCCCGCACGGTGCCGACGATGTGTTCGATCACCGCGATCAGGGATTCACAGTGCACGCTCGGGTTGGAGAACCCGTTGTTCTTCGACCATCGGTGCGGCATCTCGCCGCCGCCGCACAATTCGTAAACAGGGCATCGCAGACAATCGTGCGGCAGAAGCTCCTGGTTCTTCAGTCCCATGCGATAGAGCTCTGTCTCCCGCAACCTCTCGATCGGGTGCCTGCGGACATCAAGACCCGTGAGCGTCATGCCGTCACCACAGATCCGAAGCATGTCCAACGGTTCCAGGCTGCCATCGGTTTCCACGACCACATCGGTCACCGGCTGGGCACCCAATGCGGTGATCTGCGATTTACCACCCGTGATCAGATGAAGCAGGGATTCGAACCACCTGATCCGCACGCTCGGATCCGCGTTACCGTACCACTCGTCGAACAGATCGATATAGTATCTGCCGAGAAGATCGGCGCTCCAGGGTGGCGCTTCCTCATGGTGGTAGTCCGGCCAGAGGAAATCCATGTTCCGGACACCGATGTTGAGCAAGTGACGGAACACCTCCGTCCCAGGGAATCGTGGGTCGGCCACGACCAGGATTCCCCAGGGAGGCGATTCGGTGCCTTGAGCCACCAGAAGGTCGATCGTCTTGCGGACGCGGCTGTAGCTCCCCTTGCCCTGGTGGTTCACTCGATGACGATCGTTCCACACTGCCGGCCCGTCGAGACTCACTCCGAGCTGGACTCCATGGCTCGCAAACAGCGAGAGCCAGTCCGCGTCCATGAGAACACCGTTGGACTGCAAGGTGAAGGAGAGCCGGACGTCCGCCGGCGCCATACTCCTGACATCGTCCAGAAAGCGCGTCATCCAGGGCTTGCCGACCAGAAGCGGCTCGCCTCCGTGAAGTGCGACTACCGCTTCGGTGATGCCGTTCCGGGATGCATATTCCGTGATCTCCCGGATGGCGGCTCGGGCGACCTCCAAGGACATGACTCGGGGGCGGGTCCGATGGGTCGTATCACCTTTGTTGTAGACGTAGCAATAGGTGCAGTCCAGGTTGCATCTCGAAGAGATCTTGAGGATGCAGGAAACAGGAAGAGCAGTTCCTGTAGATCGCCGTTCAGCAAGAGAATCCTCTTCACCGGAAGGACGCCGAAACGCGCGATCTCGCTTACGAGATGAAATCAAGGACGAACCCCTCGCCGATTCTATTTCAGGTTCCGAACTGACGGATCCCACTACCACCCAGCGGCGACGCGCTTTCTTACATGTCCGGAATCTCGTTCCAGCTCCTGCTGAAAGTGAGGCGGTTGTACCCGACGGTCACAGGCGGCTGCCCGCCTTCGGTAACCTCAAGCGCCGCCCGAAGAATGGGATTGAGGTCACCGACGGCGTCCCTGAGAGCACCGAGGTCCTTGATGGGGACTCGTACCTCTGCCTGCTGGGGCTTTTTCTCGCTATTTTCCATGATGCCCTCCGGCTTCCAGGGTTGAGCGAATCTATTGGACTCGCGAGCGGCTCCGACGCTAGCCATCCTGCGGCTTCATGGCCATCAGGACATTGCGGAGTTGCTCCAATGGTGGTTTCGTCCACCCGAGCGGCCGTATCTGCATCGAAGGCGGTGGCGCGGTGGTGCGGGAATGGCAGGTGTTCGCCGCTCACGGCGGCGACCGCCCCGTCGCTAGCGCGACGGTCAGGACGTCGGCGACCAGACGAAGAAGAACGTCGCCGGGCATCACGCCGTCCGCGGTGGCGTGGCCGACGACATAGTCGAGGAGACGGTCCAGCGCGCGCACCGCCGGGTGGGTGTTCAGACGCGTCGGCGACTCCGCGGTCCACCCTGTCGTCGGCCGGGCCGGTGGCGCCGGAAGCGGGCGCTGTCGGGGCGCCCGCAGGCGGCGACGCGGCGGGCTAGGGCTCGGCGAGACTGTGCGGTGGTCTAGGTCGGCCGTCAGGTCATCAGTGAGGCCGGTGTCAGTGCGCCATGCGCAGCGCAGCGCAGCGGGCCACTCCCGCCGGAAACTCCGCCGCGTCGGGAACTTGGGCCGGCCCGGAACGGGCAGAGCGCGGCGAGGACGGCCTCGGCCGAGCCGGCGGAGAAGGCGTCGGGGTAACGCGCGGCACTCGCCACGGCGGCAGGGTCGAACACGCGGCGAGTTCTGTCCGGTCAGATGCAGAGCACCCGGGGACGTCGGAGGTCCAGGCATCGAGACGGCCGCCACCAGGCGGCGAAGCACGATGGCGTCGTCGGCGGCGCCCGTGTCCGGGGTGCTTGCCAGAGCGGTGACGGCTGCCGCGGCCGACTCCAGCAGATGCTCCAAGGTGATGGTGGTGTGACGGCGCGCTGGCGGGCGGGCAGCGGTCCGCGGGGTGGACCGCCGGTCACCAGCCGCACAGTCGCGTCGACCACCCGGTCTCACCACTCCTACGCGTTCACGCTGTCGGTGCCGACGGTGGGTGGGTGGGCGGCGAGCACCCGGTCGTGCAGATCCTCGTCCCCAGCGGCGTCCCGCAGCCAGTCCCGCGTCGGTCAGCGATCGGGAGGCCGACAGCTGCGTCGGCCACGGCGAGGCCGAGACCGCGCGAGACACGAGGGGACCCATGTCGAGGACCGAGCCCAGGAAGGCTCTCTCGTCCAGCACGCGACCCTTCCTCGGTCGACGCGGCAATGTGCCATGACTGTCTGCCGAGCGCGGCGACGTCGCGGCGCAGCAGGCCATCAGAGCTTTCGGGCCGGGCGGTCCAGCGGAACGGGCAGCCGCTGGCGGCATGGACGGTCACCACCAGCTCCCGCAGCAGGCCCGTGACGTCGTGGGCGGGCACGGGGAGCGCGGGTCTTCGGGGTGGGCACCGGCGAAGGTGCGCGAGGATCTGATCCCGTCCAGTGGGATGGCCCCTGCCGATTGGGCCGGCCCTTCCTCCCGCGCAGGTACCCAGCAGGGTCCTGATGCGGGCCTCTGGTGATGAGTTCCGGGGAGGTCCTGGGCCCGCCGTGAGTACGAGAACCGCCTCAGCACTCTCGTCAGCGCAGCGACCGATGGCAGGATCGGAGCTGTGTCCAGCCAACGCACCACGCTCCGTGCCCCGTCCGTGCCGTGCACACCGTCCGGCATCCGCGCAGGACGGGACAGGCCATGAGCAGCGACGGGATGGCGACGGTCGTCGGCGCGGTGTGCACGCTGCTGGGCGTGGCCGTCGGTGCCCTGGGTGCGCTGGCGGCCGCCCGGGTCCAGTTGCGCGGGGCCATCGCACAGGCGGATGCGGTGCTGGCGCAGGCCGACGCCACCTACCGGGCCGCTCTCGACCAGGCGTATGCGACACAGCGCGCCGCTCACGAGCAGTGGCGCCGTGAGATCAGGCGGGACGCCTACGCCGCGTTCGTCACGGCGCTCGACGAGGCGAGGGAGATGGTGGCGCGGCCAGAGCTCCTCGGTAGCGGTCCGCAGGACGGGTCCGGCCCGCTGCAGGCGGCGTTGCGCGCGGTGACGGCGGCGTTCGCCGTGGTGGAGCTGGAGGGCCCGGCCTCGCTCACCGTGCTCGCGCGGACGGCGCAGCAGCGGTGTCTCGCGGCCGGTGAGCACGCCCTGCGGCTGGCCCCGCGCGCCGGCGCCATGCGGCTGCTGAGCAGCGCGACCGGTGCCACGACGGCGGACCGGTCCAGCAGCGGGTCGCCGTCTGCCCTCGCCCGCTCGGCCCACCAGGCACTGACCCAGTTGCGCGAGGCCGCGTACCGCTACGAGAACGGCCATATCGGCCGAGATGCTTACGATTCCGCGCGGCAGCGCGCGAGCGAGGCCGTGGACGCGTGCGGCCTGTTCACGGCCGACCAGGCTCGCGCGCTGCTCAGTGACCCGTCGTGGGAGGCGGCCCTGCGGATGGGCGGCGAACACGCCGACGCCCTCACGCGATTCGAGGTGGCGCGTGGTGACTTCGTGTCAGCGGCCCGTGAGCTCCTCGGCCCCGAGGACGACACCGGCACCGCCCGTCGGGACGGCCCGGCTTGACGCCGTCTCTCCATGTCCGCCCGTTCAGGCCGCAAAGGTGCGGTAGGAGCCGGTCGTGAGTGCCGAGAGGGTGATGAGCCGACGGGCTCCGAGGCAGTGAACTCGCTCACCGCCGGGGCCCGTCCGCTCGCCCCCCGGCCACTGCCGGCGGCCTGGTCCTCCTCCTCGACGCCCGGGCCCCCGCCGTCGGGGCGCCCCTCCACGGCGTACCCCCGTCCTGCTGCCGGCCTCCCCCGTGCGCGCGCTGTGGAAGATCCCCCGTGCGCGCGGCCGTGCCGCCCACCCGCGAAGGAGCCTGATGACCACCACATCCACCGTGTCCACCGCCGGCGCGGCCTACTGGGAGCCGCTCTGGTCCGAAGGCCGCCGCTACCGGCAGCTCGACGACACCGAGAACCAGCTGATGGAGGAGCACCTCGGCCCGGGCCGAGCCCGCCCCGCCCTCGACATCGGCTGCGGCGACGGCGCTCTTGCTCGACGCCTCGCCCAGCTCGGCTACCGCACGACCGGCATCGACTGCTCCCCCAGCGCCGTCGCGCTCGCAGCCGCCCGGGACACCCGGCCCGGCCACGCAGTCTGGCAGTGTATGGACATCACCACCGACGACCTCAGCGCCCTGCCGGAGCCGGCCTACGCGGTCATCACCTGCCGGCTGGTCTACCGGTGGATCGACGACAAGCCCGCGTTCCTCGACCGCGTCCGCCGCCTTCTGGCACCCGGCGGGACGCTCTGGGTCGTCACCGAGGTCGCCGGCCGCCGCGCGACCACCGACCCGGCCATCCCGAGGCCCGGGATCACCCCCGCGGAGGCCGAGACCCTCACGGCCGGCTGGTCCATCGCCCGCACCGCCGACCTCGACGTCCTGCGCTGCTACGCCCTGCGCCCCTGACCCTCTTCTACCGCTGGAGCAACTCATGCCGGACATCGAGACGGACAACCGGGCCACCTGGACCGCGTACGGCACGCATCAGCTCGCCAGAGGAATCGAGCTGCCCGAGTTGGACCGGTGGGCCTGGGACATCCCAGCGGCCGGCCCCGGCATCGAAGTCCTCGGTGACGTGACCGGGCTGCGTGTGCTCGACCTGGGCAGCGGGCTCGGGCGGCACGCCGCCTTCCTGGCCGCCCTGGGCGCACGGGTCACCGCCGTGGACTCCTCACCCACCCAGCACCAGCGCGCCGCCGACCGCTACGCCGGCACCCCCGGGCTGCGCCTGCTGTGCGCCGACGCCGTGGACCACCTGCGCGATGCCGACCCGTACGACCTGGTCTACTCGGTCAGCGGCGTACCGTTCGTGGACCCGCGGCGCCTCCTGCCCGCGCTGGCCAACGGGCTCAGGCCCGGCGGGCGCTTCGTCTTCACCGCACTGCACACCAACTCCCGCGGGGACGGCCCCTCCTCGCAGGTGGTACCGCGCCCGGAGACGCTGCGGCTGCCCGGCACCGCCCAGGACCACCTGGTGCACATGTGGGTTCTCGCGCCCCGACTGTGGGAGGACCTCCTGGTCGAGCACG
The DNA here is from genome assembly GCF_011008945.1 of Streptomyces harenosi. Classification (GTDB taxonomy): domain Bacteria; phylum Actinomycetota; class Actinomycetes; order Streptomycetales; family Streptomycetaceae; genus Streptomyces; species Streptomyces harenosi. The sequence goes on from NZ_WYCT01000166.1 coordinate 15,655, forward strand.
GCCTCATCCTCGACTCCGTCACGGCGATCGACGCCCCACAACCGGACAACGCCGCCTCCTACCGCCTGTACGCGGCCCGCCGGCCGCAACGGGTCCCCAGCCGCTGGCTCTTATACACATCTCCGAGCCCACGAGACACTCGCTAAGCTCGTATGCCGTCTTCTGCTTGAAAAAAAAAAAGAAACATGTATCATCATGGGCAAAATAGGCGAACATTCGCAAGTGTACG
>NZ_WYCT01000167.1 GCF_011008945.1 Streptomyces harenosi
GCCCACCACGTGGCGCCCCGCACCCCCACCGAGCGGACCCTCGCCGCCATCTGGGCCGATGTGCTCGGCGTCGAACGCGTCGGCGCCGACGACAACTTCTTCGCCCTCGGCGGCGACTCCATCCTCAGCATCCAGGTGGTGGCCCAGGCCAGGCAGGCCGGTCTCGCGCTCACCTCCCGCGACGTCTACCGGCACCAGACCGTCGCCGCCCTCGCCCGCTGCGCCGAGGACGCGGCCGGCCGCCGGCCCACCGCGCCCGCGGCGGTGCCGGCCACCGGCCCCGCGCCGCTGACGCCCATCCAGCACTGGCTGCTGGCGAGCGCCGCCGAGCGGGCCGGCCACTTCGCCCAGACCCTCTCCCTGGAACTCGGCGACGACGTCGACGCGGCGGCCCTGGAGGACGCCCTCAACGACCTGACCGCCCATCACGACGCGCTGCGCTCCCGCTTCCTGCCCGAGGACGGCGGCCCGGGCGTGCGCTGGACCATCGACGACGGCGCGCCCCGCCTCACCCTGGCCCGCCACCGCGGCCCGGACACCGACACACCGCACCACGGCCCCTTCGACCTCGCCCGCGGACCGCTGCTGCGCGCCGTGCTGCACGACCGCGGGCCGGACCGCCCGCCCGTCCTCCACCTCGCCGTGCACCACCTGGTCGTCGACGGCGTCTCCTGGCGCGTGCTGCTCGAAGACCTCGAAAACGCGTACCGGGCCCGCCGCGAGGGCCGCGACGGCCGCTCCGTTCTGCCGCCGAAGACCTCGCCGCTGCGCCACTGGGCCGAGCGGCTGGCCGCGTACGCGGCCGGCGGCGGCTTCGCCGAGGAGACGGCCTACTGGGAGCGGGTCACCGCCGGGGCCGGGACACGGCTGCCGGCGGACCGGACGGGCGCGAACACCTACGCCTCGGCCCGCGCGGTCACCGTACGCCTGAGCGCCGAGGACACCACCGCCCTGCTGCGCACCCTGCCGGAGACCTACCGGACCCAGGCCAACGACGTGCTGCTGAGCGCGCTCGGCCGGGTGCTGTGCGCCTGGAGCGGGCACGAGCGGGTGCTGGTGGACGTGGAGGGGCACGGCCGCGAGGAGCTGTTCGACGACATCGACACGGGCCGGACGGTCGGCTGGTTCACCACCCGCCACCCCGTCGCCCTGGCGGTGGCGCCCGAGGCGGACTGGGACACCGTGCTCAAGCAGGTCAAGGAGGAGCTGCGGGCGGTGCCCCGGCACGGGCTCGGCCACGACGCGCTGCGGTACCTGGCGGGCCCCGGCGCGCTGCCGCAGGCGCCGAACGCCCAGATCAGCTTCAACTACCTGGGCCGCTTCGCACCGCCGGGCGGGCCCGGGAGCCTGTGCCGCGCCGCGTTCCGCCCGCTGGAGCTGGACGCGGACCCGGAATCCGTGCGCCCGCACCCGCTGGAGGTCGTCGGACGGCTCGACGGCGACGCCCTGGAGTTCACCTTCTTCCACTCCGCCGCGCTGCACGACGCGGCCACCGTCGAGGCGCTCGCCGAGCGGTACGCCGACGCGCTCGCCGCTCTGGCCCGGTACGCCGCCCGCCCGGGCGCCGCCGGGCGCACCCCGTCGGACTTCCCGCTCGCCCGGCTCGACCAGGCGGCCGTGGACCGCGTCACCGGCGACGACCCGGCCGCCGTGGAGGACGTCCACCCCCTCACCCCCACCCAGGCCGGCATGCTCTTCCACGGCCTGTCCCAGGACGACAGCGGCGTCTACTTCCAGCAGCTCACCTTCGTCCTCGACGGGGTGCCCGACCCGGCGGCGCTCGCGGCGGCCTGGCAGCGGGTGACCGACCGCACGCCCGTGCTGCGCGCCCACGCGGTGTGGCAGGACGTGCCCGAACCGCTGCTGGTGGTGCGGAGCGGGGTGCCGGTGCCGGTCACCCACCTGGACTGGAGCGGCCTGCCGGAAGCCGAACGCGACAGCCGTCTGCGGGAGCTGATGCGCGCCGACCGCGAACGCGGCATCGACCTCGCCCGGGCCCCGCTCCAGCGCCTGGCGCTCATCCGGCTCCCCGGGGGAGCCGTACGCGTGGTGTGGTCCTTCCACCACCTCGTCCTCGACGGCTGGAGCCTGTTCCAGGTCCTCTCGGACGTCCTCGCGGGCCTCGCCGGCCCGGACGCCGCGCTGCCCGAGCGGCGCCCGTTCCGCGACTACGTGGCCTGGCTGCGCGACCGCGACGGGGACGAGGCCGAACGGCACTGGCGCGACCGGCTCGCCGGCCTCACCGAGGCCACACCGCTGCCCTGGGACCGCGAGCCGCGCGAGAGCCACCGCGCCGAGTCCGGCGCGGAGGTCCGCGCCGTCCTGCCCGCCGCCGCGACCCGGGCCCTGCGGCAACTGGCCCAGGACGCGGGCCTGACCCTCAACACCGTGGTGCAGGGCGCCTGGGCGGTGCTGCTGAGCCGCCACGCGGGCCGCGCCGAGGTCGTCTTCGGCACCACCGTCTCGGGCCGGCCGCCGGAGCTGGCCGGGGCCGAGTCCATGACCGGCCTGTTCATCGCCACCCTGCCCACCCGCGTCACGGTGCCCCGCCGGGGGACGCTGGTGGACTGGCTGCGCCGTCTGCAGCGCGAGCAGAGCGAGGACCGGCGCTTCGACCACGTACCGCTCACCCGCATGAAGGGGTACACCCGCCTGCCCGAGCGGGCCGCGCTGTTCGACAGCATCGTCGTCTTCGAGAACTACCCGGTGGACGAGGGCCTCGCCGCCCACGGAGTGCGGCTGAGCGCCCTGGAGGGCATCGAGACCACCAACTACCCCCTGAGCCTGGTCGCCTACCCCGGGAACGAACTCACCCTGCGCCTCGGCTACGACCCCGAACTCTTCGACGCCGCCACCGCCGAGCGGCTGGCCGAGCAGCTCACCGTCCTGCTGGAGGGCGCGGCCGCCGGACCGGACCGGCCGCCGGCCCGGCTGCCGCTGCTCACACCCGCCCGCCGCGACCAGGTGGTGCGCGCCTGGAACGACACCGCCACCGACGCGCCCGTGACCACCACGGCCGCGCTCTTCGCCGCGCAGGCGCGGCGCACCCCCGACGCGGTCGCGCTGGAGGCCGGACCGGAGACACTCACCTACCGGCAGCTCGACGCCCGCGCCGCCGCCCTGGCCGCGCACCTGGCCGCGCTGGGCGTGACCGCCGAGCGCCCGGTGGGCGTGCTGATGGACCGCTCCGTACCGCTGGTCGTGGTCCAGCTCGCCCTCTCCCGCACCGGCGGCGTGTACGTGCCGCTGGACGGGCGGGCACCGCACGAGCGGCTGCGGCGGATGCTCGCCGAGGCCGGTGCGGAGCTGCTGCTCACCGACGCGGCGGGCGAGCGCACCGCCCGCGACCTGCTGCCCGGCGGACGGGTGGTCCGGGCGGACGGCGTCTTCGACGCCCCCGAGACCCCGGTCCTGCCGGAGATCGACCCCGAGAACGTGCAGTACCTCATGTTCACCTCCGGCTCCACCGGCACTCCGAAGGGCGTCGCCGTACGGCAGCGGGACGTCGCCGCGCTCGCCCTGGACCGGGCCTTCGCCGGGCACGACCGGGTCCTGCTGCACTCGCCGCACGCCTTCGACGCCTCCACCTACGAGCTGTGGGTGCCGCTGCTGCGCGGCGGCACGGCCGTCCTTACGCCCCCCGGGGAGCTGGACGCGGCCGTGGTGCGCCGCGCGGTCACCGAGCGGGGGGTGCGCCACCTGTGGCTGACCGCGGGCCTGTTCCGAATGCTCGCCCAGGAGGACCCCGGCTGCCTGCGCGGCGCCCGCGAGGTGTGGACCGGCGGGGAGGCCGTGCCGGGCGCGGTGGTACGGCGGGTGCTGGAGGCCTGCCCCGGCCTGACCGTCGTCGACGGCTACGGACCCACCGAGACCACGACCTTCGCCACCCGCCGCCCCTTCCGCGCCGGCGAGCCGCTGCCGGCGGTGCTGCCCATCGGACGCCCGCTGGACGACACCCGCGTCTACGTCCTGGACGACGCCCTCCAGCCCCAGCCGCCGGGCGTCCCCGGCGAGCTGTACATCGCCGGAGCGGGACTGGCCCGGGGCTACGCCGCCCGTCCCGGGGCGACCGCCGCGCGCTACCTGGCCGACCCGTTCGGCCCGCCCGGCGGCCGGATGTACCGCACCGGTGACATCGTGCGCTGGAGCGCCGACGGCGAACTGCACTTCGTGGGCCGCACCGACGACCAGATCAAGATCCGCGGCTTCCGGGTGGAGCCCGCCGAGATCGAGGCCCGGCTCACCGCGCACCCGGCGGTCGCCGAGGCGGTGGTGTCGCTCTACGAGCACGCCGGAGCCAAGCGGCTGGCCGCCCATCTGGTCCCGGCGCCGGACACCCCCGTACCGTCCGCGGCCGGGCTGCGCGCCCATCTGTCGGCGGCCCTGCCCGACTACATGCTGCCCGCCGCCTTCGTCACCGTGCCCGAGCTGCCGCTGACCGCCAACGGCAAGGTGGACCGGCGCCGGCTGCCCGCCCCCGACTGGTCGGCCGCCGGCGACGCCGCCCACCGGGAGCCGCGCACCGGGGCCGAGCGGCTCCTCGCCGGGATCTGGGCGGAGCTGCTCGGGGTCGAACGCGTCGGCGCCGACGACAACTTCTTCATGCTGGGCGGCGACTCGATCCTCAGCATCCAGGTCGTCTCCCGCGCCCGCGCCGCCGGCCTGACGCTCACCCCGCGCGACCTGTTCCGGTACCCGACCGTCGCCGCCCTGGCCGCCGCCGGGACGGCCGGCGGCGCCCCGGACACCGCCGGGACCGCGCCCGTGTCCGGCGAGGTCGGGCTCACCCCGATCCAGCACTGGTTCCTCGACGCGCAGCCGCGCCGCCCGGAGGTCTTCGACCAGTGCGTGGTGGTCGAGACGCCCGGCGACGTCGACCCGGACGCCCTGCGCCGCGCCCTGGGCGCCCTGTGGACGCACCACGACGCCCTGCGCTCCCGCTTCACCCGGCGGGACGACGGTTCCTGGCGGCAGTGGTGCGCCGCGCCGGAGGAGGAGCCGCCGCCTCTGCTGGAGATCTGCGACCTCGGCGGACTGGACGCGGCGGCGGCACGTCAGGCCGAGGCCCGCGCCACCGCGGCCGCGCACGCGGGCTTCCGCCTGGAGACCGGACCGCTGCTGACCGCCCGCCTGTTCACCGGCGTCCCGGCCCCCCGGCTGCTGCTCGCCGTCCACCACCTCGTGGTCGACGGCGTCTCCTGGCGCATCCTCCTGGAGGACCTCGACACCGCCTACGGGCAGGCCCTGGCCGGGGAGCCGGTACGGCTGCCGCAGCGCACCACCTCCGTCCAGGAGTGGGCGCGGCGGCTGCGCGCACACGCCGCCGAGGGCGGATTCGCCGGTCAGGCGGAGCACTGGGAGACGGCGGCCCGGCACTGCGCCGCGCCGCTGCCGGTGGACGCCGACGGCGGCAACACGGTGGCCGACGCCGACGCGGTCACCGTACGGCTGGACCGCGCGCGCACCGACGCGCTGCTGCGCGAGGTGCCGGGCGTCTACCGCACCCGCGTCGACGACGTGCTGCTCACCGCCCTCGGCAGGGTCCTGGCCGGCTGGGCCGGGCGGGACACCGTCGCCGTCGGGCTGGAGGGCCACGGCCGTGAGGACGGGCTCTTCGAGGACGTCGACCTCTCGCGCACCGTCGGCTGGTTCACCAGCCTCTACCCCGTGGCCCTGCGGGTGCCGCAGGGCGACTGGGGCACGGCCCTGAAGTCCGTCAAGGAGCAACTGCGGGCCGTACCCGGCCGCGGGCTGGGGCACGGCGTGCTGACCCACCTCACGCGCGGTCTCGCCCACACGCCGGCGCCCGGCATCAGCTTCAACTACCTGGGCCGCTTCGACTGGCAGGCCGGCCGCGGCGCCCTGGTGCGGGCGGTGCCCGGCGGTCTGGACGGCGCCGACGCCCCCGAGGCCGAGCGCCCGCACCTGCTGGACGTCGTCGCCCGGGTCGAGGACGGCGAGCTGGAGATCGGCTGGCACTACAGCCGGGGCCGGCACCACCGGGAGACCGTGGCCCGCCTCGCCGAGGACATGGTCCGGGCGCTGGAGGCCATCGTCGCCCACTGCGCCGCCCCGGGGGCCGGGGGCCGCACCCCGTCGGACTTCCCGCTGGCCCGCCTCGACCAGGCGGCCGTGGACCGGGTCGCCGGGGACGGCCGCGCCGTCGCCGACATCTACCCGCTCACACCGATGCAGGCGGGCATGCTCTTCCACAGCCTGCTGGACCCCGACGGCCGCACCTACCTCAACCAGGTGCAGATGGTGCTGTCCGGCGTCACCGACCCGCTCGCCCTGGCCCAGGCGTGGCAGCACACCGCCGACGCCAACCCCATGCTGCGCACCCGGCTGGTGTGGCAGGAGGCCGGCGAACCGCTCCAGGTGGTGCAGCACCACGCCACCGTGCCCGTCGCCCACCACGACTGGAGCGGGCGCGACGAGCAGGAGTGCGAGCGGGAGACGGCCCGGCTGCTCGCCGAGGACCGGCAGGCCGGCATCGACCTGGCCGCGGCCCCGCTGATGCGGCTGACGCTGATCCGGCTGGACCCCGAACGGGTGCGGATGGTGTGGACGTTCCACCACGCCCTGCTGGACGGATGGAGCGCGGCCCAGGTCTTCGACGAGGTGTGCGAGCGGTACGCGGCGCTGACCGCCGGGCGCCGTCCACAGGTGCCCGAACGGGCCCCGTTCGCCGACTACCTGCGCTGGCTGGCCCGCCAGGACACCGCCGCGGCGGAGCGCCACTGGCGCGCGACGCTGGCCGGGTTCACCGCCCCCACCGAGCTGCCCCGGGACCGCCGCCCCGCCGAGGCGCACCGCGCCTCCTCCTCCGGGACGGTGCGCGTCACGCTCGACGCGCCCGTCTCGGCCCGGCTGCGGGAGACCGCGCAGCGGGCCGGACTCACCGTCAACACCGTCCTCCAGGGCGCCTGGGCGCTGCTGCTGTCGCGCTACGGCGGCGGGGACGACATCGTCTTCGGCACCACCGTCTCCGGCCGCCCCGCCGAACTGCCCGGCGTCACCTCCATGGTCGGCGTGTTCATCAACACCCTGCCCACGCGCGCCCGCGTCGACGGGCGGCGCCCTGTGCTGGAGTGGCTCGGCGAGCTCCAGGCCGCGCAGTCGGAGGCCCGGCGGCACGACTTCGTCTCCCTCGCCCAGCTCCAGACGTGGAGCGAGGTGCCCGGCGGGACCAACCTGTTCGACAGCATCGTCGTCTTCGAGAACTACCCGTTCGACGGCGACGCCCTGGCCCGCCACGGCCTGGCCCTCACCCAGGAACGGGACCTGGAGCCGACCAACTACCCGCTCAGCGTGGTCGTCGCCCCCGGCGACACCCTGTCCGTCGCCCTCGACTACGACCCGGCGGCCTTCGACGCCGCCACCGTCGAGGGCCTGGGCGCCGGACTGCGCACCCTGCTCACCGAGATCGCCGCCGACCCCGGCCGCCGCCTGGACGACCTGCCGCTGCTCACGCCCGCGCAGGGCCGCGCCCTGCTCGACCGGTTCGGCGGGGCCGTGGTCCGGGCACCGCGCGGCACGCTGCCCGAGGCGTTCGCCCGGCAGGCGGCGCGCACCCCCCACGCCCCGGCCGTCCTGGCCGGCGGCGAGGAGCTGTCGTACCGGCAGCTCGACGAGCGCGCCAACCGCCTGGCCCGGCTGCTGATCGAGGCGGGCGCCGGACCCGAGCGGTTCGTCGCCCTCGCCCTGCCCCGCACCGCCGACCTGATCGTGTCCCTGCTCGCGGTCCTCAAGAGCGGCGCCGCCTACCTCCCGGTCGACCCCGGCTACCCGGCGGAGCGCATCGCGTTCCTGTTCGAGGACGTGCGGCCCGCGGTCGTCGTGACCGGCAGCGGCATCGCCGCCCGGCTCCCGGAGTGCCCCGCCGCGCGCATCGTCCTCGACGACCCGGACACCGCCGCCCGCCTGGCCGCCGCGTCCCCCGCCGCGCTCGGCGACGGCGAACGGCGCGGCGCGCTGGAGCCGGAGCACCCGGCGTACGTCATCCACACCTCCGGCTCCACGGGCCGGCCCAAGGGCGTCGTCGTCGCCCACGCCTCCGTGCTGGCGCTGACCGACTGGGCCGCCGCCGCGTTCGCGGACCGGGGCCTGGCACACGTCGTGGCCTCCACCTCGCTCAACTTCGACGTGTCGGTGTTCGAGATCTTCTCGCCCCTGCTGTCCGGCGGGCGGGTGGAGCTCGTCCGCGACCTGCTCGCGCTCGCCGAGCGCACCGAGCCCTGGCGGGCGGGGCTGCTCAGCGCGGTGCCCTCCGCGCTCGGCCGGCTGCTCGCCGAGGACACCGTCCGGGCCGGCGCGGACACCGTCGTCCTGGCCGGCGAGGCGCTGCCCGCGCGGACCGTGCGCCAGGTGCGCGCGGCCGTGCCGGGCTGCCGGGTGCTGAACATCTACGGCCCCACCGAGGCCACCGTCTACGCCACCGCCTTCGTCTGCGACCCGGCCGACCCCGACCGGGACCCGCCCATCGGCCGCCCGGTCGGCGGCACCCGCGCCTACGTCCTGGACGCCCGGCTGCGCCCGGTCCCGGCCGGCGCGCCCGGCGAGCTCTACCTCGCCGGCACGGGCGTGGCCCGCGGCTATCTGAACCGCCCCGGGCTGACCGCCTCCCGCTTCCTGGCCGACCCCTACGGGGCGCCCGGCGGGCGGATGTACCGCACCGGCGACCTGGTCCGGCGGACCGCCGAGGGGGACCTGGTCTACCTGGGCCGGTCGGACGACCAGGTCAAGGTGCGCGGGTTCCGCATCGAACTGGGCGAGGTGGAGGCCGCGCTGGCCCGGCACCCGCGGGTGTCCGCCGCGGCGGCGCGGGTGGTGGACCACGAGGGCCACCGGCGGCTGGCCGGCTACGCGGTGCCGCTCGGGCCCGAGGCGGCGGACCCCGCCGAGCTGCGGGACTTCCTCGCCCGCACCCTCCCCGACCACCTCGTCCCGGCGATCGTCGTACCGCTGGAGCGGCTGCCGCTGGGCGCCACCGGCAAACTCGACCGGCGGGCCCTGCCGGACCCGGTGTGGTCCGCCCCCGGCACCGCCGCCCGGTCCTCCCGGCCGCCGCGGCCCGGCGCCGAGCAGACCCTCGCCGCGATCTGGTCCGAGGTGCTCCACGTGCCGGACGTCGGCGCGGACGACAACTACTTCGCCCTCGGCGGCGACTCCATCCTCGGCATCCAGATCGTCTCCGCCGCCCGCCGCGCCGGACTCCACCTGTCACCACGCCACCTGTTCACCCACCAGACCGTCGCCGAACTGGCCGCCGCCGCCGAGCGGGCGCCCGCCGCGGCCGTCACCGCCGAACAGGGCCCCGTCGTCGGCGAGGTGCCCCTCACCCCCGTCCAGCACTGGCTACTGGACACCCTCACCGGCGACCCGGCGGCCTTCACCCAGTCGGTCTCCTTCCACGTCGCCGCCGACACCGACCCCGCGCTGCTGCGCGCCGCGCTCGCGGCGGTCGTGGAGCACCACGACGCGCTGCGCATGCGCTACGAGCCGGACGGCGACGGCGGCCGGCGCCAGCTCGGCACCGCGCCGGGCACCGCGCCCCGCCTGGAGGTCCGCGACACCGTGCCCGGGGAGGCCGCACCGGCCGAGCCGTTCGACCTGAGCACCGGGCCGCTGCTGCGGGCCGTGCTGTGCCGGCCCGGCGACGGCCGGCGGCCGGTGCTGCTGCTGACCGCCCACCACCTGGTCGTGGACGCCGTGTCCTGGCGGGTGATCCTGGAGGACCTGGACACCGCCTACCGGGCGCTGCGCGCCGGGGAGGCGGTGGACCTCGGGCCGAAGACGACGTCCTTCCGCACCTGGGCGCGGCGGCTGGCCGCACACACCGCCGCGGGCGGCTTCGACGCCGAACTGCCCCACTGGCAGGCCCTGGAGGACACCCCGCTGCCGACCGACCGCTCCGGCGCCAACACGGTCGCCTGCGAGGAGACGGTCACCGTCGCCCTGGAGGCGGAGGACACCCGCCGGCTGCTCCAGGACGTACCGGAGGTCTACCGCACCCGGGTCGACGACGTGCTGCTGTGCGCCCTGGGCCGGGTCCTGGCCCGCTGGACGGGACGCGACCGGGTGGCGGTGGCCCTGGAGGGCCACGGCCGCGAGGACCTGTTCGACGAGGTCGACCTGGCCCGCACCGCCGGGTGGTTCACCTCGATGTACCCGGTCGTCCTGGACGTGCCGCGGGACGCGGACACCGCGACCGTGCTGAAGTCGGTCAAGGAGAACCTGCGTGCCGTCCCGCACGGCGGCCTCGGCTACGGCGCCCTGCGGTACCTGCACCCGTCGGCCGGCCGCCACCTGCCCGGGCTGCCCCAGGTCGGCTTCAACTACCTGGGCCGGCAGGACTGGAACGCGACACCGGGCGGCCTGCTCCAGGCACCCCACGACGGCCTGGCGGGCGGCATGGACCCCGCCGCCCGGCGCCCGCACCTCATCGACGTGCTCGGCCGCATCACCGACAAGCGGCTGGAGTTCACCTGGTCCTACTCGCGCGAGCTCCACCACCGCGACACCGTCGCCCACCTCGCCGCCGAGACCGCCCGGGAACTGCGCGCCCTGGTCCGGCACTGCGCCGAGCCCGGCGCCGGGGGCCGCACCCCGTCGGACTTCCCGCTGGCCCGCCTCGACCAGGCGGCCGTGGACCGCCTGGTGGGCACCGGGCGCGAGGTCACCGACGTCTACCCCCTCACCCCCACCCAGGCCGGCATGGTCGTGCACGCCCTGGACGAGCCCGGCGAGGGCCTGTACGTCGAGCAGATCACCTTCGTGACGGACGGGGTCCGCGACGTGCGGACGCTGGCCGCCGCCTGGCAGCACGTCGTCGACCGCACCCCGGTCCTGCGCACCGCCGTCGTCCTGCACGGCGTGCCCGAGCCGCTGCAGACCGTGCACCGCACCGCCCGGCTCCCCGTCACCGAGCACGACTGGACGGCACTGCCGGATCCGGAGCGGGAAGCGGAGCTGGCGCGGCTGCTGGCCGAGGACCGGGCCCGCGGGATGGCCCTGGACCGGCCGCCGCTGCTGCGCGTCGCCCTGGTCCGGCTGGGCCCGGAAGAGGTCCGCGTGGTGTGGACCTTCCACCATGTGCTGCTGGACGGCTGGAGCGTCTTCCACGTGCTCGCCGACGTCCTGGCCTGCCACGCGGCGCTCGCCCGCGGCGAGGAGCCGCGGCTGCCCGAGCGGCGGCCGTTCGCGGACTACGCCGCCTGGCTCGCCGCCCGCGACACCGCGGGCGCCGAGGAGCACTGGCGGCAGGCTCTCGGCGACCTCACCGCCCCCACGCCGCTGCCCTACGACACCCGGCCCGCGCCGGGCGCACCGGCCCGCTCGGGCACCTGGCTCTCGCAGCGGCTCGGTACCGGGGAGACCGCCCGGCTGCGGGAGTTCGCCCGCCGCCACCGGCTCACCCTCAACACGGTCGTGCAGGGCGCGTGGGCGCTGCTGCTGTCCCGGTGGAGCGGCGCGCGGGACGTGTGCTTCGGCACCACCGTCTCCGGGCGCCCGGCGGACCTGCCCGGCGCGGACACCATCACCGGGCTGTTCATCACCACCCTGCCCGCCCGGATCGCCGTCGACGGGCAGGCCCGGTGCGCGTCCTGGCTCCAGGAGGTGCAGCGGGCGCGCGCCGAGGACCGGCGCTTCGACCATGTGCCGCTGCCCCGGCTGCGGGCGCTGAGCGGACTGCCCGACGGCACGGCCCTCTTCGACAGCCTGCTCGTCTTCGAGAACTACCCCGTCGGCGACGCGACGGCCGGCGCCCACGGCGTCCGGGTGCGCGAGCTGGACGCCCGCGAGGCCACCAACTACCCGCTCACCGTGGTGGTGTCGCCCGGCGGCCGGCTCGCCGTCGAACTCGGCTACGACCCGCGCTACTTCCAGGAGGCCACGGCCCGCTCCCTGGCCGCCCAGCTCCTGCACACCCTGCACGGCCTGGCCGCCGCCGGCGAGACGGCCCGCCTGGACGACCTCGACGTCCTGCCGCCGCGGGAACGCGCCCGGCTGCTCGCCGGGCCCGCACGGCCCGCGCTGGACCCGGCGCCGGCGCTGACCCTGCCCGCCCTGATCGAAGCGGCCGTGGACCGCCGGCCCACCGCGCCCGCCCTGACCGCACCGGGCCTGGAGCTTACCTTCGCGCAGGTCGAGGAGCGGGCCAACCGCCTGGCGCACCGGCTGCTGGCCCGCGGCGCCGGACCCGGCACGCTCGTCGCGCTGGTCCTGCCCCGCTCGGCGGAGATGGTCCTCGCCCAGTTCGCGGTGGCCAAGACGGGCGCCGCCTTCCTGCCCGTCGACCCCGGCTATCCCGAGGAGCGGGTCGCGGCGATGCTGCGCGACGCGGCGCCCGCCGTCACGCTCGGCGCCGAGGAGATCGCCGCCCTGCTCGCCGCCGGGCCGGACGGCGCACCGGCGCACCGGCCCGCCGACACCGACCGGACCCGTCCGCTGGACCTCGACGACCCGGCCTACGTCATCTACACCTCCGGCTCCACCGGCACGCCCAAGGGCGTCGTCGTCACGCACCGCGGGCTGGCCGCCTTCAGTGCCGCCGAGGCCGCGCACTACCGGGTCGAGGCCGGGGACCGGGTGCTGGCGTTCGCGACGCCCAGCTTCGACGCCTCCGTGCTGGAGCTGTGCATGTCGCTGCCGCACGGCGCCCGTCTGGTCGTACCGCCGCCCGGCCCGCTGCTCGGCGCGCAGCTCGCCGCCGTCCTGCGCGAGCAGCGCATCACCCACACCCTGCTGCCGCCGGCCGCGCTGGCCACCCTGCCGCCGGACACCCCCGGCACCCTGCCGGACCTGAAGACCCTGGTGGTGGGCGCCGACGCGTGCCGCGCCGAACTGGTCGCCCGGTGGGCCCCGCACCACCGGATGATCAACTCCTACGGCCCGACCGAGGCCACCGTGGTCGCCACCTGGTCCGATCCGCTCGAGCCCGACGGCACGGCCCCGCCCATCGGCCGCCGGCTGCCCGGGACGCGCGCCTACGTCCTGGACGCACGGCTGCGGCCGGTCCCCGACGGGGTGGCCGGCGAGCTCTGGCTGGCCGGGGACGCGCTGGCCCGGGGCTACCTGGGCCGTCCCGGGCTGACCGCCGCCCGGTTCACCGCCGACCCGTTCGGCCCGCCCGGCAGCCGCATGTACCGCACCGGCGACCTGGTGCGCCGCGACGCCCGCGGCGAACTCCACCACCTGGGCCGCACCGACCACCAGCTCAAACTGCGCGGCCACCGCATCGAGGCCGGAGAGGTCGAGGCCACCCTGGTGCGCCATCCGGCCGTCCTGGACGCCGTGGTCGGCATCCGGGAGGACGAACCGGGGCTGCCGCGCCTGGTCGCCCATGTGCTCGCCGCCCCCGGCACCGAACCGCCCGCCGCGGCCGACCTCAGGGCGCTGGCCGCCCGCACCCTGCCCGGCCCCATGGTGCCCTCGGCGATCGTGGTCATGGACCGCTTCCCGCTGACCGAGAACGGCAAGACCGACCGGGCCGCGCTGCCCGCCCCCGCACCCGAGCGGGAGCCGGCGGCGGACCGCGTCGCACCGCGCACCCCCACCGAGGAGGCCCTCGCGGCCATCTGGGAGGAGGCCCTGGACATGCCGGTCGGCGCCCAGGACGACTACTTCCTGCTGGGCGGCGACTCCCTGCGCGCCCTGCGGATCGCCTCCCGCGCCAACGACGCCTTCGGCGTCACGCTCACGCCCCGCGACGTGCTGGTCTCCCGCACCGTCGCCGCCCTGGCGGAGCTGGTGGAGGAGCAGGTGCTCAGCGAACTCGAGGCCGCCGCCCGTGGCGCCGGCGAACCCGACGAACGGTGAAGGACCCGACGACCATGACGTCTTCGAAGCGAAACCGCGCCGAGGCCCTGCCCGAGGACCTCAGGGAGGCACTGCGCCGCCGGCTGGCGGGACGCGCCGGCACCGCGCCCGGGGCCACCGTCCGCCAGGGCATCCCGCGCGCCGACCGCACCCGCCCGCTGCCGCTCTCCTTCGCCCAGCAGCGGCTGTGGTTCCTGGACCGGCTGCGCCCCGGTGACGCCCGCTACAACAGCGCCGTCGCGCTGCGGTTCACCGGTGCCCTGGACCCGGGCGCCCTCGGGCGTGCCCTGGACACCGTCGTGGCCCGCCACGAGGCCCTGCGGACCACCTTCGAGGAGGGCGAGGACGGGCGCCCCGTGCAGCGCGTCCACGAGCCCGGCCCCGTCCCGCTGCCGGTGCGCGACACCTCCCCGTCCGAGACGGAGGCGGCTCTGCTCGCCGAGTACGCCCGCCCCTTCGACCTGCGCACCGGCCCGCTGCTGCGCGCCGTGCTGCTGCGCGAGTCCGGCGACGCCCACGTCCTGCTGCTGACGGCCCATCACATCGTCACCGACGGCTGGTCGATGGGGGTGGTCCTGGAGGAGCTGTGCACCGCCTACGACGCCCTGGCGCACGGGGAGCCGGTGCACCTGCCGCCGCCGGCGGCCCAGTACCCGGACTTCGCGGTGTGGCAGCGCGAACAGCTCTCCGGGGCGCGCATGGAGCGCGAACTGGCCCACTGGACGGAGCGACTGCGCGGCGCGGTGCCGCCCGAGCTGCCCCTGGACCGGCCGCGCCGCGGCGAGGAGTCCGGGGCGGGCGCGGTGCACACCTTCACCGTCCCCGCCGACGTCACCGCCCGGCTGCGCGCCCTCGCCGCCGAGCAGCACACCACCCTGTTCACCTCGCTGGTCGCCGCCTGCCAGGCGCTGCTGGCCCGCTGGTCCGGACAGACCGAGAGCACCGTCGGCTCCCTGACCCCGGGCCGCTCCCGCACCGACCTGGAGCGGGCCGTCGGCTTCTTCGCCAGCACCGTCGTCCTGCGCACACCGGTGCACACCGGTGACTCCTTCCGCGCCCTGCTGACGGCGGCCGCCGACACCGTCAACGACGCCTTTGCGCACGGCGACACGCCCTTCGAGCGGCTGGTGGAGGCCGTCGGCGCCACCCGCGAGGCAGGCCGCAACCCCCTGTTCGACGTGATGGTCCTGCTGCACCCGGCCCCGCCCGCGGCCCCCGCCCTGCGCGATCTCACCACCGCCCCGGTCGCCGTGCCCCGGCAGGCGGCCACCTTCGACCTCAGCGTCGAGTTCGTGCCGGACGGGGAGGAGCTGACCGGCCTGCTGGAGTACCGCACCGACCTCATCGACGCGGACACCGCCCACCGGATGGCCGAGCAGTTGCAGCGCCTCCTGGCGGGCGCCGCCGCCGAACCCGACCGCCCCCTCGGCACCCTCCCGCTGCTCTCCGGGACGGACGTCCGCCGGGTCACCCGGGACTGGAACGACACCGCCCGCCCGGTCCCGGCCACGCTGGTGCCGCGGCTGTTCGAGGAACGCGCGGCCCGCACCCCGCGCGCCACCGCCCTCGTCGCCGGCGGCGAACGCCTCGACTACGCCACCCTCAACGCCCGCGCCAACCGCCTGGCCCACCACCTCATAGCCCGCGGGGCCGGCCCCGAGCAGCTCGTCGCCCTGCGCCTGCCCCGCACCGCCGACATGATCACCGGCATCCTCGCCGTGTGGAAGGCGGGCGCCGCCTACCTCCCCCTCGACCTCGCCCTGCCCGAGGACCGCGTACGCCACCTCCTCGACGACGCCCGCCCCGCCCTCGTCCTGGACGAGGCCGCGCTGCGCGCCGTCCCCGGCGCGGGCCAGGGCACCGGTCCGGAGGGCACCGGCCCGGACACCGACCCCACCGACGCCGACCGGCGCGCCCCCCCTGGCTCTTATACACATCTCCGAGCCCACGAGACAACCGCTAATCTCGTATGCC
>NZ_WYCT01000168.1 GCF_011008945.1 Streptomyces harenosi
AGTCGACATCCTGCCGCTCGACGGCCTGATCTGAATTCCACTATCGGTATATCTCTACTGTGTTTTTTCGAGCAGAAGACGGCATACGAGGTTAGCGAGTGTCGCGTGGGCTCGGAGATGTGTATAAGAGCCAGACCTGCACCTCCGGCGACGGGACCCGGGTCCGCGTCACGGTGCTCGCGCCCCGGGGCGCGCCCGACGGGCCCCGCCCGGCCATCCTCTACGTCTACGGCGGCTTCGGCCTGTCCTACAAACCCCTGTACAGGCCGGAGGTCGCCGCGTGGGTCGAGGCCGGCGGCGTCTACGCCGTGGCCCATGTGCGCGGCGGCGGCGAAGAGGGCGCCGACTGGCACCGGGCCGGTGCCGGGGCCGGCAAGCAGAGGTCCGTCGACGACCTCCACGCCGCCGCCGAGCACCTGTGCCGCGAGGGATGGACCACGCCCTCCCTGCTGGTGCTCAGCGGGGAGTCCAACGGGGGCCTGCTGGTCGCCGCCGCCATGACCCAGCGCCCGGGCCTCTACCGGGCGGTGCTGTGCGCGGCCCCGGTCCTGGACATGGTCCGCTACCGGCACTTCGGTCTCGGGGCCTCCTGGACCGCGGAGTACGGATCCGCCGAGGTCCCCGAGGAACTCGACCGGCTCCTGGCCTACTCGCCCTACCACCGGGTCGCCGAGGGGGCGGACTACCCGGCCGTCCTGCTGACGGTCTCCGAGGGGGACGGTGTCGTCGACCCCCTGCACGCGCGCAAGATGTGCGCCGCACTCCAGCACGCCGCCGGTCCCGAGCCCGCCCCCGACGGCCGGGGCCTGACCCTGCTGCGGGTCGAGCCCGGTGCCGGTCACGGCGCGCGGGCCACCAGCCGGGCCCTCGGCCTCTCGGTGGACCAGCTCGCCTTCGCCGCCTGGCAGTCCGGCCTCCCCCTGCCGCCGCACCCTTCCCCGCCTCCCGGCTCCCGGGCCGGGGCGGCGGCAACCCCCGGTGTCCCGGAGGGTGTTGTTCGCGGTGGTCGCAGCGGGTCATAGTGGATCGCCGCTCACCCATGGCGACCCGCGACGGGAAAGGGGATGGACCAGGGCCCTAGGTGAGTCACCGCACCCGATCTCGTGCGTGCGGTTCCCGGCGGAACGGAATCGCTTTCCGGAGAAAGGTGACGTCGTGACAAATCCCTTCGAAGACCCCGACGCGAGCTATCTGGTCCTCGTCAACGACGAGGGACAGCACTCCCTGTGGCCGGCGTTCGCCGCGGTGCCGGAGGGCTGGCGGACCGCGTTCGGCGAGGCCGGCCGCGAGGAATGCCTGGCCTACATCGAGAAGACGTGGACCGACATGCGGCCCAAGAGCCTCATAGCGGCCATGGAGGGCAAGTAGCCGGCGGTACCGCACGGACCGCCCCGGCCGGAGCACGGCGACGGCCGTGCCCGGACCGGGGCGCGGCGGACGGCGCCCGCGGACGCGACCGCGGGCGCAGCAGCCCCGGCGGCCGGCCCCGGGAGAGCGGCCGGCGCGCACGTACCCGCGTACGCGGTAGCGCCCGCCCGTGGGGACTGTCCGGTCTGCGGGCCGGCCAGGACCGGCAGGGATACATTAGGTTAGGCTCACCTAAGAGACGGGTGTCCCGGTGTCCCGTCGCATCCCCCTGCCTCACCCCAGGAGTCCGCATGACGGCGACGCCCGCCGCCGAGCTGTCCAGCCTCGCGTCCGCCGCACCCCGGGACCCGCGACGCTGGCTGATCCTCGGCGTGATCTGCCTGGCCCAGCTCGTCGTCATCCTGGACAACACCATCCTCAACGTCGCCGTGCCCACGCTCACCGCGGACCTCGGCGCCGGAACCGCCGATGTGCAGTGGATCATCAACGCCTATGTCCTGGTGCAGGCGGGGCTGCTGCTCACGGCCGGCGCCGCCGCCGACCGGTACGGCCGCAGGCGCCTGCTCCTGATCGGTCTCGCCCTCTTCGGCGCCGGCTCGCTCGCGGCCGCGCTCGCGCACAGCACCGGCCAGTTGATCGCCGCCCGCGCGGGCATGGGCGTGGGCGGGGCGCTGCTGCTGACCACCACGCTCGCCGTCGCCGTCCAGGTCTTCGACGAGGCGGAGCGCGTCCGCGCCATCGGCATCTGGGCCGCCGTCAACGCCCTGGGCTTCGCGGCGGGGCCACTGGTCGGCGGAGCCCTGCTCGAGTACTTCTGGTGGGGCTCCCTCTTCCTCGTCAACCTGCCCGTGGTCGTCCTCGGCCTGTGCGCCGTCGCCGTCCTCGTGCCCGAGAGCAAGGCCGAGCGGAGCGAGCGCCCCGATCTCCTCGGCGCCCTGCTGTCCACGGTCGCGATGACCACGCTCGTCTACGCCGTCGTCTCCGGTCCCGAGCACGGCTGGACCTCGCCGTACGTCCTCACCGGCGCGGGGCTCGGCGTCTGCGCCCTGACCGCCTTCGTCCTCTGGGAGCGCCGGGTGGCCGACCCCATGCTGGACATGGGCTTCTTCCGCGACCGGACCTTCACCGGAGCCGTGTTCGGGGCGGTACTGATCACCTTCGGCAGCGGCGGCGCCCTGTACCTGCTGACGCAGCAGCTCCAGTTCGTGCTGGGGTACGGGCCGCTGGAGGCGGGCCTGCGCACCGCGCCGTTCGCCCTGACCGTCGTCGTGCTCAACTTCACCGGCCTGTCCGCCCGGTTGAGCGAGCGCCTCGGCATCCCGGGCGCGGTGGCCGTCGGCATGACCCTGCTGGCCTGCGGGCTCGCCGCCGTCGCGCTCGCCGGGCGGGTCGTGGACGGTTACGGGGGGCTGCTCACCGGACTCGTCCTGATGGGGGTGGGCTGCGCGTTCGCCAATCCGGCGATGGCCGTCGCCGTGCTCGGCGCCCTGCCGCGCGAGAAGGCGGGCGCCGGTGCGGGCATCGAGGGCACGGTGACCGAGTTCGGCAGCGGACTGGGTGTCGCCGTCCTCGGGGCCGTCCTGAGCGCCCGCTTCTCCGCGCTGGTGCCGGTGACCGAGGCCTCGCTGCCCGCCGCGCTGGCCGCCGCGGACTCCGCCGCCGAACGGCAGGTGGTGACGCGGGCGTTCGGAACCGCTCTGGAGGCCGGGCAACTCGTGGGAGCGGCGGCCGTACTGGCCGGGGGGCTGGTGGCGGCCGGGCTGCTCCGACGGGCGCAACGCGCCCCCGCGCAAGCCCCCTCCGCGCCGGCGTGACCCGGAACCGGACGCGTGTCCGCGGTCGCGGTCCCGCCGGCCCGCCGACGGCGCCCGGCGCGAGCCCGCCGGGGGTCCGCGGACGCGGGCGCCGTGGCGGTGAACGGCGCGGACGACCGGCTTCCGCCTACGACACGACGACCGGCTGCCGCGCGTACGAACACGACCGCCGAATCCCACGTATGACACGACGACCGGCTGCCGGTACGACTCGTTCGACCGGCTTCCGCGTACGACACGAGAGGTGCAGCACCATGGCCGACCGCGATGCCCCGGCACTGGACGACCCGGTGGGGCAGTCACTCGGCGGCCACCACGCGCATCTCGCCCGCCGGCTCGGCCGGGCCGCCACCTACCTGCCGGGTGTCGCGACCTTCTCCGCCGTCCCCGTCTCCGCCGGGCCGGAGGCGGCGGAATGGGCCGACCTGGCCGAACTGCTCGGCCCGGGCGCACTCGCGGACATGTTCAGCTCTCCGGCCACTCCGCCGCCGGGCTGGGAACCGGTCTTCTCGCTCGAAGGCCGTCAGATGATCTGGTCCGGCACCCCCGGAACCGGTCACGCCCCGGCGGAGGCCGGGGCCGATGTGGTGGAACTGGGCGCGGACAGCGCCGCGGAGATGCTCGACCTCGTGGCGCGGACCCGGCCGGGACCGTTCTGGCCGCGCACCCATGAACTCGGCACCTACCTCGGCATCCGCGACAACGGCAGGTTGGTCGCGATGGCGGGGGAGCGGCTGCGGCCGCCCGGCTGGACGGAGATCAGCGCCGTCTGCACCGCCGCCGAGGCGCGCGGGCGCGGATACGCCACGCGTCTGGTCGGTGCCCTGGCCGCGCGGATCACGGCCCGCGGCGAACGGCCCTTCCTGCACGTGGCCGAGGCCGGCACCGGTGCGATCGCCCTGTACGAGCGGCTGGGGTTCACGACCCGCAAGCGGGTGACCTTCCGGGGGTTCCGCACACCGCGCGAGGGCGGTTGACCCCGCGGAGCGCGCCTGCGCGGACGCTGGCCGCCGGGCCCGGCCCGCCGCCGCGCGGCCCGGCCGGATCCCCGCCCGTCCGTCCGTCGCCACGGCACACCCGTCGTGCCGCGACCACGTCCCGCCGGCTCGCCGGCGGGACGTGGTCACGACCGGTGGCGCACCGCGGAGCGCGGCTGCCCGACCGGTGCTCAGATGCCGGTGCCGCGCCCGGGCGTGTGCGTGGTGTCCCGGTGGGGCTGACGCCCGCGGTTCTTCCGCCACGGGATGAGCCCGGCCAGGCCGAGGAGGCCGAAGAGGCCCCACAGACCCTCGCCCCCGCCGTCGTCATCCTTGTTGTCGTCGTCCTGGGCTTGGACGGTCGCCGTGGCGACCGTCGAGCCGGCCCGTTCGACGGGCTGGCTGAAGGCCGCGCCCGCCGGTGCTACGGCGAGAAGCAGGGCGATGAGCGCGGTGGCTGCGGTTTTGCGCATGGCCATCTCCTTCTGGGGTCTGCCGTCCTGACATGGACACTGTCCGATGTGCCCGAATGTGGGAGAAAAAACCCGATTCTTGGCAAGGGTCTCGGTTCGCCGGCCATCTTCGCGCGTGCTGTCCAGGGGCATCGAAGGGCCACGGCCTGACCTCGTGGGGGAGCGGTCGGCCGCCGGAGGGCGCGGCGCGGCCGCATCGCGCGACCGGCACCCGCCGGATCGGGGTGCGGCTTCCGGGACCCGGCGCGGCGCGCCGGTGCCCCGGACGCGCGCCGCGTCAGGGGGAGGAAGTGGGCCCCGGGCGCTGCTTCGCCTCGTCCGCCAGCGAGCGGCCGGAGCCGCGCGCCTGATCGGTGACCCGGCCGGTCTGGTCGCGCGCCTCGTCCTGCGTGGTGCGCGCGGCCTGCGCCGCGGTGTCCTTCACCTCCGCGGCCGCGCTCTGCGTCGCCTCCTTGGCGCCTTCCTTCAGATGCTGCGCGGACTCCGCGGCGGCCTGCTTCACGGGCTCGAGCGCCTCCCCGCTCCGCTCCATCAGTTCGGCGGCCTTCTGCTGCTCGGTCCGGGTGGCGGGCAGCAGCGAGGATGCCAGCAGGCCGACGCCGAAGGCGACCAGGCCCGCGGCCAGTGGACTGCCCTGCGTCTGCCGGCGGGCCTGCTCGGGCGCCTGCTGGAGGGCCTCGCCCGCCTGGCCCGCCGTCTCGCGCATGGTGCCGGCCGCCTGACCGGCCGCCCCGCGGGCCGCGCCGGTCACCTGCCCGGTGCCTTCCTGCAGCGAACCGGCCGCCGACTGCGCCGTGGTGCTCACTCCGTGCGCCGCGTGCGACGCGGTGCCCATGACCCGGTCGCGGACGCCGGATACCGCGCCCCGCATCCGCTGTGCCCGGCGGCGGGCCACGCGCCGGGGGCTCGTCCGGTCCGCGAGCTGGTCGACGTCCGCGGACAGCCGGCCGCGGGTCGTCTCGATCTCGGCCCTCATCTGGTCGGGTGACGTGCCCATTCCGCGTTCTCCTTCATGGTTTCGACGGTCTGCTCGGGCTTCGGGGACACCGTGCGCATCCGGGCCCGGCCCTTCTGGTAGAGGACGGCCGCGACGATGCCCCACACCGCGGTGACGATCAGCGCGGCCCAGCCCCCGTCCATCACGTTGGCCAGGCCGAGCACGGCGGCCAGGGAGAGGAACAGCAGGACCATGTAGCCGGCGAAACCTGCACCGCCGTACATCCCGGCGGCCTTGCCCGCCCTGGTCGCTTCCTCCCTGATCTCGGCCTTGGCCAGTTCGACCTCCTGCCGGAACAGGGTCTGCAGGTCCGCGGTGACGACGGACAGGAGCTGGCTCACGCTCTTGTCCTGTCCGTGCGGCTCGGCCGCTCCGGGCGTGGGTGGGATCGAGGACACCTCAGACCTCCGGGTACGGACGGCCCGGCGTGCCGCCGGCCGGCCGGACGCCCGTCGGCGCGGCCGGTGCCTGCGGCGACGTCGTGGGCGGGGGTCCCGCGGGCGGCGGACCGGGGGGCAGCGCCGAGGAGCCCGGTGTCTCGACGGGGCCGCGGCCCGCCGTGACGCCGGTCTGCCCCTGCCCCTGTCCGGCCCCGTCGGAGCGGGAAGCCGACCCCGCCGCCTTCGCCAGGCGTCCGACCACCAGCCCGGCCACCAGCGCGCCGCCCAGGAATGCTCCGGGACGGCGGCGGGCGAAGCCCCGCAGGTCGGAGACCATGCCCTCGACTCCCTGCTCGTCCAGGTAGTCGGCCGCCCAGTGCCCCTTGTCGGCGGCCTGGGACACCAGGCTGCGGGCCGGCGAGTCGCTCTCGGCGCGCCTGGCCAGATCGGAGAGGTCGTTCGCCCACTGGCGCAGCGTGCCGGCCGCGCGCCTGGTCTGCTCCTCGGCCTCGCCCATGGCGCGGCCTCGCAGGTCACCGATGGCCGAACCGGCCTGATGCCGCGCCTCGCCCACCACGGCGCGGGCCTGCTCGCCCGCGGTGCCCGTGAGCTGGGACGCGGCCTGCTTGGCCTGACCGGCCGTCGCGGAGGCTTCTGCCTTGACCTTTTCCCCGGTTTCCCCGGTCCCGGTTCGTATGGACTCACTCATCGGCGGCTTCTCCCTTGCTTCGGATGTCCTGCGGACCTTGCGCATGGCCCGGCCGACGCGCGCGGTCCTGACGGACCGGGCGGACGAACGGTCCATACGCCCACTTGGTCGCAAGTAGCCCTATATGGGCAATTAATGCAGTTTGCGGGGGTTGTAATGGCGGGGGCCGCTCCCCTCCGGAGGAGAGGGGCATCCCGCGCGCCGCACAGCGGCCCGCCCGGCGCCGGACGGACCGGAAAACACCAGGTCAGCGGAGTGGAGGGTCGCCGGCAGACGGTCCGGGCGGCCATGTTGTTCGACCGTGAACCGTGTGCCGTCCGTAGGCGGTGCCGCGCGGTCCGTGGCCTGCGAGAAGCCGGTCCCGGCCGGAAGATGCGCGACGGGGCGGCGGGAAACGGGTGCGCCGGAGTACGGCCGCTCGCCCGGGACGGCCGTGTGGGGCGCCGGTCGGCCGGACGCGAAGAGGCAGGACACGAAGAGGCCGGACGCGAAGAAGCGGGCACGAAGCCGGCGCGAGGGCGTGTGCCCGGGCTTGGCCGGTGAGGGCCGCCTGAAGGCCGTCCCGGCTGACAGGCCTCCCGTACGGAGACGCCTGACGCCTGACGAATGGTGCCGGACGCCGGACGGCCCGAAGCCCGACGCCCGGCGCCTGGCGGACTGCGGATCGGTGCGTCGACCGTGCCGACCGTATCGCCCGCGCCGACCACACCGACCGCGCCGACCGTGCCGTCCACCCCGACCGTGCCGGGCGTGCGCGGAGCCGGTGGTGCCACCGCGCGCGTGGCCTCGCTCGCGGCCCGGGTACGACCCCGAACGGCCTCTCGGGCGGAGGCACTTGGCCGGCGGCGCGATCGGTGCCGATCCCCGTACCCGGAGGTGAGGGGCTGTGCGCCCGGGTCGAGTGGCGGGTGGCGGACGGCGGGTGGCGGATGGCGCACGACCCCTGCCCGCCGGGCCGGAACCGAAGCCGGACCGATGGTGGGCGGGGCCCGGGGTGCGGACGCGGTGGGCGCGGGGCCGGGGCCGCCCGGGACACCCCGGCAGGCGCCGGGCCGGGCGTGTCAGCGGCCCACGGGATCGCCTTCGGCGCCGTCGCCCCGGGTGCGCAGCATCATGTGGCCGCCGTGGTGCAGTGGCGTTTCCCACCGCAGCCGGGCCGCCTCCTGGCCCGTCTCCGCGTCGAAGAGGTGGACCTCGCCGTGGCCGCCGCGGGTGACGGCGACCCAGCCGGCGCCCGGCGAGGCGGCCACGGCCCGGCGCTGGACGCCCTCCCAGGGGGTGCCGCCGCGGCGCGGCGCGCCGTCCATGGCGGGCAGCGGGCAGCGGCGGACCGTGTCGTCGGCGCCCAGCAGGACCAGCTCGTCACCGTCGGGATGGACCCGGGTGAAGGCGGTGTGGTGCCGGGCGAGGGCCAGCCGGAAGACCAGGCCGGGGCCGAGGTCCGTGCGGAGCGTGCGGCCGGTCTCCAGGTCGTGGCGCCACGCCTGGTTGGTCCACTCCGGCCACCGCAGCGGGTCCGCGGCGCCACCGCGCAGGGTGGTCCACAGCACCGGCCGGCGGGTGTCGAGCCGCAGGTACCAGCCCCGGGCGGGCGCCCCCCAGGGGAGCACCGCCTCGGCGACGAGCGCGTCACCCTTCCTGCGGGCCCGGTGCACCCCCTCGCTCGTGGCCGCGAACACCCGTCCGGAGCCGGGGGCCTGCGCGTCCCCGTGCCCGTCGCCGGGCAGGGGCAGGAGCGCGTGCGGGGCGACGGCGGGACAACCCGGGGGTGCCGCGAGGAGGTCGGCGAAGCGGTGGACGGCCAGCGCGCCGGGCTCCCGGTGCCGCAGCACCACCAGTGGATCGCCGCCGCCCAGCACCGTCACGCCCGGCTCGCCCGCGCGTGTGCGCACCCGGGCGGCTTCGCCCGTGGCCAGGTCGACGACCGTCAACAGGTCCGACCACGGTTCGGCGTTCTTGCCCAGGCCGGTCGTGACGGCCAGCCGGCGGCCGGACGGATCGCAGGCGAGGTGTTCGGCCGGCACGGCGACGGGGACGGCCGCTTCCACGAGTTCGTCGGCGAAGGGGTCGAGCACCAGCAGTTCGCCCCGGCGGTCGTCGACACAGGCCACCCGGCCGCCCGGCAGCGCCAGGAACCCCGCGTGCTCCGAGATGTGACGATCCGTCAGGCGCCCGGTGACGGCGCCGTCCGGCACGGTCACCACATGCAGGAATCCGTCCACGTGGTCGGAGACGAGCAGCACGGGAGCGGCAGCGGGCATGGGGGCCTCCAGGAAGTGATCTGTTGAAAACGATTATCATGTATCTTCGGGGCGTTCCGGGTTCCGCCAGAAGAGAAGAGGGCATGAATGCTGCGCTCACCGTCGAGATTCGTCCGCAGTTGCGTCATCGCGGCGGCCGTGGGGTCCGTCCTGGCCGGCTGTGGCGCGTCGTCCGGCGACACCGCGAGTGACAAGGCCCGGCCCGACGCGAAGACCGAGGTCACCGTCGAGCCCATCGAGGCGGCCAAGGAGCTGACCGACACCAACGGCGTCAAGGTCTCGCTGAAGAAGGAACCGGAGCGGATCGTCTGCCTGTTCGCGCTCTGCGACGACATCCTGACCGAGCTGGGCATCGTCCCGGTGGCCACCAACAGCACCCTGCTGGCCCACCCGGACTTCCTGGGAGCGGCGAAGGCGAAGGAGGTCGACGTCGTTCCCGGCGGTTTCATCGCCCCGGAGGTGGAGGCGATCCTGTCCCACAAGCCCGACCTCGTGATCGGCCTCGGGGACACCCACGGCAAGCTGGCCCCGGCGCTCAAGGGCGCCACCACGTTCTGGGCCATGCAGCCCGAGACCTGGCAGGACAGTGTGGGCTACCTGCGCGACGTCGCCGCGCTCACCGGCCGCACCGCCCAGGGGGAGAAGGCCGAGAAGACCTTCCGGACCAAGCTCGCCGAGGCCGAGAAGGCCCCCAGCGACAAGACCGCCCTCGTCATCTACGGCAGTGACGAGAACTTCGGTGTGGCCACCCCGGAGGGCGACGTGGCCGCCAGTCTGCTCCCCAAGATCGCCCAGTACCCCTGGAAGTCCCGTGGCGTGGAGGGCAGTTACAGCCTCGAGGAGATCCTCGCCCAGGACGTCGACGTGCTGTTCGTCGAGACCATGAGCTTCGGCAACGCGGACGGCAAGCTCTCGCAGAAGCTGGCGGACAACCCCCTGTGGGGCAAGATCCCGGCGGTGCGGAACGGCGACGTCCACGAGGTGGACCCAGAGGTGTGGGCCAAGGGCCGTGGTACCCGTTCGCTGGGCATCGTCCTCGACGAGGCCACGGCCGCGCTCCGGTGAGGGCGGCCCTCTCGGCGCCCAGCGGGGCGCAGGACGCCACCGGCAGGCGCCGGCCCGCACGCCGTACGCCGGGCCCGCAGCCACTCCTGGCGCTCGCCCTGCTGGCCGTCTCGTCGGTCTGCGCACTGAGCCTGGGCACCCCCCACGTCCCGCCGCACCGGCTGGTGGGCGCCCTGCTGGACGGGGACACCACGCTCGCGGGGATCGTCGTCACCGAACTGCGCGTTCCCCGCCTGCTGCTGGCGCTCCTCGCCGGAGCCTGTCTGGGCGCGGCGGGCCTCGTGCTCCAGGAGGCGCTGCGCAACCCGCTGGCGGTACCGGAGATGCTGGGCGTCTCGTCGGGGGCCGCGCTGGGGGTGGCCGCGCCCCTGGTGCTGACGCTGTCGCTGCCCGCCGCCGTCCAGCCGCTCCTGGCCATCGGCGGGGCCGCGCTCGGCGGCGGGCTCACGCTGCTCGCCGCCGGGCTGGGCCGCAGTCCGTCCGCGGTGCTGCTGACCGGTGCCGCCGTCGCGGCCGCGCTGCAGGCCGCGCTGCTCGTCCTGATGGTCATGGCCGACCAGCTCGACCTCCAGCTCATCTACCGCTACCTGCTGGGTTCCCTCTCCGCCCGGACCTGGGACGACGTCGCGGGCCTGTGGCCGTGGCTGCTCGTGGCCGCCCCCGCCCTCGTCCTGTGCGCGCCGGTGCTCTCGGTGATGCGCCTGGGCGACCAGGACGCCGAGGCCCTGGGTGTGCGCGCCCAGCGGGCCCGGCTGGCCGCGCTGGCCATCGCCGTGGTGCTGATCGCCCCCGTGACGGCCGTGTGCGGGCCCGTCGCGTGGGTGGGCTTCCTCGCCCCGCACCTGGCCCGGTGGTTCGCCCCCGGGGCCGGGGCCGTGCGCTGGCTGTCCTGGTCCGTCGTGTGGGGTGCCGTCGTCGTCACCGCCGCCGATGTGCCGGCCCGGCTGGCGCTGGCGCCCGTGGAGACGCCGGTCGGCGCCTGGACGGCCCTGCTGGGCGTGCCGGCCGGAGTCGCCCTGATGCGGTCGGGCGGCCGCGGCCGGGCCCGGCGCGCGACGGCGGATGCCGCCGCCGTGCGCACGGGGGCGCGGGCCCCGGCCGCCGGCTCCGCGCGCGGCGTCCCGCTCCCGGGGGCGCCGGCGCACACCCGCCGAAGCCGGGACGCGGACGGCGGCGCCGCCCCCGTCCCCGGTGCGCCGACCGGAACGGAGGACGCACGATGAGCCGGCGTTTCACGGCGCTCGCGGCACTGGCCGTCGTATGCGCCGCGGTGGAACTGGTGGCGGGGCGCGGCATGTCGCCGGGCGTCGTCTGGGACGTCCTGGGCGGTGGCGGTGACGCGACGGAACGTCACATCCTGCTCCAACTGCGCCTGCCCAGGATGCTCGTGGCCCTCGGCGCGGGCGCGTGCCTCGCCGTGGCGGGGCTGGTCCTGCAGTCCGCGCTGCGCAACCCGCTCGCCGGGCCCGAGGTCACGGGCGTGACACCGGGGGCGGTGCTCGGCGCCGTCACCGCGACCGCCCTCGGACTCGCCGGGTGGGACTCGCCCCTGGCCGTGGTCCTGGCCGCGTGCGCGGGCGGATGCGCCGGAGCGGCGCTGCTGTGGCTGCTCGCCGGGCGCGGCCGTGGCGACGCCGCGCAGACCGCCGTGCACGGGGTGCTGGTCTCGGCGGTGCTCGGCGGGCTCACCGCCATGGTGCTGCTGGTGGAACCGGGCGAACTCGGCAGCGTCGTGCAGTGGCTGGTGGGCACCACGGAGGGCCGGGTGTGGCAGCACTGGCACCTGCTGTGGCCGTGGGCACTGGTCTGGGGGGCCGCCGCCTGGCTGCTGTCCGGGCCGCTGACCCTGCTGCGCTGCGGGGACGACATCGCCCTCGCCGCCGGTCTGTCCGCCCGGCGGGCCCGGACCCTGGCCCTGCTGTGCGCGGTGGCGCTGACGGCGGGCGCCGTGGCCGCCGTCGGAGCGCTGGGCTTCGTGGGGCTGCTCGTGCCCCATCTGGCCGTGGCCGTCTTCGGCGCGGACCTGCGAGCCGGCCTGCCGGGCGCCGCCCTGCTGGGCGCGGTCGTGGTGTGCGGGGCGGACGCGGCGGCGCAACTGTCCTCGCGGCTGCTGGCGGTGGCGCTGGACTCCGGACGGCTCACGCTGCCGGTCGGGGCGCTCACCGCCTGCCTGGGCGCCGCGCTGCTGCTGGTCGTCGTGCGCCGCACGCCGAGCCGTACGTTCTGAAGTCGACTTAAGGACAGAGCATGACCGAGTCCCTGGGGATCCACGTCGAGGGGGTCCATTTCGGCTACCCCGCACGACCCGTGCTGCGGGGCGTCGACATGACCGTCCGGCCGGGCGAGCTGACCGCCCTCATCGGCCTGAACGGCTGCGGCAAGTCGACCCTGCTGCGGCTGGCCGCCGGGCTGCTGCGACCGGACCGGGGGCGCGTGCTGCTCGGCGGGGACGACCTCGCCCGGCTCTCCCGGCGCGCCACCGCCCGCAGGGTGGCGCTGCTGCACCAGTCCGCGCCCGCGGTGCCGGGGATGACCGTGCGTCACCTGGTGCGGCAGGGGCGGTACGCGGCGCGCGGCCCGCTGGGCATGCTGCGCGAGGGCGACGACCCCGTCGTGGAGCGGGCGCTGCGCGACGTCGGGGTGGAGCAGTGGGCCGACCGCGACATCGACGCGCTGTCCGGGGGAGAGCGGCAGCGGGTGCGGCTGGCGATGGCACTCGCCCAGGACACCCGCGTCCTGCTGCTCGACGAGCCGACCACCTACCTGGACCTGCACCACCAGCTCGACGTGCTGCAGACGGTGGTGCGGCTGCGCGCGGAGCGCGGGCTGACCGTGGTGATGGTGCTGCACGACCTGGCCCACGCCGCCCGGTTCGCCGAACGCATCGTCGCCCTGCGCGAGGGGCGGGTGGTGGCCGACGGGGCGCCCGAGGAGGTCGTCACGCCGGGGCTGCTGGCCGATGTGCTGAAGGTGGCCGGCCGGGTCGGCCGGGATCCCGAGGGCGGGTGGCCGGTGTGTTACCCAGATCACCCTCTGCCCGCTCTAGAATATGAAAATCATATTCATTAGACTGCCGGTACGGCGCTCACCCGAACGCCGTGTCTCCCAGACACCCCAGGAGAGTTCATGGAAAACGAGCAGGTCTTCGCGCCCATCGCCGACCCGGGACAGCTGGCCCACGACTCGGCCTCCCACTCCAACGCGCTCGTCGAGAACCCCTTCGAGGACACCGAGGAGTAAGCGAGGGCCAGCACCCTCGACCGTGGGCCCGCCCGTTGCCTTCCGGGCGGGCCCACGCCCATCCCCAGCCCCGCCGTCAGGAGGATCACCGTGCCCCGCAGCCGCCTCGCACCCGGTGTCGAAGTCGTCACCGTGCCCGGTCGCGGCCTCGCCGTCCGCACCGCCGAAGGGGAGTTCCTCACCGTCAGGACACGGGGCGCGGACGAGGACGCCCTGCTCTCCGTGCTCTCCGGTGCCACCGCGGCTCCGGCGGACGGCGAACTGCACCGCGTCCTGCGGGCGTTCGAAGAGGCCGGCTACCTGACCGACGCACCGCGGCCCACCGAGTGGCCCGCCCCCCGCCGCGCCGTCCGGCTGCTGGGCGACCCGGTACTGACCGCGCCGCTCGCCGCGCACCTGGCCGCCCTGGGCGCCGAGCCGCGCACGGACCCGGCACCACCCGCCCCCGGCGCCCCGGCGCAGACCCTCGACGGCCTCCTCCGCGACGACCCCGCCGCCGTCGTGTGGTGCCTCGACGGGCCCGTGCCGGACGGGCTGTGGGACGCCGCCGACCGGCTGCCCCGACACGGCGTCGCCTGGCTGCGCTGCCACCGCGAGGGTTGGCAGGCGTACGTCGAGCCCCTCGCCGCCGCTCCCGGGGACGTCACCGCGGCCCACGTCCGGGCCCGCCGCCTCGCCGCCACCCCCGCCCACCGTGAGCTGAGCGCCTACTGGAGCGGACCCCGTACGTCCGGCGCACCGGTCCGGCTCACCGCGCCCGCCGCCGCCGTGCTCGCCGCCCTGCTCGCCGACGACCTCAGCCGGTGGGCCACCGGCGCACCCGCCACCGGCGGCCTGCCCGCCCGGCGCCGCCTGCGCTGCGTCGACCTGCACACCCTCACCGTCACCGAGCGCCCCGTCCTCCCGGTGCCCGAGGTCGCCCCGACGCCGAAGCAGCACGGATGACGCACTTCAGCACGGCGGTCGAAGGTCTCGCCACCGACGTCCGGCTGCCCGCCGGGGACGGCCCCTTCCCGGCCGTCCTCATCCGCACCCCCTACGACCGCGCACGCCACCGGCCGGAGGCAGGCGGCTGGGCCCGCCACGGGTTCGCCGCCGTCGTCCAGGACGTACGGGGCCGGTTCGCGTCACCGGGGGAGTGGCACCCCTACGAGAACGAGGCCGCCGACGCAGCGGCGACGGCCCGCTGGATCCGGCGGCAGCCGTGGAGCGACGGACGGCTGGTCGCCGCCGGCGCCTCCTACGCCGCCCACTGCGCCGTCGCCCTCGCCCTCACGGGCCCCGCCGACGCCCGGCCCGACGCCGTCATCGCCGCCGTACCGGCCCTCGGCGCCGCCGACACGGCGCGCGAACCCTCCGGTGCGGAACGGCTGCTGACCCGCGCCGGATGGTGGGCCGCCCACGGCGACCGACGCGACGGCGACCCCGGCGCCCTGGACAGGGCGCTCGCCGCCGACCCCGGCCTGTTCACCCACCTGCCGCTCACCGGCCTTCCCGGGCGGCTGGGCCGGAACCTGCCCTCCTGGGCGGGCCTGTGGCGCCACCGCGACCGCGGCCGCCTCGTGGCGCGGGCGGCCGGCGCCGTGATGCCCCTGCTCGCGGTGGGCGGCCACCACGACCACTTCGCCGAGGACACCGTCGAACTGTGGCGCGCCTGGGGCGGACCGTCGGCACGCCTGCTGCTGGGCCCCTGGGGCCACGGCCTGACCGCCGAGCCCGGCCCCGGCGCCGGACCCGCTCACCGGGTGCGGCTCGGCGACCTCTACGTGCGCTGGGCGCGCCGCGCCCTCGCCGGCGAGCTCGCCCCGGGGCGCCGCGGCGCGCTGGCGCTGGCCGGCGGTGACCTGTGGCTGCCCGCGGACGCCCGCGCCGAACCGCGCACACCGCCCCTGCGGCTGCTGCACGGCTTAGCCTTCACCGCCGACCCCCACCGCCCCGTCCGCTCGGACGACCTCACCGTCCCCACCGGCGGACCGCCCGACCGGTGCCTGCTCGCCACCCCGCCCCTGCCGCGCCCGCTCGACGCGGCCGGACCGGTGCGGGTACGGCTGCGGGCCACCGCCGACACCCCGTCCGCCGACTGGGCCGCCCGGCTCGTCGCCCTCACCCCGCAAGGGACGGCCGAGCGACTCGCCGTCGGCATCGCCCGGTGCGAGGAACCGCCCGGCCGGGAGGCCGAGTTCACCGTCGAGCTCGGCCGGCTCGCCCGGCGGCTGCCCGCGGGCACCCGGCTCCGCCTGGAGATCGCCGGGCACCACTTCCCGGCCCACGCCCGCAACCCCCACACCGGGGACGACCCGATGACGGCCGTCCGGCTGCTCGCCTCCCGGCGGCGGGTCGCCCCGGCCGGTGTGGCGCTGCGGCTGCACGTGCTCACCTCCCGTC
>NZ_WYCT01000169.1 GCF_011008945.1 Streptomyces harenosi
GGGCCGGGGTGACCGGTGCGTCCGGGGGGTTCTGCGGGAGGGCGGTCATCACCGGCCTCGCCAGGTGCCGTTCAGGACGGCGGCCTCGTACGTCTCCCCGTACCTGCGCTCGGGCCAGGTGTTGTAGGCGAGCAGGAACAGGTCGCGGTGGCCCTCCTGGCCGGCGGGGGTGGTGATGTCGGTGGCGTAGTGCCGCATCGCCCGGTCGTCCAGGACGATGGCCTCGCCCGGACCGAGGGTCAGGCTCAGGAACGGCTCCTCGCTGTCGAGCGTCATGAGCTGTGTCTCGCCGCCGCCGATGTTGTGGCGGTCGACCACGGCGATCATGCTGTAGGTGTGGCCGTCCTGGTGCGGTCCCTCGGGCACCGAGACACCGCGCGTCTCGTCGTTGACGATCACCCGCCATTGGTGGACGTCGACCTGCCACTCGAGGGTCTCGTCGAGCGGAACCGTCTCGGCGCCCGCGCGTACCAGGGGGGAAGGGTCGATCCGCAGCGGTTCGTACTCCCTGAGCAGCCCGCCCGTCACGCCGTTGAACTGGGTCGCCTGGCAGAAGGGCCGGTGCGGAAGCAGTTCGAGCTCCCAGGCGGACGTGTGCCTGATGCGGTACTGCGAGAAGCGGCGGTGCCGGAACTTTCCGTCGCAGTACTGGTCGAGCGGCAGCGTCGGGAACTCGTCGCGAATGGCATCGGGTATGTCGTCGAGAGTGACAAGTTGGTAGTTCTGGCCATGGAACGCCACGTACACCACTCCGTTTTCGCACAACGACTACTCGCCGGATCAAGCGCCCCGCTCCGCAGGAAAGGGAAGACGCGATATCCGTGAGTTGCGGAAAGGGTTTCGACCTGGAGGCGATCCTTCGTCGCGAAGGTCACGCAGGGCAAGGGTCCTGTACTGTCATAAACCTGCCTGGCTGCTTCAGGACAGTTCTCCGGCGCCGGGTTTCGTCGGCCGGTCACGGCCCTGGCCTGCTTCTTCTCGGCGCCGCCCCGGGGGTCGGGCGACAGGCCGTCCGGCACTTCACCGTGCCGCTGCCCAGGCTTCCCTGCCCTCACCGCCTTTCCGCCGGGGCCCGGCGGAATCCACCGGCATTACTGTCCCCGCGGGCGGATCTCTTCGGCTCGGCATAGGACGTTGACAACCCCGGCACTCAAAGCCAGACTCTGATCCGCTGCCGTTTCAGTCGGCGACCGGACCACGGTCCCCTCATCGCCGCTTCGGCGTTCGGCATTCTCATCCCGCCGTCCGCGCCTTTCTTTCCACGCCGTGCCAGCCGCTGTCCGCGGCCTTTCCGGCGCGCGGTCGGCGAAGAATTCGCGATCCTGCACACGGCACAATTCGAGGAGCGGCAATCATGCGGAGCAGTCACGATGTCATCGTCGTCGGGAACGGCGCGCTGGGCTCTTCCATCGCGTTCGAGCTGGCCCGGCGCGGGATCGACGTGGCCCGGATCGGCGGACCGGCCCGGCAGCACGCCGCGTCGACGGCGGCCGGCGCGATGCTGGGCTGCTTCGGGGAGGTGACCGAGCCGCTGATGTCGACCGAGCACGGCCGCTCCAAGCTCGCCCTCGACCATCAGGCCCGGGGGCTGTGGCCGGGCTGGCTCGACGAGCTGTCCGCCCACGCGGGAGACGACCGCGAGCTCATCACCGCGGACGGCACGGTGGTCTTCCTGAACTCGGTGGGCACGGCCGCCATCGACTCGACCAACTTCGCGGTGATCGAGTCGGCGCTGGCCCAGCACGACGAGCCCTACGAGTCGCTCGACGCCGAGGACATCGACTGGATGCGGCCCAACGAGCTGTTCCGCCCGCTGCGGGCGCTGTTCATGCCGCGGGAGCACGCCGTCGACACCCGCCGGCTCTTCGAGAAGCTGGACGCGGCACTGGTCAAGGCGCGAGGCACGGTCGTCGGGGAGCGGGTCACCTCACTCCTGACCGAGGGTGACACCGTGACCGGTGTGGTGCTCGCCGACGGCCGCGAGCTCACCGCCCGGCATGTCGTGGTCGCCGCGGGCGCCCACTCGGTGAACCTGCTCGCGGGCCTGGAGGAGGTCCATCGCAGGATTCCCCCGATGGTGAGCGGCTACGGCGTCTCCGCGCTGGTGCGCACCCACGACCGGTCGCTGCCCCGCTCCGTGCTCAGGACCCCGAACCGGGCGCTGGCGTGCGGTCTGCACTGCGTTCCGCGCGGGGACGGCCTGCTCTACCTGGGCGCGACCAACATCATCTCCGATGCCCCGCGCGACCAGGCCGATCTCAGGGACCTGAAGTTCCTGGTCGACTGCTCGATCGACCAGCTCCACACGGATCTGGAACAGGCCGCACTGGTCGCCACCCAGGTCGGCAACCGGCCGATTCCCGCCGACGGCTATCCCTTGTTCGGGGCGACCGGCGTGGCCGGTCTGTGGATGGCCAGCGGCACCTACCGCGACGGGCTGCACCAGTCGCCGCTGCTCGCCCGGGAGATGGCGGACCTGATCGAGAAGGGCAGGGGCCAGGTGCGGGAGCTGGCCGATTTCGCGCCGGTGCGGGCGCCGCTCGCGCCGGGGACGCGTGAGCAGGTGGTGGCCAACGCCGTGGCGCACATGATCGCCACCGGGTACGAACGGAAGTGGAGCCTGACGGGCGAGTGGCCGTCCGTCATCGAGCAGGCCCTGACCGACCGGTACCGGGCCACGGCCGAGGCGCTGGACGAGGACTTCACCCCGCCCGCGGAGTTCCTCGTCACCATGACCGAGCAGAAGTGGACGGCTCTGCGCCGCTACTACGCCGCCTGGCGCTGACCGTAGGGCGCGGCAGCGGGTGCCTCCCTCGGGAGGCACCCCGGCCGGGGCGGTCCGCTCGCCGGTCACGCCCGCGCCCTCAGGGGCTGAGCCAGCCCCGGCGGCGCGCGAGCACACCGGCCTGGAACCGGCTGCTCGCCCCGAGCTTGGCCATCAGATCCGCGACCACCCTCCCCACCGTGCGCGGGGACACGGCCAGCCTCCGCGCGACCTGGGCGTCCGTATAGCCCTCTTGCAGCAGTTGGAGGAGTGCCCGCTCGGTGTCCGTGAGTTCACTCTTGCGCCGCTGGTCCTGGAGGGTGAGGGGGGTCGCCGAGAGCCAGACCTGTTCGAACACGGCCGCGATCGGGGCCACGACCGAGGCTCCGGTCAGCACGATCGCCACGTCCCCGGGCCGGCCCCGCCGTTCCTGGGAGAGGACGGCCTTGTCCAGGTCGGCGATGACTCCCCAGGGTGAGAGCACCGGCACGGTTCTGACCTCGACACCGTGGTCCAGCAGGCGCTGCAACTGCGCCCGTCTTCCCTTGTCGTTGCGGATGCTGTCGAGCTGGATCGAGCGGATGCGGACACCGCGCCGGGAGATCGCGTCCTGCGTGGCCTTGCCGGCGATCCCGGTCTCCGGGATCGCCAGCTCTCCCGGAGTGAAGACCATCACCTGGTCCCGCGCCTCCCGCAGGAGGCGCGCCAGCCGGTGCCGGATCCTGTCCGCTCCGCTGATCTGCTCGGTGTCCAGCACCACGGGCCCGGCGCGTTCGGCGTACTCGGCGGCCAGCGTGCGGGCCGCCGCCTTGCACTCCTTCAGTCTCCGCTCGCGTTCCGCCAGCACCGCCTGTTCGCGTGCGATCAGCACCTCCAGGCCGATGTCCGGTTCGACCGGGCGCAGCGTGTCCGGATCGTCGAGGGAAGGACGGAGCAGGGAGAGGCCGGCCAGACGCTCGATCTCCTTCCGCACTCTGGATTCCTGCCAGTCGAGCCGCTTCGCGAGTTGCTGGACATCCATCTCGGGGTGCTTGAGCATCGTGTAGTAGAGCTCTTCTGTCGCAGGACCAATACCGAATGGTTCCAGCACAGGAATTCCTCCGCGGGAATGTCTCCACTGTGACACCGACAGGACGAAGTTCCTTGATCGGAGCGGCGCTCTCACTCCCCCGATGATCAGGAGCGTAATAGCCTCCCTGACCGTTGAGTCCTTTCCGTTATATCACCGCAGGGCCGCGCGAGTGCAGGGATCGGCAACGAACCGTCCCGGCCCGGGACTTGCCGATCACCAAAAGTCGGACGACATTCCCGGGATCCCGCCTTTATGGCTTGTTCTCACGCTGGACAGGCCGAATTCCTCCGCCGGTGAGGGTGTGGGGAGAACACGGGTAGAGGTGCCGGAGACGGCGAGCGGGGAGCACGCCGCCCGCTCCGCCTCCGCCACGGACCCGCCGCACCGAGCGCGTCGCGGGACGCCCTGGTCAGACCCGCCTTCCGGCCGCCGCGTCGACCATCGCCGCCACGAAGACGGGCAGCGAGGCCGGACGCAGATGGAGAAACAAATGGGGCTCGACGAGCTCCAGTTCCATCACGAGCGGCGTGCCGTCGTCGCCGTCCACGAGATCGACGCGCCCGTAGAGAAGATCGCTCCCGGCGGCCCCCGCGGCCAAGGCGCTCTCGGCGACGGCCAGTTCCGCCGCGGTCGGTTCGCAGACGCGCAACCCGGGGTGCGGGGTCTTGTCGTGGTCGTACGGGGTGCCGGGCGCGAGAACGGCGCTCTTCCGGGTGGCGTGCAGAAAGCGCCCGCCCGCGAAGTGCAGCGCCCGCTCGCCCTTCACGTCGACGCTCCGCAGGTAGGGCTGCACCATCGCGGTCATGCCCTCCGCGTGCATCCGGGCCAGTTGCCGCACCGCGATGTCGCGCTCCTGCGGCCGGTAGCGGGCGGTGAACCGGGCTCCGGCGCCCACGGTCGGTTTGAGGACGAACTCCCCTTCCTCCGGCAGCTCCACGCGGTCCCCCGGAGCCAGGTAACGGGTCTCCACGACGGGTACTCCGGCCCGCGAGAGGTCTCCGAGATAACGCTTGTCCACGTTCCGGCGCACGACGTCCGGGGGGTTGGCCAGCAGGGTCACGTCCGCGCACGCGTCCGCCCACGCCACGAACTCGTCGACCGACTCGAAGTAGTCCCAGGCCGAACGGATCACGACGAGATCGAAGGCGCCCCAGTCCGCCCGCGGATCGTCCCAGCACAGGGCGACGGGATCGGCACCGGCTTCCTCCAGCGCCTTGAGGACCAGGGGAAGGTCGCGGTCCCAGTCGGGATCCTTCACGACCTCCCGGCAGGTGACGAGCGCGATACGGGGGAACGCCACGGTGGACTCCTCCTCTGTTCGTACGCCGTACGCCGTGCGCCGAACGCGGACCGGCGACCGCGCGGTCCGCCGCGCGCCGTGCCCGGCGGACCGCCGTGACGCCATGACGCCATGACGCCGGACATCCCCGGGCGACGCCAGCCGTTCCCGGGCCCGGCCCGGGGCCCGCTCCGGCCCGATCGCCGCGCGATCGAAACACCGCAGACGCGTGCGTGCCCGGCGGCGCTCCTCGTCGGCGGCGGCCTGACTACTCAATCACCGGTGGCGGGCTTTCGCGACGGCGCGGACCGGGAAGCGGCCACATCGGCCGGAAGCCGCCCGTTCGCCGGTGTGCGGGTTCGCCGGCGGCCCCCGCGCCGACGGGCGGGCCACCGCACGCCGAGGGTGCCACGCGCGCGGTGGCCCGCCGCGCGACCAGGGCGCCACGCGCACGGGGGCCGCCGACGACGGGGACCGGTCCCGCCCCACGCCCTTCCGGCGGTCGTCACAGACGCCGGAAGGGCGTCCGGGAAAGATCGCTCACGGGCGATGACTTCCCTCCACCACGGCGGTCTCCTTCACGGACACCCCTGCCGGACGCCCACCGTTCCCGGCCGGGGCCACTGCGCAGCACGCCCTGGGA
The DNA here is from genome assembly GCF_011008945.1 of Streptomyces harenosi. Taxonomy (GTDB): domain Bacteria; phylum Actinomycetota; class Actinomycetes; order Streptomycetales; family Streptomycetaceae; genus Streptomyces; species Streptomyces harenosi. Next base: position 5,759 of record NZ_WYCT01000169.1, read on the forward strand.
CAGGAGACCCGATGACTGATCCGGAACTGACGGCAGACCGCGGCGGCAAGGCCGGAGTCTGGCCTTCGATCCGCGCCGAACGAGCGGCGCTGGCGGCCGACCTCGCGGATCTGACGGGCGAGCAGTGGGCGACACCGTCGCTGTGCGACGGCCTGACGGTGCGTGAGGTGCTGGCCCACCTGACCGCGTCCGCGAGCCTGGACGCCGTGCGCTGGCTGGCCGGGGTGATCCGCTGCCGGTTCGACTTCGACAAGCAGGTGGCCATGCGGCTGGCCGAGCACCTGGGCGCGACTCCGGCCGAGACCCTCGAGCGCTTCCGCCGCATCGTCCCGAGCACGACCAAGCCTCCCCTGCCCGCCCTGGCCCTGCTGGGCGAGACGATCGTGCACGGCGAAGACATCCGCCGGCCGCTGGGCATCCGCCGCGACCACCCCATCGGGGTCGTCACACAGGTGGCCGAGTACTACCGCTGCTCGGACCTCGTGGTCGTCGCCAAGGGACGCATCCGCGGACTGCGGCTCGTCGCGGACGACGGCCCCTTCACGACCGGTTCCGGGCCGCTCGTCTCCGGTCCCACCCTGGCGCTGACCATGGCCATGACCGGACGCGCGGCGTACTGCGACGACCTTCGCGGCGACGGTGTGGAAGTCCTCCGCGGTCGCTGCGGGGCTGCCTGACCGCACCGGATCCTTGCCGGGGGCCGGACCGTCGGCACCGACCGGCCCGCGGCTGCGGTCGGCGGTGCGACGGTGCGACCGTGTCGGGGGGCTGCCGACGGTGTCGGCGGTGTCGGGGCTGCCGGCGGTGTCGGGAGTGGAATTCCCCGACGCGCACATTCACCAGAGGCATAAAACCGCCCGATCCGCAAATTCAGCAGAGGCATACAGTCCGCCCCACCGCAAGAGATTCGGCGGGAATCTTCTAGCTTGACAGCATTGCGGGGCTTACCTATATTCCTGTCGGCCACGTTCCCGCCGATCGATATCCGCAGGCGCTCTTGCACGCGCCACCCACCTTCTCGAAAAGGCCCGCGTCTCCGCGTCTGGACTCACCGGGCGAGGGGCTGCCCGTGGACGGGAAACAGGAAGAAGTGCCTGCTGACCCGCCCGCCCGACAGTGAACTCGACGACGCCGGTCACCCCATCGAATCTTCCCCACCCCGAGTCGTCCACTTCAGCCCCTTGAAGAATTCGACCGTATGGTGCGCCCCGAGTCACCCGAGTCAAAGGAGACCCCTCTTGTCGAAAAGCGATGATCCCGCTGTGCGTGCGATTGCATCGGAACAGGATCACGTGTCGTCCTTGTACACGTTGCTCACCGAGCGGCTTTCCGAGGCACGAGGGCAGCGAGCGAGCGTGCTGAAGGCCCGGGCGGAAAGCGCCGGTGAGGCATACGAGAGGGAAATGGCCGCCGAGCGTCTGGCCAAGGAGATCGGCCGGCTGGAGAGCGCCGAAAAGGGGCTGGTCTTCGGGCGCATCGACGGGACGGACGGCACGGCCCTGCGCATCGGGCGGATCGGACTGCAGAGGGAGGAGGACGACCTGCCGGTGCTCGTGGACTGGCGCGCGAACGCGGCACGGCCCTTCTACGAGGCGACACCGGTCCACCCGATGGGCCTGCGGCGGCGCCGGCACCTGCGCCTGGAGGAGCGCACGGTCGTCTCGGTGAGCGACGAACTCCTGGACGGCACCGCTCCGACCGATGAGGACGTCGTGGGGGACGGCCCGTTGACCGAGGCCCTGTCGGCACGGCGTACGGGCAGGATGCGGGCGGCCGTCGCCACGTTGCAGGCCGAGCAGGACGAGATCGTCCGCTCCGCCCACCGCGGGGTGACCGTGGTGCAGGGCGGGCCCGGCACCGGCAAGACCGTGGTCGCCCTGCACCGGGCCGCCTACGTCCTCTACGCGTTCCCCCGCGCCGCCGAGGAGGGTGTCCTGGTGGTGGGCCCCAACGCCCGGTTCCTCGACTACATCTCCCAGGTCCTCCCCTCGCTCGGAGAGAACGACGTCGTTCTGGCGACCTGCCGCGAACTGGCCGGCGTGCCCACGGACACGGCGGGCCCGATCGAGACGGCGCGCCTGAAGGGCCGCTCCGACCTCGCCGGCGCCTTGGCCGGCCTGCTGCGCACCCGCCAGGCCCCCGCCGGCGACTTCACCGTGCGGGTCGGACGGGAACTGGTTCACCTCTCCGGCGAGGAGGTCGCCGCGGCACGCGACGCCGCCGCGGCGGCCGTGCCGGGGCACAACCCCGCGCGCCAGGTGTTCAAAGAGCTGCTGGTCGACGCCGTCACCGAGGCGATGCGCCGGGACATGGGCGACCTCCTGGAGCAGATCGACGCCGATGCCGAGAGGATGACCGGCCTCGACCTCGACCGGTTCACGGGGGTCGCCCGGCGCCGCGCCGAAGGTGCGGCCGGCCCGGGTCCGGTCCACGAGCTGGACCTGGACGCCCTCCGGGCCGACCTCCTCGACGACGCCGGCGTCGACCGGGCGGTCGAGGCGTTGTGGCCGCGGCTGACACCCGGTGACCTCGTGCAGGCACTGCTGACGGACGCCGGCGCCCTGGCCGAGCGCCTGCCCCGCCTGACCGCGCAGGAGCGGTCCCTCCTGCTGCGCGGTCCGGAGGAGCCGTGGACCGCTGCCGACGTGCCGTTGCTGGACGAGGCGGCGAGCCTGGTCGACGGCCCTCCCGGGCGGACGTACGGGCACGTCGTCGTCGACGAGGCGCAGGAACTGACCGCCATGCAGTGGCGGATGATCGTCCGCCGCTGCCCGTCCCGGTCGATGACGCTGGTGGGTGACTTCGCCCAGGCAGGCCCGGTCACGACGGCACGCGACTGGAAGGAAGCGCTCAGCCCCCATGTCGGACCGCGGTTCCACCTGCACGACCTGACCGTCAGCTACCGCACCACGCGGGAGATCCTGGAGAGCGTCCGGGACCTGCTCACGAGGATCGCCCCCGGCCGGCGGCCCACACAGGCGCTGCGCAGCGGGGAGATCCCCCGCACCGTGGCCACGTCCGCGGACGGGCTGGTCACCGCCGTCGTCCGCGAACTTTGCGCCCAGAGCACCGCGCACCCGGGCGAGCTTCTGGGGGTGATCTGCGCGGACACCAGGGTGAGCGAGCTGACGGCCCGTGGCGTGGCTCACCACGCGCGCGTCGTGCCGGCGTCCGAAGCGCGCGGCCTGGAATTCGACGGGGTCGTCGTCGTGGACCCCGGGGAGATCGTCACGAGCCGCCCCGGCGGGGAGAGGGACTTGTACGTGGCCCTGACCCGGGCCACCAAGCGCCTGTGCACCCTCACCGTCCAGCCCGCCTGACGGCACACGGGCACGACGTTCCGATGACGATTTCCGAATGAGACCGCCCGGTCCTGGCTACAGATGACGGCAGGCGCACATCAGCCCATGTCCGTGGTCCCCGGGTGACCTGAGGAGACGCTGGTTCCAAGGGGAGCTGGTCCTTCCGGGAGGCGAGCCGTGTTCTACCACCTGCTCAAGTACGTGCTGCTGGGCCCGTTGCTGCGGCTGGCCTTCCGCCCCCGGATCGAGGGACTGGACCACGTGCCGGCGTCGGGAGCGGCGATCGTCGCCGGGAACCACCTGTCCTTCTCGGACCACTTCCTCATGCCCGCCGTGCTCAAGCGGCGGATCACCTTCCTGGCGAAGGCCGAGTACTTCACCGGGCCCGGCCTCAAGGGCAGGCTGACCGCGGCGTTCTTCCGCAGCGCCGGGCAGATCCCGGTCGACCGTTCCGGCAAGGAGGCCGGGCAGGCCGCCATCCGGGAAGGGCTCGGGGTGCTGGACCGGGGCGAGCTGCTCGGCGTCTACCCGGAGGGGACGCGCTCGCACGACGGCCGGCTGTACAAGGGCAAGGTGGGCGTGGCGGTGATGGCCCTGAAGGCCGGGGTGCCGGTGGTGCCCTGCGCGATGATCGGCACGTTCGAGGCGCAGCCGCCGGGCCGGGTGGTGCCGCGCCTGCGTCCCGTGACCATCCGCTTCGGCGAGCCGCTGGACTTCTCCCGGTACGCCGGGATGGAGCACGAGAAGGCCGTCCTGCGCGCGGTCACCGACGAGATCATGTCCGCGATCCTGTCGCTGTCCGGGCAGGAGTACGTCGACCGGTACGCGGCCGAGGTCAAGGCCGAGGAGGCGGAGCGGGAGCGGGCGGCGCGGGGGCGCCGGTCGCGGCGGACACCGCGCGGCTAGAGCGCGTCTCCCCGGTGGGTTGGTCAGTGGGTGGGATCGCCCGTCCGGCACCCCACCGACGAACGGAAACCGGCCGGACCGGCACCCGGCGCGGCACTTTTCCGGTCTTCCTCCCCCGCGCGCGGCCGGGGCGCGGTTGGATGTCCTCATGACCTCCGCCGAGCACGCGCGGCTGATGCGCGCCAACCAGGCCAACTGGGACGCCCGCACTCCGGTCCACGTCGCCAGCCGGTTCTACGGCCTGGACGCGGACCTGGATCCGGAGCGCTGGTTCGCCGCGTTCGAGTGGGAGGACCTCGGCGAGTTGTCCGGCCGGGACGTGCTGCACCTCCAGTGCCACCTCGGCACGGAGACGCTCGCCCTCGCCCGGCGTGGCGCCCGGGCGGTCGGCCTGGACTTCTCGGCGGCGTCCGTGACGGCCGCGCGGGACCTGGCCGCCAAGTCTGGCCTCGACGTCACCTACGTCCAGGCCAACGTGTACGACGCCGTGGCGGCGCTCCAGGGGCGGCGGTTCGACGTCGTCTACACCGGAAAGGGCGCCCTGTGCTACCTGCCCGACCTCGACCGTTGGGCGGATGTCGTGGCCGGGCTGCTGCGGCCGGGCGGGCGGTTGTACGTCGTGGAGTTCCACCCGCTGCTCAACGCGCTCGGCCCGACACCGGCTCCGGGTGAGGGACCGGAGCTGCTGCTGCGCCACGACTACCTGGGGGGCTCCGGTCCGGTGCACCGGGATGCCACCTACACGTACACCGACGGCCCGGCCGTCGAGGGCGCCACGGACAGTTACGAGTGGATGCACGGAGTGGGAGAGGTCGTGAACGCGTTGACGGATGCGGGAATGAGCGTCCGGCGACTGCGGGAGAGCGACGAGCTTCCCTGGCCGCGCTGGCCGCGGATGGTCCGTACGGACTCCGGCTGGTGGCGGCTGCCCGAGCCGCGGATCCCCCTCCTGTACGGCCTGCTGGCCGTTGGCTGAGCCTCCTCCCCCGGCAGCGGCACCTGGCGAGCAGCGCGTGCTGCGTCCGGAGCGGCCTGGTCCGGACGTGAGGGGCGGCGCGCTTCGCCGTTCGGTCTGCTGTCGGCGAAGGAGCGTGGCGGGCGCCCGGCCCCGCCCGTACGGTCCCCCTATGACACGTGCTGTGGTGGTCGGGGCGACGGGGCAGATCGGACGGGTGGCCGTGGGGGTGCTGGCCCGGGAGGGCTGGGAGGTGACCGCCCTGTCGCGCCGTGGCGGCCGGGACGAGAGCTGGCCGGACGGCGTGCGCGTGGTGCGGGGGGACCGGGAGGACGACGCCGCCCTGGCCGCCGCGGTGGGCGACGGCTGTGACGTGGTGGTGGACGTGGTGGCGTTCGGACCGCGGCACGCGCGGCAGCTCACCTCGCTGGCCGGCCGGATCGGGTCGGCCGTGGTGATCTCCAGCGTGTCGGTCTACGAGGACGGCGAGGGCCGCAACTTCGACACCCAGCACGAACCGGGGGGCTTCCCCGAGTACCCGGTCCCGCTGACCGAAGGCCAGCGCACCGTCCGGCCGGGCGACTCCTCGTACAGCACCCGCAAGGCGGCGCTGGAGCAGGAACTGCTCGCCGCCGGCGACCGGGTGCCCACCACGCTGCTGCGCGCGGGCGCGGTCCACGGGCCGTACTGCCGGACGCCGCGCGAACTGTACTTCGTCAAGCGCAACCTCGACGGGCGGCGGCGCCGCGTCCTCGCCTTCGGCGGCCGGAGCCGGTTCCACCCGGTGAGCGTGCACACCCTGGCGGAGCTGATCCGGCTGGCCGCCGCGCGGCCGGGCAGCCGGGTCCTCAACGCCGTCGATCCCGACGCGCCGACCGTGGCGGAGATCGCCCGGGCGATCGACGCGGTGATGGGCCGGGAGGTGGAGGACGTGCTGGTGGACGGGCCGCCGCCCGCCCCCGGGGTGGGCGACACGCCCTGGACGGTGCCGGTGCCCGTGGTCTGCGGCATGGCCGCCGCCGAGCGGGAGCTGGGCTACCGCCCGGTGACCCGGTACGCCGAGACGCTGCCGGAGACCGTCGCCTGGATCGGGGAGCGGCTTCCGGGCCGGGATTGGCGGGAGGCGTATCCGAAGATGGTCCAGGCCTACGGCGACCTGTTCGACTACGCGGCGGAGGACGCCTGGCTCGCCGCCCGGGACACGTGAGACGCGGAAAGGGGGGGGCGGACCGGTCGGAGCGGCCCGCCCCCCTTCCGGGACCGCGCGGTGGCTACGGCTTCGGCGTGGCGTGCGGGGCGCAGGTCACGTCCCGGCTGTCCACCTCGCCGGTGAGCAGGTAGGTGTCCACCCGGTCGTTGACACACGGGTTGACCAGACCGGTGACGCCGTGGGACCCGGCGTCGCGCTCGGTGATCAGGCGGGAGCCCTTGAACCGCTGGTGCAGTTCGACGGCGCCCCCGTACGGGGTGGCGGCGTCCCGCTCGGCCTGGACGATCAGCACCGGCGGCAGGCCCTTGCCGGTCTTCACGTCCACCGGGGTGTTCTGCCGGACCGGCCAGGTGGCGCACGGCAGGTTCATCCAGGCGTTGGACCAGGTCAGGAACGGGTGGTCCTGGTGGAGCCGGGTGTTGTCCCGGTCCCAGGTCCGCCAGTCGGTGGGCCACTTGGCGTCGGCGCACTCGACGGCCGTGTAGACGGCGTTGCCGTTCTCGGAGGCGGCGTTGCCCGCGGTGTCGGACAGGTCGGGCGCGGCGGCGTCCACGAGGGCCTGGGTGTCACCGCCGACGTACTTGCTGAAGACGGTGGCGACCGGCACCCACGCGGAGTCGTAGTACGGGGCGCTCTGGAAGAAGCCGGTCAGCTCGGCCGGGCCGACGACCCCGCCGATGGGGTTCTCCTTGGCGGTGGCGCGCAGCTTCTCCCACTGGGCCTGCACCTCGGCGCGGGTGTCCCCGAGATGGAAGGCGGCGTCGTTCTTCGCCACCCAGTCCTGCCAGTCCTGCCAGCGGGTCTCGAAGGCGACGTCCTGGTCCAGGTTGGCCTGGTACCAGATCTTCTCGCGGGAGGGGTTGACCACGCTGTCGACGACCATGCGGCGCACATGGCCCGGGAAGAGGGTGCCGTAGACGGCGCCGAGGTAGGTGCCGTAGGAGACGCCGAGGAAGTTGAGCTTCTGCTCGCCGAGGGCGGCGCGGATGACGTCGAGGTCGCGCGCGGTGTTCGGCGTGGTCATGTGCGGCAGCATCTCGCCGCTGCGCTCGTAGCAGCCCTCGGCGTACTCGCGGGCCAGCTTGCGCTGGGCCAGCTTGTCGGCCTCGGAGTCGGGCACCGGGTCCATCTTGGGCGCCTTGACGAACTCCTGCGGGTCGACACAGGAGATGGGCGCGGACTTGCCGACGCCGCGCGGGTCGAAGCCGACGAAGTCGTAGGCCCTGGCCGCCTTCGCCCAGACGGCGTTCTTGCCGGTCACCCGGGTCGGGAAGCGCAGGCCGGAACCGCCCGGGCCGCCCGGGTTGTAGACGAGGGCGCCCTGCCGCTCGTCCTTGGTGCCGGTGTTGCCGACGCGGTCGACGGCGAGCCGGATCTGCTTGCCGTTCGGCTTGGCGTAGTCGAGCGGCACGGTGACCCAGCCGCACTGGATCGGCTTGGGCAGGTTCCAGTCGGCGGGGCAGTCCCGCCAGTCGATCCCGGCCTTGGCGGCGCGGGCGGCGGCCACCGCCGCGCCGCGGGCCTCGCGGTCCTGGCCGTGCCAGGTGGGCGCGGCCGGCCGCGCGGTCGCGGTGGGCGCCGTGACGGCGCCCGCTATCAGCGTCGCGGTGACGAGCGCCCCGGCCGCGCCGAGCGCCCCCGCCCTGCGCCGCAGTGGTGTCTTCCTCAAGTCGGCCCTCCCCGTACAGCTTTTCGAAAGGTACGGGGGGATCCTCGCGGTTGCGCGTTCCCCGGCAACAGAGGCGGCGGGGGATCTTTGCCAATCCGATAAACGGAAGAGTGTGTTCGATCGGCGGGGCGTCAGTCCAGGAAGCGCAGGCCCTGATCCAGCAGCCGCCTGAGCCGCAGGGCGTCCGGCGCGACCGCCGTGACCAGCGCGGCGGGCCCGGCGAGCGGCATCACGGCGGCGCCGTCCCCGGGCAGGCCCGCCCGCGGCGGGTGCTCGGCGAACTCGGGCCGGACCACGACGATCTGCCCGACCGCCCGGTGGCCCGCCAGCACCGCGGGCCCGTCCCAGCCACCCGGCGCTCCGGGCCCGCAGGCGAGTTCCTGGTCCAGGACGCACCGGCCGGCGATCCGGACGACGAGGCGGCTGGCCAGCCGTCCCGGTTCCTCGCCGGCACGTCCGAGGACCTGTTCCTCACGCAGCACCAGCCGGGCGGTCTCCGCGAGGTCCACCTGCGTGGTGACGGCGAGGTCGCTGCCCCGCACGGAGACCAACTGTTCGGGCAGCCACAGCAGTTCGGCGCCGTCCGCCACGGTCAGCCGAACGTCGTAGTACGCCTCGGCGCGGCTCTGCCCCGGCAGGGCGAGGGTGGCGGCGGACGAGCCGACCCGCAGCCGGGCGCCTTCGGCCACGTCCGCCGTCACGGTGAGGTGGTCGCCGCCCAGCGGCCCGCTCATCGCCCCGACGAGCATCACACGGGCCTCGGCGCCGCTCGCCCGGACCCGCCGGGGCGCCAGCGGACCCTCGCCCTGAAGGACCGGCAGGGCCGTGCCGCCCCGCCCGTCGGCCCGGGCGAGGATCCGCGCACCGGCCCGTACGCCGGTCCCGGTCATGCGGTCCACGCGGCCAGCCGCTCCCGCACCCAGCCGGCGACGTCCCGTACGCCCCGCTCGCCGCGCAGCGACTGGAAGACGACGGGGAGTTCGCCGCGCTGGGCCTTGGCGTCGGCGGCCATCCGCGCGAGGTCGGAGCCGACGTGCGGCGCGAGGTCGGTCTTGTTGACGACGAGCAGGTCGGCGGTGGTGACGCCGGGTCCGCCCTTGCGGGGGATGTCGTCCCCGCCGGCCACGTCGATGACGAAGATCTGCGCGTCGACCAGGCCCTTGGAGAAGGTGGCGGTGAGGTTGTCCCCGCCGGACTCCACCAGGATCAGGTCCAGCGGTCCGACCGCCTCCTCCAGGTCCTCGACCGCTTCCAGGTTGGCGGAGATGTCGTCCCGGATCGCGGTGTGCGGGCAGGCTCCGGTCTCCACGGCGCTGATCCGCTCCGGGGGCAGCACCGCCTCGCGCAGCAGGAACTCGGCGTCCTCACGCGTGTAGATGTCGTTGGTGACGACGGCGAGGGACAACTCGTCGCGCAGTGCGCGGCAGAGGGCGGCGACGGTGGCGGTCTTGCCGGAACCGACGGGTCCGCCGAGGCCGACGCGCAGCGCGCGGCGGCTGCCGTCGGGGCGGTGGGCATCGGCGCCGACAGCGGCGGGTCCGTCGTGGGAGTGGTCGAGGTGCATGGCAGGCGGCTCCATCGGCTCGGCCCGTCCGGCGGGTGCCGACGCGAGCGTTTCGAGTCGAGGCCGGACGGGGTCTGGGGCAGGCCCCAGGGGTCGGGAGGGTGAACGGGAGAAGGGGACGGGGACGGGGGACCTC
>NZ_WYCT01000016.1 GCF_011008945.1 Streptomyces harenosi
GGATACTCCGGATCGACCGGGAGATAGCCGGCCCCGGCCTTCCACACCGCCAGGACCGCCACCACCATCTCGACCCCACGCGGCAGGCACACCCCCACCAACGACTCCGCACCCACCCCCTGACCCATCAGGTAACGAGCCAGCCGATTCGCCCGCGCATCCAACTCCGCGAACGACACCGACTCGCCCTCCGCGACAACCGCCACCGCATCCGGAGTCCGGGCCACCTGCGCCGCGAACAGCTCCGGCACCAGCGCCGACCCCAGGTCAGCAGCCGTGTCATTCCAGTCGACCAGCACCCGACGCCGCTCACCCTCACCCAGCACGTCCAGCGAGCTCAGGGGCACGTCGGCGCCGCCGTCCAACGCCGTCTCCAGCGCGGACACCAGGTTCTCCGTGGCCGTGCGCACGAGGGCGCTCACCGCCTCCGGGTCGACCGGGGCGATCGCGTCCACCGCAAGCGCCATGGTCTCCCCGTCGTCGTTGACCGCCACGGACAGCGGGTAGTTGGTGCGGTCGTGCATCCAGACCGTGCGGATGCCCGCGATGTCGGCGTTGCGGCTCTTGCCAGCCGCGCTCTGCCCGGCGTTGTGCCGGTAGTTGAAGAACGAGGTGAAGACCGGGCTATCGCCCGCGACGCCGCTGGCCCGCTGGGCCACGGCGAGCGGCGCGTGCTCGTGCTCCAGGAGCCGGGCCAGTTGGCCGCGCATGGCGTCGATCGACTCCAACGCGCCGAGTTCGTCGGTGCGTACGCGTACTGGCAGCGTGTTCATGAAGGGTCCCGGAACCCGGTCCGAGCCCGTCCCCGCGTTCATGCGGCCGAACAGGACCGTGCCGAAGACCACGTCGGCGCGGCCCGACACGGCCGCGAGCACCCGGGCCCACGCCACGTGCAGGACGGGGGCCGGGCTGGCGCTGAGGCGGCGGGAGACCTCCCGTACGCGCGCGGTCAGGTCGGGAGCGAACTCCAGCTCATCCCGAACGACGCCCGTGCCGTCACCGCGTACATCGACCATGCCATACGGAGCCGTGGGCTCGACGATGTCGCCGAGCAGGTCGGCGAAGTAGCCCTCGTGCTCGGACTCCTCGACTCCGCCGCGCGCCTGCGCGACGAAGGTGCGGAACGGCAGGGGCTCGGGCAGTTCGCCGCCGCGCCCCGTGAGGAACGCCTGCACCTCTTCGAGGAGGACTTCCTTGGCGGTGTGGTCCTGCACCATGTGGTGCATCAGCAGCAGTGCGAGCCACCGGTCGCTTCCCGGTACGGCGGCGATGTGCAGGCTGATCAGCGGGGCCCGGCCGAGGTCCATCGCCGAGCCGCCAGCCGCGACCAGGTCAGCGACCAGGTCGGCAGTCGGGTCGGCGGCGGGGTCGGTGCTCCGGGGAGTGAGGGTCACTTCCTCAACGGGCAGGGTGGCGTGGCGCCACACGACCTGGACCGGCTCGCGCAGACCCTCCCACACGATCCCGGTCCGTAGGATGTCGTGCCGGTCCACGACCTGCTGGAGTGCGTCCAGGAAGGTGTCGAAGCGCTCGCGTGAGTCGAACTCGACCACTGTCGGGAGCGCGTACGCGTCGTCTCCGCCCTCGTTCAGGAGGTGGTGGAAGAGCAGGCCCTCCTGGAGCGGGGCCAGCGGGTAGACGTCGGCGACGTTGGCCGCGCCACCGTCCACCGAGGCGACGACAACGGCGACCTCGTCCGCCGTGAGGTCGACGAGCGGCAGCATCTCGGGGGTGATCTCGATCGCGTCGACCGGGATCAGGCTCTCCGGTACGGAGACCTGGGCCGTGCCCGCCGACAGCGCGAGGCCGGCCGCGGTCGGGGTCTCGAACAGCGCCCGTACAGAGACCGACATGCCGCGCTCGCGCAGCCGCTCGACCAGGCGGACGGCGAGGAGGGAGTGCCCGCCCAGGGCGAAGAAGTTGTCATCGACGCCGACGCGCTCCAGGCCAAGGGACTCGGCGAAGACCTCACAGAGGATCTCTTCCCGGCGGTTGACGGGGGTTCGGCCGCTTCCGGTGGCGTATTCGGGTGCGGGCAGCGCCTTGTGGTCCAGCTTGCCGTTGACCGTCAACGGCAGCGCGTCCACAACCACGACCGCCGAAGGCACCATGTACGACGGCAACCGCTCCGCAGCGAATGCACCCACACGGACCGGAAGGTCCGCCCCATCCCCGTCCGCGACCACATACGCGACCAGCCGCGGCTCCCCCGAAACGTCCTCGCGCACCACCACCGCGGCCTGCGCCACACCCGGGCACCCGGCCACCACCGACCGCACCTCACCCGGCTCAATCCGGAACCCACGGATCTTCACCTGCTCATCCGCACGCCCCACGAAGACAAGCTCACCCCCGGCAGTCCACCGCACCACATCACCCGTGCGATACAACCGCCCGCCCGCCCCACCGAACGGATCGGCCACAAACCGCTCCGCCGTCAGCGCAGCACGCCCCACATAGCCGCGCGCCAACTGCGCCCCACCCACGTACAACTCACCCGCGACACCCGGAGCCACCGGCCGCAAGAATTCATCCAGCACAAACATCCGCGTATTGGCCACCGGACCACCAAAGGGCACCGCCCCCCGACCATCCGGATCCACTCGGCCCACCGCCGTGATCACCGTCGCCTCAGTCGGCCCATACGCATGCACCAACCGGCGCCCCCGCGCCCACGCCCGCGCCAACGACGGCTCAATCCCCTCCGAGCCCACCACCATCGACCCGACCCCAGCCAGATCCCCCACATCCAGCACCGCCAACAACGACGGCACCAAACTCGCCGACGTCACCCCCGTCGACGCCACCAACTCCCGCAACAAACCAGGCTCAGCCCGCTCCGCCGCCGACGCCACCACCAACGCCCCACCCGACGCCAACGACACCGCGACATCCAGCACCGACGCATCAAAATTGAACGAGGCGAACTGCAGCACCCGAACGCCTGGGCCCACCGCCATCAACGGCCCGAACACCGACACCAGATTCGCCAACGCCCCATGACCGACCGCCACACCCTTCGGCCGCCCCGTCGAACCCGACGTATAGATCACATACGCCAGACCGTCCCGGGCCGTCGGCCGCTTCGGCGCCTGGACCGGCAGCCGCTCCAGGGCCGCGCCCGTCGCCGGGCCGTCGAGCCAGAGCACGCGGTCCACGCCCAGCCGTCCGGCGACGCAGTCGGCGGCGTCCCGGCTGCTCACGACCACGTGGGCCCCGCTGTCCGCCAGGATGAAGGAGAGCCGATCCTCTGGGTGCTCGGGGTCGAGCGGCACGTACGCGCCCCCGGCCTTCCACACGCCGAGGATCGCCGCCACCATGTCTACCCCGCGCGGCAGGCACAGGCCCACCACCGACTCGGCCTGCACGCCCTGGCCGAGGAGGTGGTGCGCGAGGCGGTTCGCCCGCGCGTCCAGCTCCGCGTACGTGACCTCGACGCCCTCGTACACCACGGCGACGGCGTCCGGGGTCAGCGCCACATGCGCTTCGAACATCTCCGGTACGAGAGCGGCGTCGACGCTGACCTCGGTGTCGTTCCACTCGGTCAGCAGCTGGTGGCGCTCGGCCGCGTCCAGGACGTCGACGGCGCTCAGCCGCGCCTGCGGGTCGGCGACCAGCAGGCGCAGTACGCGCGCCAGCCGCCCGGCGAGGCGGGCGGCCGAGTCCTCGTCGAACAGGTCGGCCGCGACGATCACGGAGCCGCGCAGACCCGCGGGCGCGCCGTCGGCGTCGAATGCCTCCTCGACGCCGACCTCCAGGTCGAACTTGGCCACTGTCCTGGTGGCGAGCTGCTTCGACACGTCCGCCGAGGCCACGTCGGCCAGCGAGCCGGCGCGCGCGCCCGGCAGTTCGACCTCTGACCGGGTGGCGTTCTCCACGGTGAGCATGACCTGGAAGAGCGGGTGCCGCGTTAGGGAACGCGTCGGCGCCAGCTCCTCCACCAGCTTCTCGAACGGCACGTCCTGGTGCGCGAACGCCGACAGCGTCGTCTCCCGAACGCGACCGAGGACCTCCCGGAACGTCGGGTCGCCCGACAGGTCCGTACGCAGCACCAGCGTGTTCACGAAGAACCCGACCAGGTCGCTCAGCGCCAGGTCCGTACGGCCGGCCACGGCGGCGCCGATCGGGATGTCCGTGCCCGCGCCCAGCCGCGACAGGGTCATCGCCAGCACAGCCTGGAACACCATGAACGTGGTGACGCCCTCGGCGCGCGCCAGCTCCCGCAGCCGTGCGTGCACGTCGGCCGGGATCTCGAAGGGGGCGCTGTGGCCCCGGTGGGAGGCGACGAGCGCGCGCCTGCGGTCGGTCGGCAGCTCCAGCTCCTCGGGCGCGCCCTGCAACGCCTCGCGCCAGTAGGCGACTTGGCGTGACATGACGCTGCCGGGGTCGGTCTCGTCGCCGAGCAGTTCACGCTGCCACAGCGCGTAGTCCGCGTACTGGACGGGCAGCGGCTCCCACTCGGGGGCACGGCCCTCGCACCGCGCCGCGTACGCGACCGAGACGTCACGGGCCAGCGGCCGCATCGAGTAGCCGTCGCCCGCGATGTGGTGGACGACCAGGGCGAGCGCGTGCTCGTCGGGCCCGGCGGAGAAAAGCCAGGCACGGACGGGGAGTTCGGCCGACAGATCGAACTCGTACCCGAAGACACCGGCGACCGCGCCGGCCAGATCCGCCGGTGTCGCGGAGCCGGGCAGGTCCACAGTCTGGAGTTCCCAGTCGAGTTCCTCAAGGTCGAGGATGCGCTGATACGGCTCGCCGCCGCTCACGCCGAAGGTCGTGCGCAGCACTTCGTGCCGCTCCAGGACGTCCCGCAAGGCCGCGCCCAGCGCCGCCCGGTCCACCGATCCGGAAAGGCGCAGCGACACCGGGATGTTGTAGGTCGCGCTGGGGCCCTCGAGCTGCTGAATGAACCACAACCGACGCTGCGCGAAAGACAACGGAATCATCAGGAACCTTCCTGGCTTTTCGTCCCGGCCGCAACGTCGGCCCAGGTTGCTTGTCAAACGTCTGCCGCCGCTCACCCGCGTCTGGAAGGAAGGTCGGCGTGAAGGGGTCAAGGCAGCCCTGAGGCCTTGTACACCTGAACAAGAATGGTTGGCGCGGACCACTATGACCCAGTCCGGTACGGACGATCAATGCTCTGCTTCCGCACCCCCACCGGGCTGAATGTCAGCCGGAAATCCGCAGCTAGATCGCCCCTTCGGCAGGCTGTTCAACCGCCCCGGAACGGCAGTTGAACGACCACGGGGAGTCGGCGCGAACACATGTCGGCCGCCGTACCGAATTCACGAGATACGGCGGCCGAGCATGTCATCTCTCTTTTCTGTTGTTCAGGCGGAACGCCTTGACTTTCCCGCTGTTCCTACCTCTCCCGCATTGGGCGAAGAGCCGGACGGGTTGACTTTTCCGTGCCGAGCTGCTTCGCGAGTCCCGCGACGGTCGGGGCGTCGAACAGGACCCGGATGTCCAGGTCCACGCCGAGGACCGCCCTGACCTGGCTCGCCAGGCGCACCGCGAGGAGCGAGTGGCCGCCGAGTGCGAAGAAGTCGTCGTCGACCTCCACCTTGTCCACGCCGAGGACCTGGGCGAAGACACCGCAGAGCAGTTCCTCGCGCACGTTCGACGGCCCCCGTCCGACTGCCGCCGCACCCGCCGAGTAGTCCGGCGCGGGCAGGGCCTCGCGGTCGAGCTTGCGGTTGACCGTCAGCGGCAGGGCCGCGAGGGCGACCACCGCCGACGGGACCATGTAGTCGGGCAGCCGGTCGGCCGCGAGGGCGAGCACGGAAGCCGTGGCGGAGGGCGACCACGAGGACGTGCCGTCGGCCGGGACCACGTACGCGACGAGGCGCTTGTCACCGGGGGTGTCCTCGCGGACGGTCACCGCGGCCTGGGCGATCGAGGGGTGTGTGGCCAGGACGGTGGCGATCTCGCCGGGTTCGATCCGGAAGCCGCGGATCTTGACCTGGTCGTCGGTACGGCCGGCGAAGACCAGCCGGCCGTCCGCCGTCCACTTGGCCCGGTCGCCGGTGCGGTAGAGCCGCGAGCCGTCCCCGGCGAGGTGGTTGGCGACGAAGCGCTCGGCCGTCAGGTCGGGCCGGCCCAGGTAGCCGCGGGCCAGGCCGGCGCCGGCGACGTACATCTCCCCCGCGACGCCGACGGGGACGGGCGCCAGGTACTCGTCGAGGACGTACACCTCGGTGTTGAGCACCGGGGTGCCGATGGCCACCTCGGCGAACTCGGGCTCGCACCGCCACAGGGTGGCGTCGACGGTGGTCTCGGTGGGTCCGTACGAGTTGAAGAGGCTGCGGCCGCGCGCCCAGCGGGCCATCACGTCCGGTGGGCATGCCTCGCCCGCGACGACGAGGACGGTGTCCGGGTCGATGGAGCCCTCGTCGAGGGTGGCGAGGACGGCAGGCGGCAGGGTGGCGTGGGTGACGCGCTGCTCGGTCAGGAACGCCGGCAGTGCCTCGCCGAGGCGCCGCTCGTGCGGGATCACCACGAGGGTCGCACCGGACAGGAGGGCCATGAACCACTCCCAGCCGAAGGTGTCGAAGCTCGCGGACGCGAACTGGCCGACCCGGCAGCCGGGGCCGACGCCGAAGTAGCGGACGTGGCCCGCGACCAGGCTGGCGACGCCGGCGTGCGAGACGAGGACGCCCTTGGGACGGCCGGTCGAGCCCGAGGTGTAGATGACGTACGCGGGGTGGGTCACGGCGAGATCGACGCGCGGCTCGATGGCCGCCTGGCGGGACGCGCCGTCGTTGTCGTCCAGGAGCAGCACCTCGACGGCCGCGTCCGGGACCTTGCCCGCCGTCCGGGCCGACGCGAGGACCAGCGCCGGGGCCGCGTCGCCGAGCATGTACGCGATCCGATCGGCCGGGTACTCCGGGTCGATCGGCAGGTACGCGCCCCCGGCCTTCAGCACGCCGAGGAGCGCCACCATCAGGTCGGCGCCGCGCTCCAGGCACACCGCGACCACGGACTCGGGGCGTACGCCCCGGTGCAGCAGGCTGTGGGCCAGCCAGTTCGCGCGCGCGTCGAGTTCGGCGTACGACAGCGTCTGTCCGTCCGCGACGACCGCCGCCGCGTCCGGTGTCCGCGCCACCTGGGCCGCGAACAGCGCCGGTACCGTGGCGGGCGAGACGTCCGCCACGGTGTCGTTCCACTCCACCAGCAGGCGGTGACGCTCGGTATCATCAAGCACGTCCAGCGCGCTCAACCGCGTACCCGGATCGGCGACCAGCAGCCCGAGCACACGCACCAACCGCTCGCCCAGCCCCTCAACCGTCTCCCGATCGAACAGGTCGGCCGCGGCCGTGACGGAGCCGCGGAGGCCCGCTGGGGCGCCGTCGGCGTCGAACATCTCGCCGAGGCCGACCTCCAGGTCGAACTTGGCCATCGACGTCCCGGCCGACATCCCACCCGCCCGCACGCCTGGCAGGTCGAGTACGGCCTCGGAGGTGTTCTGCAGGGTCAACATGACCTGGAACAGCGGGTGCCGGGCCATCGAACGGCTCGGCGCCAGCTCCTCCACCAACCGCTCGAACGGCACCTCCTGATGCGCCAGCGCCGACAGACTTGTCTTGCGCACCCGGCTCAGAACCTCCCGGAACGTCGGGTCACCCGACAGGTCGGTGCGGAGCACGAGCATGTTGATGAAGAAACCGACGAGCTTGTCCAGGGCCACGTCCGTGCGGCCCGCGTTCGCCGAACCGATCGGGATGTCCGTCCCCGCGCCCAGCCGCGACAGCAGCATGGCCGAAGCAGCCTGCAGGACCATGAACGTGGTCACGCTCTCGGCGCGAGCCACCTTCACCAGTTGTGCGTGCACCTCGGCCGGGATCTCCAGGGGTACGGCGTAGCCCTCGTGGGAGGCGACGGCGGGCCGCGTCCGGTCGACGGGGAGCGGCAGCTCCTCCGGTGATCCGGCCAGTGCCTCGCGCCAGTAGGCGATCTGCCGGGAGATCAGGCTGTCGGCGTCGCCCTCGTCGCCGAGCAGCTCCCGCTGCCACAGCGCGTAGTCCGCGTACTGCACGGGCAGCGGCTCCCACTGAGGCGCCAGGCCGGCGCTGCGTGCCGCGTAGGCGGTGGACAGGTCGTCGGCCATGGGGGCCCACGACCAGCCGTCGCCCGCGATGTGGTGGACCACGACGAGCAGCACCCGTTCCTCGGCATCCACCTCGAACAGCCAAGCCCGCACGGGGACTTCGGTATCCAGGTCGAACTCGTGCTCCGACGCCTCCTTGACCGCGTCGGCGAGGGCGGCCCGGCTGACCGGGGTCACCGCCAGCTCCCACACCACCTCGTCGAGGGGCAGGATGTGCTGGTACGGCCGGTCGTCGGCCGTCGGGTACACCGTGCGGAGCACCTCGTGCCGTCCGATCACGTCCCGCAGCGCCAGCCCCAGGGCTCGCCCGTCGACGTCGCCCGCCATGCGCAGGGCCACCGGGATGTTGTATGTCGCGCTCGGGCCCTCCAGCTGGCGGATGAACCAGAGGCGTTGCTGGGCGAAGGACAGGGGCACCCGCTCCGGGCGCTCGCCGGCCGTCAGCGCGAGCCGGGCCTCGCCGGCTCCGTCCAGCGCGGCCGCGAGTCCCGCGACGGTCGGGGCGTCGAACAGGACCCGGATGTCCAGGTCCACGCCGAGGACCGCCCTGACCTGGCTCGCCAGGCGCACCGCGAGGAGCGAGTGGCCGCCGAGTGCGAAGAAGTCGTCGTCGACCTCCACCTTGTCCACGCCGAGGACCTGGGCGAAGACACCGCAGAGCAGTTCCTCGCGCACGTTCGACGGCCCCCGTCCGACTGCCGCCGCACCCGCCGAGTAGTCCGGCGCGGGCAGGGCCTCGCGGTCGAGCTTGCGGTTGACCGTCAGCGGCAGGGCCGCGAGGGCGACCACCGCCGACGGGACCATGTAGTCGGGCAGCCGGTCGGCCGCGAGGGCGAGCACGGAAGCCGTGGCGGAGGGCGACCACGAGGACGTGCCGTCGGCCGGGACCACGTACGCGACGAGGCGCTTGTCACCGGGGGTGTCCTCGCGGACGGTCACCGCGGCCTGGGCGATCGAGGGGTGTGTGGCCAGGACGGTGGCGATCTCGCCGGGTTCGATCCGGAAGCCGCGGATCTTGACCTGGTCGTCGGTACGGCCGGCGAAGACCAGCCGGCCGTCCGCCGTCCACTTGGCCCGGTCGCCGGTGCGGTAGAGCCGCGAGCCGTCCCCGGCGAGGTGGTTGGCGACGAAGCGCTCGGCCGTCAGGTCGGGCCGGCCCAGGTAGCCGCGGGCCAGGCCGGCGCCGGCGACGTACATCTCCCCCGCGACGCCGACGGGGACGGGCGCCAGGTACTCGTCGAGGACGTACACCTCGGTGTTGAGCACCGGGGTGCCGATGGCCACCTCGGCGAACTCGGGCTCGCACCGCCACAGGGTGGCGTCGACGGTGGTCTCGGTGGGTCCGTACGAGTTGAAGAGGCTGCGGCCGCGCGCCCAGCGGGCCATCACGTCCGGTGGGCATGCCTCGCCCGCGACGACGAGGACGGTGTCCGGGTCGATGGAGCCCTCGTCGAGGGTGGCGAGGACGGCAGGCGGCAGGGTGGCGTGGGTGACGCGCTGCTCGGTCAGGAACGCCGGCAGTGCCTCGCCGAGGCGCCGCTCGTGCGGGATCACCACGAGGGTCGCACCGGACAGGAGGGCCATGAACCACTCCCAGCCGAAGGTGTCGAAGCTCGCGGACGCGAACTGGCCGACCCGGCAGCCGGGGCCGACGCCGAAGTAGCGGACGTGGCCCGCGACCAGGCTGGCGACGCCGGCGTGCGAGACGAGGACGCCCTTGGGACGGCCGGTCGAGCCCGAGGTGTAGATGACGTACGCGGGGTGGGTCACGGCGAGATCGACGCGCGGCTCGATGGCCGCCTGGCGGGACGCGCCGTCGTTGTCGTCCAGGAGCAGCACCTCGACGGCCGCGTCCGGGACCTTGCCCGCCGTCCGGGCCGACGCGAGGACCAGCGCCGGGGCCGCGTCGCCGAGCATGTACGCGATCCGATCGGCCGGGTACTCCGGGTCGATCGGCAGGTACGCGCCCCCGGCCTTCAGCACGCCGAGGAGCGCCACCATCAGGTCGGCGCCGCGCTCCAGGCACACCGCGACCACGGACTCGGGGCGTACGCCCCGGTGCAGCAGGCTGTGGGCCAGCCAGTTCGCGCGCGCGTCGAGTTCGGCGTACGACAGCGTCTGTCCGTCCGCGACGACCGCCGCCGCGTCCGGTGTCCGCGCCACCTGGGCCGCGAACAGCGCCGGTACCGTGGCGGGCGAGACGTCCGCCACGGTGTCGTTCCACTCCACCAGCAGGCGGTGACGCTCGGTGTCGTCGAGCACCCGGACGGCGCTGAGCCGGGTGTCCGGTGCGGCGGTCAGCGCGTCGAGGACCTGCCCGAGGCAGGCGACGAGCCGTTCGGCGGTGGCGGGTTCGAAGAGGTCGGCCGCGGCGGTGGCGAAGCCGCGCACCCCGGCCGGGTGCCCGTTCCCGTCGAACGCCTCGCCCACGATGACGTCCAGGTCGAACTTGGCCTTGGCGGGCCCGGTCGTCAGGGACTCGGCCCTCAGGCCGGGCAGGTCGAGGACGGCCTCGGAGGTGTTCTGCAGGGTCAGCATGACCTGGAACAGGGCGTGGCGGGCCATGGAGCGGCTCGGGGCCAACTCCTCGACGAGGCGCTCGAAGGGCACGTCCTGGTGGGCGAAGGCCGACAGGCTGTTCTCCCGTACGCGTCCGAGTACTTCGCGGAACGTCGGGTCACCGGACAGGTCCGTGCGCAGCACCAGCGTGTTGACGAAGGAGCCGACCAGGTCGTCCAGGGCCTCGTCGGTGCGTCCGGCGTTGGGCGAGCCGATCGGGATGTCGGTGCCGGCGCCCAAGCGCGCGAGGAGCATGGCCAGCGCGGCCTGGAGCACCATGAACACGGTGACGCCCTCGGCGCGCGCCACGTCCGCGATCCGCGCGTGCACCGGTGCGGGTATGTCGACCGGAACGCTGTTTCCGCGGTGCGAGGCCACGGCTGGGCGCGTGTGGTCGAAGGGCAGCTCCAGTTCCTCGGGTGAGCCGTCCAGCGCGTCACGCCAGTAGGCGACCTGGCGTGCCATCACACCCGCGGGGTCGCGCTCGTCGCCGAGCAGCTCGCGTTGCCACAGCGCGTAGTCGGCGTACTGGACCGGCAGCGGCTCCCAGTCGGGGGCCCGGCCCTCGCGGCGGGCCGCGTAGGCGACGGACACGTCCCGGGCGAGCGGGCCCGTGGACCAGCCGTCGGTGGCGATGTGGTGGACGACGACCACGAGGACGTGCTCCTCGGGCGCCAGCTCGAAGAGCCAGGCGCGGATGGGTACTTCGGAGGCGAGGTCGAAGACGTGCTCCGCCGCTCCGGCGACCGCGGCGGCCAGGCCGTCCCGGCTCACCCGCTCCACCGTGGGTTCCCACACCAGGTCGTCCGGGTCGACGATGCGCTGGTACGGCTCGCCGTCGGCGGCCGGGAACAGCGTGCGCAGCACCTCGTGCCGCCCGATCACGTCGCGCAGGGCGGTGATCAGCGCCGTGCGGTCCAGCGCGCCGGACAGCCGCAGCCCCATCGGGATGTTGTAGGTGGAGCTGGGGCCCTCCAGCTGGCCGATGAACCACAGGCGGCGCTGGGCGAAGGACAGCGGGGTCCGGGCGGGCCGCTCCATCGGCGTCAGGGCGGTCTGGGCCGTACCGGCATCGGTGAGCCGGGCCGCGAGCGCGGCGACGGTCGGTGCCTCGAACAGGGTGCGCAACGGCACCTCCACGCCGAACACGGTGCGGACCCGGCTGATGAGCCGGACCGCGAGCAGGGAGTGGCCGCCGTACGCGAAGAAGTCGTCGTCGACGCCGATCGAGGGCACGCCGAGGACCTGCGCGAACACCCCGCGGAGGATCTCTTCCTGGGGGGTGGCCGGGCCCCGGGCCCCGGCCGCGCCGTCCCCGTGGGCCGGGGCGGGCAGGGCCCTGCGGTCGAGCTTGCCGTTGGCCGTCAGGGGCAGCTCGCGCAGGACGATGACGGCCGCCGGGACCATGTGGCCGGGCAGCCGGTCGGCCGCGAACGCGACGACCGCTGCGGCCAGTTCGGCGGTGTCCCCGGCCGGCACGACGTAGGCGACCAGCCTCTTGTCGCCGGGAGAGTCCTCCCGTACGACGACGGCGGCGCGGTCGACGCCGGGGTGGGCGGCCACGACGGACTGGACCTCGCCCAGCTCGATGCGGAAGCCGCGGATCTTGACCTGCTCGTCGACGCGGCCGAGGTATTCGAGCCGGCCGTCCGGGCTCCAGCGCACCAGGTCGCCGGTGCGGTAGAGCCGGTCGCCGGTGGTGGAGAACGGATCGGCGACGAACCGTTCGCCGGTCAGCCCCGGGCGGCCCAGGTAGCCGCGGGCCAGGCCGGCACCGGCGACGTACAGCTCACCGGCCACGCCCACCGGGACGGGCGCGAGGGCGCCGTCGAGGACGTACGTGCGCGTGTTCCCGATGGGCGTGCCGATCGGCACGTCCGTCACGCCCGGCTCGCAGCGCCACACGGTGGCGTCGACGGTGGTCTCGGTCGGGCCGTACGTGTTGTACATGGTCCTGCCGCGCGCCCACCGCTCGATCAGCTCGGGCGAGGACGCCTCGCCGCCGACCTCCAGGACGACGTCCGGGCCGATCGCCCCGTCCGCCAGGCCCGCGAGGACGGCGGGCGGCAGCGTCGCGTGCGTCACGGCCTGCTCGGCGAGGAACGCCGCAAGCTCCGTGCCCAGGCGGCGGTGGGCGGGGACGACCACCAGGGTCGCGCCGCGGGTGAGCGCCAGCGACCACTCCAGGCAGAAGATGTCGAAGCTCGCCGAGGCGAACTGCGCCACCCGCGAACCCGGCCCGGCGCCGAAGCGGTCGAGGCCCGCGATGGTGTTGGCGAACCCGGAGTGGGTCAGAACGACGCCCTTGGGGCGGCCGGTCGAGCCCGAGGTGTAGATGACGTACGCCGGGTGCTCCGGCCGGATCCTCGTGGCCGGGGCCTCGGGCGGCAGCCCCGCCAGCGCGGCGGCGGTCGGCTCGGCGTCGAGGACGACCAGGGTGGCGTCGGAGGCGGGCACCGCCCCCGCGGTGTCCTGCGAGGCGACCACGACCACGGGGGCCGCGTCGCCGAGCATGTACGCGATGCGCTCCGCCGGGTAGTCCAGGTCGACGGGCAGATAGGCGCCACCCGCCTTCAGGACGCCGAGCACCGCCGTGACCAGCTCCACCCCGCGCTCCAGGCACAGGGCCACGACGGACTCCAGTCCGACGCCCAGCTCGATGAGGTGCCGCGCCAGCCGGTTAGCGCGGGAGTCGAGTTCGCCGTATGTCACCTCGACGCCGTCCGCGACGACCGCGACCGCGTCGGGGGTGCGAGCCGCGTGGGCCTCGAACAGGGCGACCGCGGTGGCGTCGGGGACCTCGGCGGCCGTGTCGTTCCAGGCGTCGAGCACCTGGCGCAGCCCCGCCTCGTCCAGGACCTGGACGGAGCTGAGCGGCACGTCCTGGCCGTGGTCCAGGGCCGTTTCGAGCGCGGCCACCAGGTTGTGCGCGGCGGTGCGCGTGAGGTCGCCGACCATGCGCGAGTCGACCGGGGCCACCGCGTCGACGGCCAGCTTGATGCCGTCGCCGTTGTCGTCCACGGAGAGCGCGAGCGGGAAGTTGTCGCGCTCCTCGGCGAACCGCAGCGTGATCCCCTCCAGCTCCCCGCGCGGCGAGGTGCCGTCGGACTGGTCGGTGTGGTGCCGGTAGTTGAACAGGGCGGTGAACAGGGGGGTGTCACCGGTGGCCCCGCTGGCCCGCTGCGCCACGACCAGCGGCGCGTGTTCGTGCTCCAGGAGCGCGGCGAGTTGCTCGCGCATCGCGGCGACGGCGGCACGGACCCCGGAGGCGTCGGTGCGGACGCGGACGGGAAGGGTGTTCATGTAGGGGCCGGGGACCTGGTCGGCGCCTTCGCCCGCGTTCATGCGGCCGAACAGGACCGTGCCGAAGACCACGTCCGTCCGGCCGGAGACGGCCGCGAGCACCCGGGACCACGCGACGTGCATGACGGTCGCCGGGCTGGCACCGAGACGCCGGGAGACCTCGCGCAGTCGCCGGGTCAACTCGTCGCCGAACGGCACCACTTCGCGGACCGATCCCGTGCCGTCGCCGCGGGTCTCCGCGATCCCGAACGGGGTCGTGGGCTCGGTGACGTCGCCGAGCAGTTCGGTGAAGTACCGCTCGTGCTCGGACCGGGCGACGGCGCGGCGCGTCTGGGCGACGAAGGTGCGGAACGGCAGCGGCTCGGGCAGCTCGCTCCCGCGCCCGGCCAGGATCGCCTTGACCTCGTTGAAGACGATCTCCAGCGCGGTGTGGTCGCGCACCACGTGGTGCGTCCGCAGCAGCCCCAGCCAGCGGTCGCCGCCGGGCACGGCCGCGATGTGCAGGCCGAGCAGCGGCGCCTGGGCCAGGTCCATCGACATCCCGCCCGCCACCAGCAGCTGCTGGACCGGGTCGCCGCCCTCGGGGTCGAGGGTGACGTGGGTGACGGGCAGGGTGGCGTGGCGCCACACGACCTGGACCGGCTCGCGCAGACCCTCCCAGACGATCGACGTGCGGTAGATGTCGTGGCGCCGCACCACCTGGCGCAGGGCGTCCGTGAAGGCATCGAGCCGTGCCCGCGAGTCGAACTCCAGGACCGTGGGGAGCACGTAGGCGTCGTCGCCGCCGTCGGCGAGGAGGTGGTGGAAGAGCAAGCCCTCCTGGAGCGGAGCCAGCGGATAGACATCGGCGACGTTCGCCGCGCCGCCGTCGACGGTGGCGACGACCGCCACGAGTTCGTCGGCCGCGAGGTCGACCAGCGGCAGCATCTCCGGAGTGATCTCGGTCGCGTCGACCGGGATCAGGTTCGCCGGGACCTCGACCTGGACGGCACCCGCCGAGGCGGCGAGAGCCGCCGGGGTCGGCGCCTGGAAGAACGAGCGGACCGAGACCGAGACACCCTGCTTCTGAAGACGCGCAACCAGCCGGATCGCCAGCAGCGACTGACCACCGAGCTTGAAGAAGTCATCGTCCACACCCACGCTCTCGCGACCCAGGACCTCCGCGAAAGCAGCGCAGATGATCTCCTCCCGGGCATTGGCGGGACCACGCCCGACCGTGGCCACCCGCTCGGGAGCAGGCAACGCCCTACGGTCCAGCTTGCCGTTGGCCGTCAGCGGCAACGCGTCCAGAACCACGACAGCCGACGGAACCATGTACTCCGGCAGGCTCCGGGCCACGAACTCCGCGACCGGCACCGCGGGGGATTGGCCGGAGGTCACCACATAGGCGACCAGCCGACGATCACCAGGAGTGTCCTCCCGTACCACCACCGCGGCCCGCGCGACCTGCGGATGCGCCGCGACAGCGGCCTGGACCTCGCCCAGTTCGATACGGGTACCCCGCACCTTGACCTGGTCGTCGGTGCGCCCCAGGAAGACCAACTGGCCGTCCGCCGTCCACTTCACCCGGTCACCCGAGCGGTACATCCGCTCGCCCTCCGCAAAGGGAGAAGCGACGAAGCGCTCGGCGGTCAGCCCCGGACGGTTGACGTAGGCGCGGGCAAGCCCGGCACCGGAGACATACAGCTCACCCGGCACCCCGACCGGCACCGGCCGCAGCGCCTCGTCCAGGACGAAGACACGCGCGTTGGGCACGGGCCTACCGACCACCACGTCAGCCGAGTCGGCCAGGCGGGCGATGGCGGTGTCCACGGTGGCCTCGGTCGGACCGTAGAAGTTGAAGCCCTCCACACCCTCCAGCGCACGCAGCCGCTCCCACAGACCGGCCGGGACCGCTTCACCGCCCACACCGATCCGCGACGGATACACAGAGCCCTCGAACAGGCCCTCGTCCACGAGGACGTGCAGATAGGAGGGGGTGACCTCGGCAAAGTCGATCCGTGAGGCCCGCATCCACGCCACCAGGCGCCCCGCGTCCAGCCACGTCTCCGCGTCCACCACATGCAGCTCATGCCCCACGAACAAGGCCGACAGCTGATTCCACGACGCGTCGAAGGACACCGACGTCGTCAACGCCACCCGCAGCGGGCCCCCGTCCGCGGCGAACACCGTACGGCCATGGCCCTCACACAGGCTCACCGCAGCCCCGTGCGACACCACCACACCCTTGGGGCGCCCCGTCGAACCCGAGGTGTAGATCACGTACGCCGGGTGCTCCGGCCGAACCCGCACACCCAGCGGCCCGCCGTCCAGCCCCGCCGCCGTCTCCGCGTCGTCGACGACCACCAACGGCACCTCCGACGCCGGCAGAACACCCGCCGTCGCGGCCGAGACCAGCACCGCCACCGGCGTCGCGTCCCCGACCATGTACGCGATCCGGTCGGCCGGATACTCCGGGTCCAGCGGCAGATAGGCACCACCGGCCTTCAACACCGCCAGCAGCGCGACGACCAGGTCGACCCCCCGCTCCAAACACACCCCCACCAACGACTCAGGACCAACCCCCTGAGCCACCAGATGACGGGCCAAACGGTTCGCCCGCGCATCCAACTCCGCATACGACAGCGCCACGTCACCGGCGACCACCGCGACCGCATCCCGCGTACGAGCCGCCTGCGCCTCGAACAGCTCCACCAGCGAACCCGCTGCCACCTCGGCAGCCGTGTCGTTCCACTCGGCGAGCAGCCCGCGCTCGGTCTCCTCCAGCACGTCCAGCGCGCTCAGCGACAGCTCCGGGTCGGCGGTCAGCCGCTCCAGGGCCCGCACCCAGCGGGCCACGAGCCGCTCGGCCGTCGCCGCGTCGAACAGGTCGGCCGAGGCGACGACCGATCCGCGCAGGCCCGCCGGGGCGCCCGCCTCGTCGAAGACCTCGGACACCGAGGCGTCCAGGTCGAACTTGGCGGTCGACGCGCCCGCCGGGAGCCCGGCGGCCCGCACGCCCGGCAGGTCGAGGACCGCCTCACCGGTGTTCTGCACCTTCAGCATGACCTGGAACAGCGGGTGCCGGGCCAGCGAACGCGTCGGCGCCAGCTCCTCCACCAGCTTCTCGAACGGCACGTCCTGGTGGGCGAATGCGGACAGGCTCGTCTCCCGTACGCGCCCCAGGACCTCCTGGAACGTCGGGTCGCCGGTCAGGTCGGTGCGCAGCACCAGCGTGTTGATGAAGAAACCGACCAGGTTGTCCAGCGCCTCATCGGTACGCCCGGCGTTGGCCGTACCGATGGGGATGTCCGTGCCGGCACCCATCTTCGACAGCAGTATCGCCAGGGCGGCCTGGAGCACCATGAAGGGAGTTACGCCCTCGACGCGCGCCACCTCCACGAGGCGGACGTGCACCTCCGCCGGAACCACCAGGGGGATGTTGTGCCCCAGGTGGGAGGGGACGGCGGGCCGCGGGCGGTCGGCCGGCAGCTCCAGTTCCTCCGGAGCGCCCGCCAGCGCCTGGCGCCAGTGGGCGACCTGGCGGCTGATCACGCTGCCCGCGACCCGCTCGTCGCCGAGCAGCTCCCGCTGCCACAGCGCGTAGTCCGCGTACTGCACCGGCAGCGGCTCCCACTCGGGCGTCCGGCCCGCGTGCCGCGCGGCGTAGGCCACCGACAGGTCACGCGCCAGCGGCTCCATGGACCAGCCGTCGCCCGCGATGTGGTGCACGGCCATGACGAGGACGTGCTCATCGGGTGCGGTTGCGAACAGCCAGGCTCGGACGGGCACTTCGGCGGCCAGGTCGAAGGGGCGCGCCAGCGCCTCGGCGACCGCCTCGTCCAGCTCCGCCGGGGCCACCTCGGCCACCGAGAGCTGCCAGTCCAGGTCGTCCAAGGCCGTGATCCGCTGGTACGGCTCGCCGTCCGCCACGTCGAAGACGGTGCGCAGCACCTCGTGGCGTCCGATCACGTCCCGCAGGGCCGCGCCGAGCGCGTCCCGGTCGAGGGCGCCCGAAAGGCGCAGCGCCACCGGGATGGTGTACGTCGCGCCCGGGCCCTCCAGCTGGCCGACGAACCACAGGCGGCGCTGGGCGAAGGAGAGCGGGATCTGTTCGGTGCGCTCCACCGGTGCGAGCGCGGTGCGGGCCGAGGCGGCGCCGTCGAGCCTGGCCGCGAGCCCGGCAACCGTGGGTGTGTCGAACAGGGCCCGCAGCGGCACCTCGAGGCCGAGGGCCGTACGCACCCGGCTGATCAGCCGGGTGGCGAGCAGCGAGTGCCCGCCGAGCGCGAAGAAGTCGTCGTCGACGCCCACCCGGGGCACGCCCAGGACCTGGGCGAACACGGCGCACAACAGTTCCTCGTAGAGCGTGGCGGGGCCGCGCCCCACGCTCACCGGGTACGCGGGTGCGGGCAGGGCGGCGCGGTCGAGTTTGCCGTTGGCCGATAGGGGCAGTGCGTCCAGTGCGACGACCGCCGCGGGCACCATGTGCTCGGGCAGCCGCGCGGCGATGAACGCGCGTACCGAACGGGGTATGCCGGCGGCGTCCTCGGCGGGCACGACGTAGGCGAACAGGCGCCGGTCGCCGGGGGTGTCCTCGCGGGCGACGACCGCCGCCTGCGCGACGCCCGGGTGTGCGACTGCCACGGCCTCGACCTCGCCGGGCTCGATGCGGTAGCCGCGGATCTTGACCTGGTCGTCGGCGCGGCCCAGGTACTCCACGCGGCCCTCGGCGTCCTGGCGCACCAGGTCGCCGGTGCGGTACATGCGGGTGCCCGGCTCGAAGGGGTTGGCGACGAACCGTTCGGCGGTCAGGGCGGCCCGGCCCACGTAACCTCGGGCCAGGCCCGCGCCGGACACGTACAGCTCGCCGGCGACGCCCGGGGCGACGGGGCCGAGGCGGCCGTCGAGGACGTAGGCGCGGGTGTTGGGCAGGGGGCGGCCGATCAGTGGGCGCTCGCCTTGGTCGGTGTCGTGGCAGAGCACGTGGACGGTGGCCTCGGTCGGACCGTAGAAGTTGAAGCCCAGCGTCCCGTCGGTCGCCCGCAGCCGCTCCCACAGGGCGCCGCCGACGGCGTCGCCTCCGAGGAGCAGCGCGCGGGGCCGGTGAGCGGAGCCGTCGAGGAGTCCTTCGTCGAGGAGCTGTTCGGCCTGGACGGGGGTGACCACGATCAGGTCGAGGCGCCGGTCGTCGGCGTAGCGCGCCAGTGCGGTGGTGTCCCGCCGTACGTCGTCGGGAACGATGTGGAGTTCGTGGCCCGCGACCATCCAGAGCAGCGGCTCCCAGCAGGCGTCGAAGGACAGGGAGTACGTCAGTGCCACGCGCATGCGCGACCCGGAGCGCGCGAGGGTTCCGGCGCGCTGGAAGGCGGCGAGGTTGGCGAGTCCCCGGTGCGGTACGGCGACGCCTTTGGGACGGCCGGTCGAGCCGGAGGTGTAGATGACATACGCCAGGTGCTCGGGGTGGATCTCGGTGCCGAGCGGACCGTCGGGGAGTCCGCTCAGCTCGGCGGCGGTGGCCTCGTCGTCCAGGACGAGCACGGTGGCGCCGGAGGCGGGCAGGGCCGCGGCCGTGCCGGTCGTGGCGAGGATCACGGAGGGCGCCGCGTCCTGGACCAGGTACGCGACGCGGTCCGCCGGGTAGCCGGGGTCGACGGGCAGTTGGGTGCCTCCGGCCTTGAGGACGCCGAGCAGGGCGACGACCGGTTCGGTGCCGCGCTCCAGGCACACGCCGACGACCGACTCGGGCCCGACGCCCCGGAGGGCGAGCAGCCGGGCGACCTGGTTGGCGCGCGCGTCCAGTTCGGCGAAGGTGAGGGTGTCGCCGTCGGCGACGACGGCCACCTGGTCGGGGGTGCGCGCGGCCTGCGCCTCGAACAGCTCGGGAAAGGTGGCGGGCGGCACCTCGGCGGCGGTGTCGTTCCACTCGGCCAGGATTCGGTGGTGCTGGGCCTCGTCCAGGACCGGGATGTCGGGCAGCGGCCGGTCCGCGGCGCCGTCGGCGGCCGCGTCGAGGGCGTCGAGGAGACCGGCGAGCGCGGTGTGCAGCAGGGCGCCGACCGCGTGCGGGTCGACGGGGGTCCGCGCGTCCACGGCGACCGACAGTGCGTCGCCGTCGTCGTCGACGGAGACGGCGAGGGGGTAGTTGGAGCGTTCCTGGGCGAAGAGGGTGCGGATGCCGTCGAGGCCGCCGCCGTCCGTCCTGCCGCCCGCGGTGCCGCGCCGGTAGTTGAACAGGGAGGTGAACAGGGGCGTGTCGCCCGTGACACCGCCGGCCCGCTGGACCGTGGCGAGCGGCGCGTGCTCGTGCTCCATGAGCCGGGCGAGCTGCTCGCGCAGCGCGGACAGGGCGGCCAGGGCGCCGAGTTCGCCGGTGCGCACGCGCACGGGCAGCATGTTGACGTACGGGCCGGGGGCCTGGCGGGCGCCTCCGACGGCGCTCGTGCGGCCGGACAGGACGGTGCCGAACACGACGTCGTCGCGGCCGCTGACGGCGGCGAGGACCCGGGCCCAGGCGAGGTGCAGGACGGTGGCGGGGCTCGCGCCCACGCGACGGGAGACGTCCCGCAGGCGCGCGCCGAGGTGCGGTGCGAGGGGGGTGCGGGCGCGGGACGTGCCGGCGCCGTCGCCCCGTACGTCCACCAGGCCGTAGGGAGCGGTGGGCTCGGTGATGTCGCCGAGCAGCTCCGCGAAGTACGGCTCGTGGTCGGCGCGTTCGAGGCCGCCGCGGACGCGGGCCACGAAGTCGCGGAAGCGCGCGGGCTCGGGGAGTTCGGCGCCGCGCCCGTCGAGGAAGGCGCATACCTCGTCGAGTACGGCTTCGAGCGCCGTGTGGTCCTGCACCATGTGGTGGGCCCGGACCAGGGCCAGCCAGCGACCGCCCGCGGGGTCGGCAGCGATGTGCAGGCCGAGCAGCGGGGCCCGGGACAGGTCCAGCGCGGCGTCGCCGACGGCGAGCAGCTGCCGGACCGGGTCGCCGCCACGGGCGTCCAGGGCGACTTCCTGCACGGGCAGGGTGGTGCGGCGCCACACGACCTGGACCGGCTCGCGCAGGCCCTCCCAGACGACGGAGGTGCGCAGGATGTCGTGCCGCTCCACCACCTGGCGCAGGGCGTGGGTGAACGCGTCGAGCCGGTCCCGCGAGTCGAATTCCAGGACCGTGGGCTGGACGTAGGCGTCCTGGCCGCCGTCGGCGAGCAGGTGGTGGAAGAGGAGTCCCTCCTGGAGGGGTGCCAGCGGGTAGACATCGGCGATGTTGGCGGCGCCGCCGTCGACGGTGGCCACGACCGCGGCGAGTTCGCCGGCGGTCAGGTCGACCAGCGGCAGCATCTCGGGGGTGATCGCGGTCGCGTCGGCCGGGAGGAGGTTCGGCGGTACGGGGGTGGGGGCCGTGCCCGCCGAGGCGGCGAGCCCGGCCGGGGTCGGGGTCTGGAACAGCGCCCGCACGGGCACGTCGATGCCCAGGGCGGCCCTGATCCGGCCCATGAGTTCGACGGCCAGCAGCGAGTGGCCGCCCAGGGCGAAGAAGTCGTCGTCGACGCCCACCCGCTCCAGGCCCAGGACGTCGGCGAACACCGCGCACAGCAGTTCCTCGCGCAGGTCCGCCGGGCCCCGGCCCGCGCCCGCCGTGTACTCGGGCGCGGGCAGCGCCTTGCGGTCGAGCTTGCCGTTCGCCGTCAGCGGCAGCGTGTCCAGTACCAGCACCGCGGACGGCACCATGTAGCCCGGCAGGCCGGCTCCGACGTGGGCCCGCAGCTCAGCGGCGTCCAAGTCCTCCTCGCCGCCCGCGGTGGTGACGTAGGCCACCAGGCGGGCGTCGCCCGGGGTGTCCTCGCGGACGACGACGGCGGCGCGGGCGACCCGGGCGTGGCGTTCGAGGACCGCCTCGATCTCGCCCGGCTCGATCCGGAAGCCGCGGACCTTGACCTGGCCGTCGGTGCGGCCCAGGCATTGGAGCACCCCCCCGGGGCGCCAGCGTGCGAGGTCCCCGGTGCGGTACAGCCGCCCGCCGGGGACGAACGGCGAGGCGACGAACCGTTCGGCGGTCAGGCCCGCGCGGCCCAGGTAGCCGCGCGCCAGCTGGGCGCCCGCGAGGTAGAGCTCACCCGTCGCGCCGGGGGCCACGGGGCGCAGCCGGGCGTCGAGCACGTAGGCGCGCGTGTTCGCGAAGGGGGTGCCGATGACGACGGGGCCTGCGCCGATCTCGGCGGAGGTGGTCCAGATGGTGGCCTCGGTGGGCCCGTACAGGTTCACCGCCAGCACGCCGAGCGCGTGCAGCCGCGCGGCCAGTTCCTCGGGCAGGGCCTCGCCGCCGACGAGGGCGCGCACCGCGGGGGGCCAGTCGCCCGCGTCGAGGAGCGCCCGCCACAGGGACGGCACGGCCTGCAGGGCGGTGGCGCCGCTGGTGCGGACCAGGTCGAGGAGGGCCTTGGGGTCACGGACCGTCTCGCGCCGGGCGAGCACGACGGCGGCGCCGGAGACGAGGGGCAGGAACAGTTCGAGGGCGGCGATGTCGAAGGACACCGTGGTCACGGCGACCAGGCGGTCGCCCGAGCCGAGCGGGACGCGCTCGGCAGCCGCGTACAGGTGGTTGACCAGGGCTTCGTGGCTGACGACGACGCCCTTGGGGCGGCCGGTCGACCCCGAGGTGTGGATGATGTACGCGGGATGTTGGGGCAGGAGCGGCGCCGGGCGCCCGGCGCCGGTGGGGTCCGCCGCGTCGAGGCGGGCGAGTTCCTCCCGCACGGGGGCGTCGTCGACGGCCAGGATCGCGGCGTCCGTCGCCCCGGGCAGGGTGGGGGCGCAGGCCACGCTGGTGAGCACGCACACGGGCCGCGCGTCGGCGAGCATGTACGCGATGCGCTCCCGCGGGTACTCCGGGTCGACCGGCAGATAGGCGCCCCTGGCCTTGACCACGGCGAGCAGCGCGGCCACCAGGTCCGCTCCGGGCTCCATCTGGACGGCGACGACGGACTCGGGGCCGACGCCCCGGTCCACGAGCAGGCGGGCGAGCCGGTTCGCGCGGGCGTCGAGTTCCGCGTAGGTGAGGGTGTTCTCGCCGTCGACGAGGGCGACCGCGTCGGGTGTGCGGGCCACCTGGGCCTCGAAGCACTCCGGCAAGGTGGCCGCCGGGACCTGGGTCCGGGTGTCGTTCCACTCGTGCAGCACCTGGTGCAGTTCGGCGTCGTCCAGCGTCCGTACGTCGCCGATCCGGGTGTCCGGGGCGTCGGCGAGGGCCTCGACGACGCGGGCCAGCCGCTCGGCGATCCACTGGACGGACTCGGCGTCGAACAGGTCGGCGGCAGCGATGACGGTGCCGCGCAGCCCGGCCGGGGTGCCGTCGGCGTCGAAGGTCTCGCCGATGCCGATCTCCAGGTCGAACTTGGCGGCGGAGTTTCCGGTCGGCACGGGCTCGGCCTGGATTCCGGGCAGCCGCAGCGCCGCCTCGCCGGTGTTCTGGAGCATCAGCACGACCTGGAACAGCGGGTGCCGGGCCAGCGAGCGGGTCGGGGCGAGTTCCTCGACCAGCTTCTCGAAGGGGACGTCCTGGTGCTCGAACGCCGACAGGCTCGCCTCCTGCACCCGGGCGAGGAGTTCGCGGAACGTCGGGTCGCCCGACAGGTCGGTGCGGACCACGAGGGTGCTGACGAAGAAGCCGACCAGGTCGTCGAGGGACTCGTCGCCGCGGCCCGCGTTGACGGAGCCGATCGGGATGTCCGTGCCCGCGCCGAGCCGGGACAGCGTCACGGCGAGGGCGGCCTGGAGTGCGGCGAACAGGGTCACGCCCTCGGCGAGCGCGACGTCCGCGAGGCATGCGTGCACCCGGGCCGGCAGCTGGAAGGGGACGGTGTGGCCACGGTGGCCGAGTACGGCAGGACGCGTCCGGTCGTACGGCAGCTCCAGCTCCTCCGGCACGTCCGCCAGCGCCTGGCGCCAGTAGGCGGTCTGGCGGGAGAACAGGCTCTCGGGATCGCTCTCGTCGCCGAGCAGTTCGCGCTGCCACAGGGTGTAGTCCGCGTACTGCACGGCCAGCGGCTGCCACGCCGGGGCCGCGCCGTTCACGCGCGCCGCGTAGGCCGTGGACAGGTCGCGGGCCAGCGGGTCCATCGACCAGCCGTCGCCCGCGATGTGGTGGACGACCATGACGAGCACGTGTGCGTCGGGCGCGGTCGTGAACAGCCAGGCCCTGACGGGCACGTCGGTGGTGAGGTCGAAGGCGTACCCGACGGCGGCGGCGATCCGGCCGTCGAGGTCGTCCTGGGTGACGTCGACCGCCGTCAGCCGCCAGTCGAGGTCCGCGGCCTTCAGGATGCGCTGGTAGGGCTCGCCGGCCGCGACACCGTAGACGGTGCGCAGGATCTCGTGGCGGCCGATCACGTCCCGCAGGGCCGCCTCCAGCGCCGCGCGGTCCACCGCGCCGCTCAGCCGTTGCGCGACCCGGATGTTGTAGGCCGGGCTCGGGCCCTCCAGCTGGGAGATGAACCACAGCCGACGCTGCGCGAATGACAACGGAATCATCAGGACTCCTCCTGGGTACGCATCGGCCGCAGCGCGGGCCTAGCAGAGCTCACAGTTCCAAGCTGTCGTACGAGGCTGGACACCGTCCGCGCCCTGAAGAGCACCCGCAGGGGCACCTCGAGACCGAGCACCGTCCGCAGTCGGCCGGTGAGGCGGGCGGCGAGCAGGGAGTGCCCGCCGAGGGCGAAGAAGTCGTCGTCGACGCCCACGCTCTCCAGGCCGAGCACCTCGGCGAATGCCGCGCACAGGACCTTCTCCCGCTCGGTGGTGGGCGCGCGGCCCGCGCTGACAGCGGGTCCGGGGTCGGGCAGGGCCCTGTGGTCCACCTTGCCGTTGGCCGTCAGCGGCAGGGCGTCGAGTACGACGACCGCGGACGGCACCATGTGCTCGGGCAGTCGCGTCTCGGCGAACTTCCGAACTTCGGCGGCGAGTTCGGCGTGGCCGGGCCGGCCGGGCACGACATAGCCGACCAGCCGTCTGCCGCTCGCGCCGTCGTCGCGGACCGCGATGACGGCCTGGGTGACGCCGGGGTGCGCCGCCAGGGTGGCCTGGACCTCGCCCGGCTCGACGCGGAAGCCGCGGATCTTGACCTGGTCGTCGGCGCGGCCGGCGAACACCAGTCGGCCGTCCGCGGTCCAGCGGACCCGGTCGCCGGTGCGGTACAGCCGCTCCCCCGCCCCGTCGAAGGGCGAGGCCACGAACCGTTCCGCGGTCAGGGCCGGGCGGCCCGCATAGGCGCGGGCGAGCCCGGCGCCCGCGACGTACAACTCTCCGTCGACGCCGACCGGGACCGGGGTGAGGCTCTCGTCGAGGACGTACACGCGGGTGTTGGTGATCGGTGTGCCGATGCCGGGCCGGTCGTCGTCCGCGCGCAGGGCGTCGGAGATCGTCGCGCACACCGTCGTCTCGGTCGGGCCGTAAGCGTTGACGAAGCGGCGGCCGTGCGACCAGCGCGCCACGAGTTCGGCGCCGAGCGCCTCACCGGCCGACACCAGCGTGGTGACCGGGGCGAGGTCATCGGGTTCCAGGACGGACAGGACGGCGGGCGGCAGCGTGGCGTGCGTGACGCCGTGGCGCGCCACGAGTTCGGCGAGCCCGCCGCCCGGCAGCAGCGTCTCGGCGGGGGCGACCACGAGGCGTGCGCCCGAGCACAGCGCCATGACCAGCTCCCAGGTCGCCGCGTCGAAGCCCGGCGAGGCGAACTGCAGAACCCGGCTGTCGGCGTCGACGTCGAGCCGCTGGATCTGCGTGGCCACCAGGCCGGCGATGCCGGTGTGCGTGACCACCACGCCCTTGGGCACGCCCGTCGAGCCCGAGGTGAAGATCATGTACGCGGGGTGGGCGGGCCGCAGTGGCGCGGTCCGTTCCGCGTCGGTCACGGCACCGCCGTCCAGCGCCTCGACCTCCGCCGCGAGCGGCGGCCCGTCGAGTACCAGCACGGGCGCACCGGTCCCGGCCGGTACCGCGGGCGCGCACCGCGTCGAGGTCAGGACGGCCGCCGCGCCGGACTCCCGCACCATGAAGGTGATGCGTTCCGCCGGGTACTCCGGGTCGACCGGCACATAGGCGCCGCCCGCCTTGAGGACACCGAGCAGGGTGACGACCAGGTCGACGCCGCGCTCCCGCACGACCGCGACCACCGACTCGGGTCCCACGCCATGGCCGATCAGGAACCGGGCCAGCCGGTTGGCCCGCGCGTCCAGCTCCGCGTAGGTGAGCCGGGCGCCGTCGGACGCCACGGCGACCGCGTCGGGCGTCGCCCGCACGCGCGCCGCGAACAGCTCGGGCACCACCACGGGCGGCACCTCCGCCGCGGTGTCGTTCCACTCGGCGAGCACCCGGCGGCGCTCGGCCTCGCCGAGCACCTGCACGGCGCTCAGCGGCAGGTCGGGCCCGCCGTCCAGGGCGTTCTCGGCGGCGTGCACCAGGTGTTCGACGGCGGTGCGCGCGAGAGCGGCGACCGCCTCCGGGTCGATCGGGGCGACCGCGTCGACGATCAGCTCGATGCCCTCCCCGTCGTCATCGACGAGCAGCGCGAGCGGGTAGTTGGTGCGTTCCCGCGTGAACAGCAGCTTGGTGCCCGGCAGGGACGCGTTCCAGCGCGCGTCCAGGTCCTCGCCGATGCTGCGCCGGTAGTTGAGGCAGGCGGTGAACAGCGGGGCGTCACCCGTCAGGCCGGCGGCCTGCTGCGCCACCACCAGCGGCGCGTGCTCGTGCTCCAGGAGGCGCGCCAGCTGGCCGCGCATGGCGGTGATGGCGCTCAGCGCGCCGAGCCGGGTGGTGGGCACGCGCACGGGAAGCGTGTTGATGAACGGTCCGGGCACCCGGTCGGCGCCCACGCCCGCGTTCATGCGGCCGAACAGGACCGTGCCGAAGACCACGTCGTCGCGGCCGGACACGGCGGCGAGGACCCGGGCCCAGGCGACGTGCAGCACGGTCGCCGCGCTCACGCCCGCACGCCGCGCCACGTCCCGCAGTCGCGCGCTCAGCTCGGGGGCGGCCGAGATGCGCGCCCGGGCCAGGGTGGCGCCGTCGCCGCGCACGTTCACCAGGCCGAACGGGGCCGTGGGCTCGGTGACATCGCCCAGCAGGTCGCCGAAGTACCGTTCGTGCCCGGCGCGTTCGACGCCGCCGCGTGCCTGGACGACGAAGGTGCGGAACGGCAGCGGCTCGGGCAGCTGGTCGCCGCGCCCGTCGAGGAACGCCGTCACCTCCTCCAGGAGGACCTCCAGCGCGGTGCCGTCGCGCACCATGTGGTGGGCGCGGATCAGCGCGAACCAGCGCTCCGGGTCAGTGCCGGGAACGGCCGCGACGTGCAGGTCGAGCAGCGGGGCCCGGCCCAGCTCCATGCGTGCGCCGCCGGCCTCGACCAGCTCGGCGACCGGGTCGGTGCCGTGCGGGTCCAGGGCGACCTCCGTGACGGGCAGCGCGGCGCGGCGCCGCACCACCTGTACGGGCTCGCGCAGCCCCTCCCATACATAGGAGGTCCGGTAGATGTCGTGCCGGTCCACGACGCGCCGCAGGGCGTCGACGAAGGCGTCGAGCCGTGCGCGCGAGTCGAACTCCAGGACCGCCGGCATCACGTACGCGTCGTCGCCGCCGTCCGCCAGCATGTGGTGGAAGAGCAGGCCCTCCTGGAGCGGAGCCAGCGGGTAGACGTCCGCGACGTTGGCCGCGCCGCCCTCGACGGTGGCCACGACCGTGGCGACCTCGTCGGCGGAAAGGTCGACCAGCGGCAGCATCCCCGGGGTGATCTCGGTGGCGTCGGCCGGGATCAGGTTGTCCGGGGCGACGACCTGGTCCGTACCGGCGGATGCCGCGAGGGACGCGACGGTCGGGTTGTCGAACAGGGTGCGCACGGAGACGGAGACACCGCGCCGGCGCAGGAACTCGACCAGGCGCACCGCCACCAGCGAGTGTCCGCCCAGCTCGAAGAAGTCGTCGTCGACGCCCACGCTCTCCAGGCCGAGCACCTCGGCGAAGGCCATGCACAGGATCTCCTCCCGCACGTCGGCCGGGGGACGGCCCGACCCGGCGATGGCCGCGAAGTCGGGGGCGGGCAGGGCCTTGCGGTCCAGCTTGCCGTTGCCGGTCAGGGGAAGGGCGTCGAGGACGACGACCGCGGACGGCACCATGTGCTCGGGCAGCCGCCGGGCCGCGAACCGCCGTACGGCAGCCGGGAGTTCGTCGCCCCCTTCGTGCCGGTCGTTGGGCACGACGTAGGCGACCAGACGCCGGTCGCCCGGGGTGTCCTCGCGGGCGACCACCGCGGCCTGCGCGACCAGCGGGTGGCCGGTCAGCGCGCCCTGGACCTCGCCGGGCTCGATCCGGTAGCCGCGGATCTTGACCTGGTCGTCGGCGCGGCCGAGGAAGACCACCTCGCCGTCCGCCGTCCACTTGGCCCGGTCGCCGGTGCGGTACATCCGCCGGCCCTGCTCGAAGGGGCTGGCGACGAACCGCTCGGCGGTCAGTCCGGCCCGGCGCACGTAGCCGCGTGCCAGCTGGGCCCCGGCGACGTACAGCTCGCCGACGACGCCAGGCGCGACCGGCCGCAGCCGCTCGTCCAGGACATAGAAGCGGGTGTTGGCGACCGGGGTGCCGACCGGGACGGGACCGTCGGTGACGCGGTCGGCGGTGAGCCGGGTGGTCGCCACTCCGATGGTGGTCTCGGTGGGCCCGTAATGGTTGTGGATGCCGCGCTCACCGGCGGTGGCGATCATCTCGCGCAGCCAGAGCGGGGACGCGGCCTCGCCGCCGAGGACGAGGGAGCACCCCGGCAGGACGGCCTCGGCGCCGCCGGCGGCCGACAGGGCGGCCAGGTGTGAGGGTACGGCCTTGACGTGGTCGATCCGGTGCTCGGCGAGGTACGCGGAGACCGCGACCGGGTCCGTGACGGCGCCCTCGTCCAGGATGTGCAGCTCGCCCCCGCTGGTGAGGCTGGCGAAGACCACGGTGTTGCCGAGGTCGGTGGCCTGCGTCTGCAGCAGGGCGTAGCGGGCGCCGTGGCGGCCGAATCCGACGCGCTCCGGGACGGAGGCGAAGTAGTTCGCGAGGCCGCCGTGCGTGACGGCGACGCCCTTAGGCTGACCGGTCGACCCCGAGGTGTAGATGACGTACGCGGGCGACCGCGGGTCGACGGAGCGGCCGGGGCTCTCGCGGGAGGCGGCCTCGAGCTGCATC
This sequence comes from Streptomyces harenosi, assembly GCF_011008945.1. Lineage (GTDB taxonomy): Bacteria > Actinomycetota > Actinomycetes > Streptomycetales > Streptomycetaceae > Streptomyces > Streptomyces harenosi. The sequence continues at coordinate 29,147 of NZ_WYCT01000016.1, forward strand.
TCCACGAACGTGTCGTCGATCGCGACCAGGCGAGAGCGGCCGGCCGGGAGTTCGTCCAGGATCTCCTCGGTCGTCAGCGCCAGCGCCGCACCGCTGTCCCGCAGCATGAACGCCACGCGGTCGGCAGGCTGCTCCGGATCGATCGGCAGATAGCCCGCGCCCGCCTTCCACACGCCCAGGATCGCCGCGATCATGTCCGCGCCCCGGGGCAGGCACAGGCCCACCACCGACTCGGCGCCGATCCCCTGACCGATCAGGTAGTGCGCGATCCGGTTCGCCCGCGCCTCCAGCTCGGCGTACGAGACCTCCGTGCCCGCGCTGACGACGGCGGCGGCCTCCGGAGCGCGGGTCGCCTGCCGCTCGAACACCTCGTGCACCAGCCCTGCCGGGGTCGCACACGCCGTGTCGTTCCACTCCACCAGCACCCGGCGGAGCTCGTCCTCGGGCAGGACCTCGATCGCGCCGAGCGGCACGTCGGGGCCGCCGTCGAGCGCGGTCTCCAGCGCGGACACCAGGTGCTGCGTGGTGGTGCGCACGAGGACGCCGACCGCACGGGAGTCGATGGGCGCGACGGAGTCGACCGCCACCTCGGTACGGTCGCCGTAGTCGTCGACCAGGACCACCAGCGGGTAGTTGGTGCGCTCGCGCACCGACAACAGCCGCACCCCGTCCATGCCCTCGTCGGCGGCAAGGCCCGGGTTGCGCCGGTAGTTGAGGAAGGACGTGAACAGCGGAGTGTCGCCGGTGATACCGCTGGCGCGCTGCGCCACGACCAGCGGCGCGTGCTCGTGCTCGAGCAGCTCCGCGAGCTGGCCGCGCATCGCGGAGACCGCCGCCAGCGCGCCCCGCTCGGCCGTCCGTACGCGCACGGGCAGGGTGTTCATGAACGGGCCGGCCACGCGGTCGGCTCCGGCGCCCGCGTTCAGCCGCCCGTACAGGACCGACCCGAACACCACGTCCTGGCGGTCGCTGACGGCGGCGAGGACCCGCGCCCAGGCGACGTGCAGGACGGTGGCCGTGCTGATGCCGAGACGGCGTGCGACCGCGCGCAGGCGCCGGTCCAGCTCCGGGGGGAACGGTACGACTTCGTGGACGGTGTCGGCACCGTCGCCGCGCACGTCCGCCATCCCGTAGGGGGCGGTGGGTTCGGTGACGTCGCCGAGCAGCTCGGCGAAGTAGCGCTCGTGCCCGGCCCGGTCGGCTCCGCCGCGCACCTGGGCGACGAAGTCGCGGAACGGCAGCGGCTCGGGCAGTTCGGCGCCCCGGCCCGCGAGGAACGCCCGCACCTCGTCGAGGACGACCTGGAGCGCGGTGTGGTCGCGGACCGTGTGGTGCATCCGGACGAGGACCAGCCAGCGGTCGCCGCCGGGGTCGGCGGCGACATGGGCACCCAGGAGCGGGGCCCGGCTCAGGTCCATCGAGGCGCCGCCGATGGCGATCAGCTCGGCGACCGGGTCGGTGCCGTGCGGGTCGAGGGCGACCTCGGTGACGGGCAGGGTGGCGTGGCGCCGGACGACCTGGACCGGCTCGCGCAGTCCCTCCCAGACGAACGAGGTCCGGTAGATGTCGTGCCGGTTCACGACCTGCTGGAGGGCGGCCGTGAACGCCTCCGCACGCTCCCGCGCGTCGAACTCCAGGACCGCGCGCATGACGTAGGCGTCCTCGCCGCCCTCCGCGAGCAGGTGGTGGAAGAGCAGGCCCTCCTGGAGCGGGGCGAGCGGATAGACGTCCTTGACGTTGGCCGCGCCGCCCTCGACGGTGGCGACGACCCGCGCGACCTCGTCGGCGGTCAGGTCGGCCAGGGGCAGCATCGCCGGGGTGATCTCGGTGGCGTCGGCCGGGATCAGGTTCTCGGGAGCCATGACCTGCTCGGCCCCGGCCGAGGCCGCCAGGCCCGCGACGGTCGGGGCGTCGAACAGGGCGCGTACGGAGATCGTGATGCCCTGGGTGCGGAGGGTCTCGGCTAGGCGTACGGCGAGCAGCGAGTGTCCGCCGAGCCGGAAGAAGTCGTCGTCGACGCCCACGCTCCCCAGACCCAGGACCTCGGCGAACGCCGCACACACCACCTCCTCGCGCACGGTCGACGGACCACGCCCCGAACCGGCCGACACACCGAAATCAGGAGCCGGCAACGCCCTGCGGTCCAGCTTGCCGTGCACCGACACCGGCAGCGCATCAAGCACGACCACAGCCGACGGAACCATGTACTCCGGCAGCCGCCGGGCAGCGAACTCCCGCACCGACTCCCCCAGCCCACCACCCTCCCCCTCGACCGGCACCACATAGGCGACCAGCCGGACATCACCGGGCTCGTCCTCCCGAGCCACCACAGCCACCTGGGCCACCTGCGGATGCACGGCCACCACCGCCTGCACCTCACCCGGCTCGATCCGGAACCCACGGATCTTCACCTGCTCATCCGCACGCCCCAGATACTCCAGCCGCCCCTGCGCGTTCCACCGCACCACATCCCCCGTGCGATACATCCGCTGCCCCACACCGAACGGACTGGCCACGAACCGCTCCGCCGTCAACCCCGCACGACCCGCATAACCACGCGCAAGCTGCACACCCGCCAGATACAGCTCACCCCCCACACCCACCGGCACCGGACTGAGCGCCCCATCCAGCACATAGACACGGGTATTGGAGACCGGCTCCCCGATCGGCACCGCACCCGCCCGCCCCGGCACACACCGCCACGCGGTCACATCCACCGACGCCTCCGTCGGCCCGTACAGATTGTGCAGCTCCACCCCCGGCAGCACAGCGAAGAACCGCTCCTGCCCCGCCACCGGCAACGCCTCACCCGAACAGAACACCCGCCGCAGACCACCACACCCACCCACCGACGGCTCCGCCAGGAACGCCGCCAGCATCGACGGCACGAAATGCACCGTCGTCACACCCTGCTCACGAATCAACGAAGCGAGATAACCCGGCTCCCGATGCCCACCAGGCCTCGCCACCACCAACGCCGCACCCTCCACCAGCGGCCAGAAGAACTCCCACACCGACACGTCGAAACCGAACGGCGTCTTCTGCAACACCCGATCATCGACACCCAGCCCATACCGGCCCTGCATCCACACAAGCCGATTCACAATCCCCGCATGCGGCACCACCACACCCTTGGGCCGCCCCGTCGAACCCGACGTGAACATCACATACACGGGATGCTCCGGACGCACCACACGCTCACCGGAACCCAGCCGACCGCCGTCGACATCCGACAGGTCGATGTCGTCCACGGCGACACACGCGACGCCCTCGGGCAGCAGCCCCGCCAGCGCTCGGACTGTCACGACCGATGCAGCTCCGGCCGTCTCCAGCACATACGCGATCCGCTCGGCCGGATACTCCGGATCCACCGGCAGATACGCGGCCCCCGCCTTCACCACCGCCAGCAGCGCCACCACCATCTCCACACCGCGCTCCAGGCACACCCCCACCACGGACTCGGCCCCCACACCCCGCGCGAGCAAATACCGCGCCAACCGATTGGCCCGGACATCCAGCTCCGCATACGAGACGGACTCACCCTCGAAAACAACCGCCACCGCATCCGGCGACCGCCCCACCTGCGCCTCGAACAACTCGGGCAACGTCGCCGGCACCACATCGGCATCGGTGTCGTTCCACTCGACGAGCACCCGGCGCCGTTCCTCGTCCCCGAGCACCCGGATCGCGCTCAGCGGGAGGTCGGGTCCGCCGTCGAGGGCGGACTCCAGGGCGCAGACGAGGTGTTCGACGGCCGTGCGGGCCACAGCGGCCACGGCGGCGGAGTCGATCGGGGCGATCGCGTCCACGGACAGGCCGATCGTGTCCCCGTTGTCGTCGACGAGGAGCGCGAGCGGGTAGGTGGACAGCTCCCGCGCGTACAGCAGGCGCGCGCCCTCCATCGCCGCGTCCCAGTTCGTCTCGGCGTCCTGGCCGACGTTGTGCCGGTAGTTGAGGAAGGACGTGAACAGCGGGGTGTCGCCGGTGACTCCGCCGGCGCGCTGGGCCACGGCGAGCGGCGCGTGCTCGTGCTCCAGGAGCCGGGCGAGCTGGCCGCGCATGGCGGTCACGGCGGCGAGCGAGCCGAGTGCGCCGGTCCGGGCGCGCACCGGAAGCATGTTCATGAACGGGCCGGGCACGCGGTCGGCGCCCGTGCCCGCGTTCGTGCGGCCGAGCAGGACGGTGCCGAAGACCACGTCGTCGCGGCCGCTGACGGCGGCGAGGACCCGGGCCCAGGCGACGTGCAGGACGGTCGCGGTGCTGACTCCCGCGCGGCGGGCGGCCGTGCGGAGCCGCGCGGTCAGCTCCGGTGCCAGGAGCAGCCGTTCGAGGACGGCGTCCGAGCCGTCGCCGCGCACGTCCGCCATCCCGTAGGGGGCGGTGGGTTCGGTGACGTCGCCGAGCAGCTCGGCGAAGTAGCGCTCGTGCCCGGCCCGGTCGGCTCCGCCGCGGACCTGGGCGACGAAGTCGCGGAACGGCAGCGGCTCGGGCAGTTCGGCGCCCCGGCCCGCGAGGAACGCCCGCACCTCGTCGAGGACGACCTGGAGCGCGGTGTGGTCGCGGACCATGTGGTGCATGCGCAGCAGCACGAGCCACCGCGCGCTGCCGGGGTCGGCCGCGACGTGCAGGTCGAGCAGTGGGGCCCGGCCCAGGTCCATGCGCGCGCCCTCGGCGGCGGCGAGGTCGGCGACCGGGTCGGCGCTGTGCGGGTCGAGGGCGACATCGGTGACGGGCAGGGTGGCGTGGCGCCGGACGACCTGGACCGGCTCGCGCAGTCCCTCCCATGCCAGGGACGTACGGAAGATGTCGTGCCGGTCCACCACCCGCTGCAGCGCGTCCGCGAAGGCGTCGACGCGGTCGCGCGTGTCGAACTCGAAGACCGCCGGCATGACGTAGGCGTCCTCGCCGCCCTCCGCGAGCAGGTGGTGGAAGAGCAGGCCCTCCTGGAGCGGGGCGAGCGGATAGACGTCCTTGACGTTGGCCGCGCCGCCCTCGACGGTGGCGACGACCCGCGCGACCTCGTCGGCGGTCAGGTCGGCCAGGGGCAGCATCGCCGGGGTGATCTCGGTGGCGTCGGCCGGGATCAGGTTCTCGGGAGCCATGACCTGCTCGGCCCCGGCCGAGGCCGCCAGGCCCGCGACGGTCGGGGCGTCGAACAGGGCGCGTACGGAGATCGTGATGCCCTGGGTGCGGAGGGTCTCGGCTAGGCGTACGGCGAGCAGCGAGTGTCCGCCGAGCCGGAAGAAGTCGTCGTCGACGCCCACGCTCCCCAGACCCAGGACCTCGGCGAACGCCGCACACACCACCTCCTCGCGCACGGTCGACGGACCACGCCCCGAACCGGCCGACACACCGAAATCAGGAGCCGGCAACGCCCTGCGGTCCAGCTTGCCGTGCACCGACACCGGCAGCGCATCAAGCACGACCACAGCCGACGGAACCATGTACTCCGGCAGCCGCCGGGCAGCGAACTCCCGCACCGACTCCCCCAGCCCACCACCCTCCCCCTCGACCGGCACCACATAGGCGACCAGCCGGACATCACCGGGCTCGTCCTCCCGAGCCACCACAGCCACCTGGGCCACCTGCGGATGCACGGCCACCACCGCCTGCACCTCACCCGGCTCGATCCGGAACCCACGGATCTTCACCTGCTCATCCGCACGCCCCAGATACTCCAGCCGCCCCTGCGCGTTCCACCGCACCACATCCCCCGTGCGATACATCCGCTGCCCCACACCGAACGGACTGGCCACGAACCGCTCCGCCGTCAACCCCGCACGACCCGCATAACCACGCGCAAGCTGCACACCCGCCAGATACAGCTCACCCCCCACACCCACCGGCACCGGACTGAGCGCCCCATCCAGCACATAGACACGGGTATTGGAGACCGGCTCCCCGATCGGCACCGCACCCGCCCGCCCCGGCACACACCGCCACGCGGTCACATCCACCGACGCCTCCGTCGGCCCGTACAGATTGTGCAGCTCCACCCCCGGCAGCACAGCGAAGAACCGCTCCTGCCCCGCCACCGGCAACGCCTCACCCGAACAGAACACCCGCCGCAGACCACCACACCCACCCACCGACGGCTCCGCCAGGAACGCCGCCAGCATCGACGGCACGAAATGCACCGTCGTCACACCCTGCTCACGAATCAACGAAGCGAGATAACCCGGCTCCCGATGCCCACCAGGCCTCGCCACCACCAACGCCGCACCCTCCACCAGCGGCCAGAAGAACTCCCACACCGACACGTCGAAACCGAACGGCGTCTTCTGCAACACCCGATCATCGACACCCAGCCCATACCGGCCCTGCATCCACACAAGCCGATTCACAATCCCCGCATGCGGCACCACCACACCCTTGGGCCGCCCCGTCGAACCCGACGTGAACATCACATACACGGGATGCTCCGGACGCACCACACGCTCACCGGAACCCAGCCGACCGCCGTCGACATCCGACAGGTCGATGTCGTCCACGGCGACACACGCGACGCCCTCGGGCAGCAGCCCCGCCAGCGCTCGGACTGTCACGACCGATGCAGCTCCGGCCGTCTCCAGCACATACGCGATCCGCTCGGCCGGATACTCCGGATCCACCGGCAGATACGCGGCCCCCGCCTTCACCACCGCCAGCAGCGCCACCACCATCTCCACACCGCGCTCCAGGCACACCCCCACCACGGACTCGGCCCCCACACCCCGCGCGAGCAAATACCGCGCCAACCGATTGGCCCGGACATCCAGCTCCGCATACGAGACGGACTCACCCTCGAAAACAACCGCCACCGCATCCGGCGACCGCCCCACCTGCGCCTCGAACAACTCGGGCAACGTCGCCGGCACCACATCGGCATCGGTGTCGTTCCACTCGACGAGCACCCGGCGCCGCTCGGCCTCGTCCACCAGCTCCGCACGCGCGACGAGTTCGTCGGGCGCCGCCCCCGCGAGCCACGTGGCGACGTTCAGGTAGCGGCGGGAGACCGCGGCGGCCTCGGTGAGGTTGTGGACGTCCGGGTTGGCGTCGACGTTGATCTGCATGCCCGCGCGGTCGTAGATGTCGATGCGGAGGTCGTCGACGGGGCCGGTGGACAGGTTGTGGGCGACGGTGGGGCTGTCGCCGAAGCGCAGGTCGTAGTCGAAGGCCATGACATTGATGTGCAGCCCGCAAAGGTCGCCGTCGACGATGTTCAGGTCGTTGAGCATGTCCTTGTAGCGGTACCGCTGGTGGTGCAGCCCGTCGCGGATCACCCGGGCGGTCTGGCGCACGACGTCCTCGACGGTGGACTCGGGGCCGATCGTGAGGCGCAGCGGCAGGATGTTGGAGGTCATGCCGGGCACGTCGAGGCTCCGGCTGCCGGAGCGGGCGCGGACGGGCAGGCCGATGGTGACCTCGCGGTCGCCGGTGACGCGGTGCTGGTAGAGGGCAGCCGCCGCGATCATCAGTCCGGGGAAGCTGGTCCTGAGGCGGCGCGCGCCGGCCTTGAGGAAGGCGGTCGCGTCCGTGTCGACGCCGTCCGTGTGCCGCAGCGGGGCGCGCTGGGCGCGCCGGGACTTGTGGGCGTCGCCGCCGTGCACGGCCGGGTGGTCGGCGAGCAGGTCGAGCCAGTACCGCCGGTCCTCCTCGAACTCGGGGGACGCGCGGTAGTCGCGGTCGGCGTCGAGGAGGACGGAGAGGGGCTCCACGGCGCCTTCGGAGGGGTCGCGGCCCGCCAGGAGCGCGGCGTAGATCTCGGCGGTCCGCTGGATCATGACGACGCCGCCGTGGCCGTCGATGACCAGGTGGTGGGGGCGGACATACCAGTAGTGGAGCTCGTCCTCGACCTTGATGACCGCGGCGTTGAACAGCGAGCCGCCCTCCAGCTGGGCCGGGCGCTCCAGGTCGGCGTTCATCCAGGCCGTGGCCGCCGCGCGCGGGTCGGGTTCGCCACTGACGTCGACGACCTCGACCGGGTAGTCGCGGGCGTCGTGCAGGTACTGCATCGGCGTCCCGTCGACCACGCGCACGCGGAGGCGCAGCGCCTCGATCTCGCGGACGCGCAGATCGGCGGTCCGTACGAGGAGGTCGAGGTCCACGGGGCCGTGGATCTCGAGGTACTCCGCGAGGAAGAAGGCCCGGTTGTCGGGGGCGAGTTGCTGTGCGTACCAGATGCCGAGCTGTCCGCTCATCAATTCGCGGAGCTCACCCTCGCTCTTCGCCATTCCCGCGCACTCCAATCGTTCAGCTCATCGACTGGAACAGCACGGGCCGCCTCCACCGGGGCATGGCGCATGACCGCCCAGCTCCTCTTACACAAAGCGTGACCTGACAATTCACACTTCTTCAGCGCCTAGCGGCGACCCACTATGACCCACGGCCCGGCGGTGATCAATGCGGCTCCGATGGGCGTTCAACTGCCGGAGTACGGTGGTTGAACGCCCGTGTGGCCGGGCGCGCGGTACGCCTTGACGGAGTCGGACGCGCCCTGCGACCGTAATGGACGCCTATAACGTGAGCGGGCGCCGGAGATCGCCAGAAGCGTCCGCCGATTGCCTTCCGGCCGCGTATCCGTCGCGTATTTCCGGTCACCCACAGATCTGCGAGGCACACCCGCATGCCCGATTCAGCGCCGCACATAAGTCTGGCGGATCCCGAACTCTATTCACATGGCGATCCTTTCGCGCAATGGAGCTGGCTGCGCGCGAACGATCCGGTGCACTGGCACGAGCCGGCCGAGCTGCCGGGCTTCTGGTCGCTGACGCGCTACGACGACATCCGGGCCGCCTATCGGGACGCGGAGACCTTCAGTTCGGCCCAGGGCATCCTGCTGCGGCCCGCCGAGCACGGGCCGGACCCGGGCGGCGGGCGCACGCTGGCCCTGACGGACGCGCCCCGGCACAAGCAGCTGCGCGGGCTGGTCGACGGCTGGTTCGCCGTGCGGTCGGTGCGCGCCCTCGAGACAGAGATGAAGGACATCGCGCAGGGTGTGGTGAACCGTGCTCTGGAGATGGGGAGTTGCGACTTCGTCAGCGATGTGGCGGCCCGCATCCCGCTCTATGTGATCTGCAGGATGATGGGTGTTCCGGAGTCCGACTGGGAGCATCTCTACGAGCTGACGAGCCGGGCCTTCGGGGCGGGTGACCCGCTCACGCGCCGGTTCGCCCACCTCGACATTCTCGGGTACTTCGAGACTCTCCAGGCGGAAAAGGCGGCGGACCCGGGCGACGATCTGGTGAGCGTGCTGGCGACGGCGGAGGTGGACGGCGAGCGGCTGAGCCCCGACGATGTCATCCTCAACTGCGACAACCTGCTGGTGGGCGGCACGGAGAACACGCGCATCGCGGCGGCCGGCGGGATGCTCTCCTTCCTGGAGCATCCGGACCAGTGGCAGGCGGTGCGGGACGACCCGGAGCTGCTGCCGTCCTCGGTGGAGGAGGTGCTGCGCTGGACGTCGACGGCCACCCACATCATGCGGACGGCGGTGCGGCCGGCCGAGATCCACGGGCGGCGGATCGAGGCGGGCGACAAGGTGGTCTTCTGGCTGCCGTCCGCCAACCGGGACGAGACCGTCTTCGACGCTCCCGACGTCTTCGACGTGCGCCGCACGCCCAACCGGCACCTGTCCCTGGGCTTCGGTGAGCACTTCTGCCTGGGCAGCATGCTGGCCAGGGTCGAGCTGCGTCTGCTGTACGGCGAGTTGCTCGGCCGGGGCGTGCGCATCGAGTCGGACGGGCAGCCGAAGCTGCTCGACTCGATCGTGGTCAACGGCCCCGAGACCCTGCCGGTCCGGATGAAGGCCGGCTGAGGCCCGGCGAGCACGTACACCGAAAGGGGCCCACCTCGGCAGGTGGGCCCCTTTTCGCGTGCCGCGCCGGCTCAGCCGGACATGGCCACCAGAACCCGGCGGTCTCCGGCGAAGGGGCGCCGTCCGTGGCCCACGGCGACGTTGTCGACGACCATCAGGTCGCCCCGGCGCCAGTCGACGTCGACGGCCATCTCCAGGCCCCGGTCGTGGACGTGGAGCACGTACGCGTCGGGGATGGGGCTGCCGTCGGCGAAGGTGACCGACTGGGGCAGTTCCTCGGGCGGGAGGATCTGCGCGAGTTCGCGCGCGGTCTCGTCGCCGAGCGCGGCCGGGTGGAAGTGGTCGGCCTGGTTGAACCAGACCTCGGCGCCCGACACCGGGTGCCGCACGGTGGCCAGCCGGACGGGGCTGGTCATGCGCAGTCCGCCATCGGGATTCCACTCCCAGTCGAACTCCCCCGCGCTCAGGAAGGATTCGACGGCCTCGCGGTCGTCGGTCTCGAAGGTCTGCCGCCAGCTGCGGCCGAGCCCGAAGCCGTCGTGGAGGTTCTGCGTGTAGCGGATGCCCGCCGCGAACGCGTCGCGGACCTCCTCGTCGAGCGACTCCAGCCACAGCGCGCCGTCCACGACGGGCGTCGCGCCCCCGGAGCCGGGTGTGGTGGCGCAGTAGAAGAAGAGCCGTTCGGGCCAGCGGTGGCTGTAGGACAGCTCGTTGTGCATGGCGATGGTCATGTGCTGCGGGTACTCGGTGGACGTGTAGAGGTTCCCACCGAGCTTGGTGCGCGGCGAGGTGCCGTGCAGGTACGCGAGCCGGTTCGGCAGCAGCAGGTCCATCACGGACTCGATGTCCTGCTCGGCCACCTCGAAGTCGCGGAAGACGACGGCCTTCTCGCGGGCGAGCAGGTCGCCGAAGTCCCCCATCCCGGCGAGGAGTTCGCGCACCCCCTCCGCACCGGTGCGGCCGTCCTCGGGGCGCAGCTCCAGTGGCTTCCAGTCCTTGGGATCAGTCATGCCGATCTCGTCTCCGTTCACTCTCGTCCGTGGTTCCGCAGGCGCGACCAGGCCGCGGGGTCGTGCTGGAACACCTGGTCCTTGATCTCGGGGGGCCGCATCCCGGCCGCCAGGCGGTGGTGCCAGTGCTCGGTGAAGGCCGCGGCGTCCACCGGGACGACGCGGGCGGCGCCGAGGGCGCCCGTGGACCGCGCGTTGCGGTAGTCGCGGCTCACCCGACCCAGTTCCTCGTCCACCAGGTCCTGCAAGGAGAGCAGCCCGGCCGCCGGCAGGGGCCGGCGCAGGGCGACGGCCAACGTGTAGTGGGGGCGGCGGTCGGGGCCGTCCTCGGTTCGGCAGGTGAGGTTGACGACGTCGACTCCGGCGGCCCTGGCCGCCTCCCGCACGGCGCGGACGACGTGCAGTTCGCGCAGCCGCTCGCCCGCCGCGTCCGAGAGCGTGGCGCGCCCGGCGTACTCGACCCTGGGCACCGTGCCGACCCGGTCGACGACGTGCGCGATGTCGCCGAGCACATAGCGGTACAGGCCGCCGAGGTGGGAGAGGACGACGTGGTAGTCGCGGCCCGGCTCCAGCTCGTCGTACAGGAGGGTGGGGCTGTCGGGCGTCACGTCCTGGCGCGCGTCGACGAACTCGTACAGCGCGCAGGACACGGCGAGCGGCCCGGCGGTCGGGTGCCGGTCCAGCGGTACGCCGACGGGCCCCTCGGAGGCCGCGGGGGGCGTGGGCAGGACGGCGACGTCGGGGCCGTACGCCTCCTTGAGGCGGGGCAGGTAGAGGGAGGCGAGGCCGCTCGTCCAGCAGTACAGCAGCCGCATGCGGGGCCAGACGGCGGCGGGTGTCGGCCGGCCACCGGGCGCGGTCGCGGCGCGGCGCTCCAGCTCGGCGGCGCGCCGGGGGTTGGGCGTGCCACCGGGCTCGCCGAGGTAGGTGCCGTCGCGGATGTCCTTCAGCAGGTCGGGCCACCACTGGGCGAGCAACTCGGGCAGCATCGCGATCATCGTGGGGTTGTGGCCGATGACGGAGCGCACGTCGTGCTCGGCGGCCATGCGGACGCGGACGTACAGCTTGTCCAGGTAGGCCTGGTCGTCGACGGGCACGGGCAGTTCGGCCCAGGGGGCGCGGCTGCCGGGCTCCTCCAGGCGCACGCCGAAGCCGCCTCGCAGGTCCGCCTGGCTGGGGCCGAGGCTCGGCCGTCCGGAGGCGCTGACGGCGGGCCGGGCGAGCCGGTCGTGGCGCAGGTTGAGGCAGACGGCACCGCGCCCGAACGCCTCGGGGTGGTACTGGGCCGGCACTCCCATCGCGGCCTGGAAGAAGGGGAGGTAGACGCGTTTGACGAAGGTCTCGGTGACGGGGACGCGCTTGCGGTCGCCGGTCGATCCGCTGGTGGTGAAGAACAGCCGGGGCGCCTCGCTCGTGAGCACCCGTGCCTCGCCTTCGGCGGTGCGCGCCAGCCAGGGCCCGTACTCCTGGTGGGTGCGCAGCGGCACGGCGGAGCGGTAGTCGTCGATCGTGCGGACGCGGCCGAAGCCGTGCGCCCTGCCGAAGGCGGTGTCGGCGTTGTCGGTGAGGAACTCGGTGAGGATGCGTCGCTGCCATGCCGCCGCTTCGCGCACCGCCGCCGCCAACTGTTCCTTGGAGGCGATGAGTCTGCCGCGGTAGGCGGCTTCGTCGTCGCCGTCCGTCTCGGCTCGGGGTCCGGTGTCGCTGAGTCTCATGAGGCTTCCTCGATGGTCCGCAGCACGTGGTCGACGGCGGCCCCCACGTCCTGGCCGGCGGGTACGTGTTCGATGTGCAGCTGCCGGGTTTCCGCGACGAGTTCGGCGCGCAGGTCCAGCTGGAAGCGAGTGAAGCCGTCGATGTCGGGGGTCGGCCCGTAGTGCTCGAACGGGTTGAGCCGGGCGCCTTCGCCGGCGCGCCGCCACGCGGTCCCCGGGTCGACCTCCAGGAGGAGGACGCCCCGCGGCTGGGGCAGCGACCGCCAGTGCTCCTGCCAGGGCCCGTCGGCCAGGCCGAGCAGCCGGCACTTGGCGAGGATCTTGTAGTAGTAGGAATCGATCAGGAGGGTGCGGCCGGGCGGGGCGCGGAAGATCCGGTCGCGGTAGTAGGCGACGGCGACGTTGAGGAGGGCCTGCACGTACTCCGGGGCGTGTCCGCTCGCGAAGGCGCGGCGGAGCGCCTCGGGAAGGCCGGTGAGCGCGCGGTACTCCCCGGACAGCAGCGGGGCGTCGTACGAGACGGGCAGCACCGGGCCGCCGCGGGCGGCGATCCGGTCGAGGATGGTGGACTTGCCGCACTGGTCGGTGCCGAGCAGCACCCAGAAGTCAGTCATCGCGCCCCCTCTCGGGGCCACCGAGGCAGGCGTACGCGCGTAGCCGACCCGGGCGGCCGGTGTCCTCGTGGACCCGCAGATACGCGGGGCGGGTGGGCAGTTCGTGCAGGTGCGGCACGTGCTCGACGGCGATCCGGTCGCCGGGGTCGAGCGCCCCGGTCAGCAGGGCCTCGGCGAGTGTGTGGTTGAGGTGCACCAGGTACTGCGGGAGGGTGAGCCCGTCCGTGGCGACGGTGAGCCGCCGGAGCCCGGCGCCGGCCCCCGCGCCGTGCGGGACGCGCACGGTGTACGGCGGCGGTGGCGGCCCGGCGGGTAGGGCGCCGCGCACCAGGCGCAGCAGCAGCCGCAGTTCGCGGTGGCGGGGCCCGGTGCCGGGGGCGTACCAGGCGATCCGGCCGTCGGCGCTGGTGAAGGAGGGCGGCAGCCGGGAGGCGAGGTTGCGCGGGTTGCCCGCGAGGAAGACGGTGCGGGTGTGGTCGGCGAGCCAGGTGCGCGCGGTGTCCGGGGCGAGCGTGACCGTGAAGTCCAGTACGGACTGGGCGAACCGGGGCAGCTCGCAGCTGCGGAGCACGGCCACGGCGGCGGCCCCGGGGCCGGGCGTCCCGGCCGCGCGCACGCGGGCGTCCAGTGCCTCCCGGAGTTCTTGCTGGCTGGGCATCACAGGTAGACCTCGTTCAGCAGGTGGCCGTCGGCGCCGCCCCGGCGGTCCCGGGCGAGCAGCGCCGTGGTGAGCCGGTAGGGATCGACGTAGGGGTGCGGGCGGGCGTGCCGCCGCAGCAGGGCGGCGGTGTCGGCCGGGTCTCGGGGGCTGGACTGGCCCTTGAGCACGCGTGCGGCCCGCTCCATGCACCGGTTCAGCAGCTCGGCGCGGTACGGCTGCCGGTCGCCGCGGCCCAGCGTCGCGACGAAGTACAGGCGCAGCCCGAGCCGGTACGCGTCGGGCCCCACCCGGTCCAGGTGGCGCTCGGCCAGCGCCGCCGCGGTCAGCCCCTGCCAGCCGCCGTGCCGCGACGAGGGCACCGGGCCGGAGGCGCCGCTGGTGCGCACCCGGCCGAGAGCGACGAGGTGGACTCGGGCGCCGAGCCTGCCCAGGAGGTGCCGCAGCAGGACGTAGTCGGGGAGGGTGTCGCGGTCGCAGATGAGGACGAAGTCGTCGTAGGCGCGCAGGTGCGGGATGAGGTCGCGCAGCAGCCAGGCGAGGTAGTTGGCGGTGCCGTCGGCGCCGACGAGCAGGCGCAGCGGCAGCCCGCCGCGGGTGCCGTCCAGGTACACCGGGCCGTTCCAGCGGCGGTGGTCGACGCACAGGCCGAGGTCGGCGAGGAGCGCCACGAGTTGGTCGAGGCTCAGCGGCGGGCGTGCCCGTGTCCGCAGCCCCGGGTCGGCGATGCCGAGTTCGCGCAGCCGTACGTCCCACAGGTCGAGGATGCGGGCGCCTGCGGGGTGCGGCGGTCCGCCGGCCTCGGCGGCGCGCCGCACGGCGGGGTCGAGGCGGTCCCCGGGGGGCCGGCCCCGCTGGTACTCGACGTAGAGGGCGCCGATCTCCTCCTCGTCGCAGCGGCTGAAGTCGGCGCCGGGCCGGGTGCGGTCGAGGTGGTCCCAGAAGCCGAGGGTCTGGGCGTTGAGGACGCCGACGCTCCAGCTGTAGTGCAGGTCGACGTGGTGCAGCAGGCTGGTGGCCCGGTGCATGACGTCGCTCCACAGAAAACCCTTGACGTGGCTGAGGGTGAGGGGCTTGGTGGGCGCCACGGGCACGGGGGCGAACAGAACGCGCCGCGCGTGCGCGCCGGTGGTGAGCTGGCGCAGGGCCACATCGTCCTCCGTCGGGTGCGTGTGGGCAGGATCCTGTGCTCCCGGCACCCGCCGGGACGGGGGCTGTCTCTTATCCACATCTGACGCTGCCGACGAAGC
>NZ_WYCT01000170.1 GCF_011008945.1 Streptomyces harenosi
GCCGCCCCCTCCGGCGAGCCCCGCCGGACCCCCGCCGGCCGGGTCCTGGTCCTCAACTCCGGCTCCTCGTCGGTGAAGTACCAGCTCCTCGACATGCGCGACGAGCGCCGGCTGGCGGCGGGCCTCGTCGAGCGGATCGGCGAGCGGACCTCCCGGCTCAAGCACACCCCGCTGCACAGCGGCGGCGAGAGCCGGGAGCGGACCGGACCGATAGCCGACCACGAGGCCGCCCTGAAGGCGGTCGCCGACGAGCTGGCCGCCGACGGTCTGGGGCTGGACTCGCCCGAGCTGGCCGCGATCGGGCACCGGGTGGTGCACGGCGGGAAGCACTTCACCGCGCCCACCGTCATCGACGACACCGTCCTCGCCGAGATCGAGCGGCTCATCCCGGTCGCCCCGCTGCACAACCCGGCCAACCTCACCGGCATCCGCACCGCCCGGGCCCTGCGCCCCGACCTGCCGCAGGTCGCCGTCTTCGACACCGCCTTCCACACGACGATGCCGGAGGCGGCCGCCCGCTACGCCATCGACGTCAAGACCGCCGACGAGCACCGCATCCGCCGCTACGGCTTCCACGGCACCTCGCACGCCTACGTCTCCCGGGCCACGGCGAAGCTGCTCGGCAAGGACCCCTCCGAGGTCAACGTGATCGTGCTGCACCTGGGCAACGGGGCCTCCGCCTCCGCCGTCCGGGGCGGCAGGTGCGTGGACACCTCCATGGGCCTGACCCCCTTGGAGGGCCTGGTCATGGGTACGCGGTCCGGGGACATGGACCCGGCCGTCATCTTCCATTTGATGCGGGTCGGCGGAATGTCCGCCGACGAGATCGACGCGCTTCTCAACAAGAAGAGCGGCCTGATCGGCCTGTGCGGGGACAACGACATGCGGGAGATCCGCCGCCGTATCGACGAGGGTGACGAACAGGCGCGACTCGCCTTCGACATCTACATTCACCGTCTGAAGAAGTACATCGGCGCCTATTACGCCGTGCTCGGGCGGGTGGACGCGGTCGCCTTCACGGCCGGGGTCGGCGAGAACGCGGCGCCGGTGCGCGAGGCCGCCGTGGCGGGCCTGGAGGAGCTGGGCCTGGCGGTCGACGGCGAGCTGAACGCCGCACGCGCCGACGGGCCGCGGCTGATCTCGCCCGAGTACGCGCGGGTGGCGGTCGCCGTGGTGCCGACCGACGAGGAATTGGAGATCGCGACGCAGACCTACGCGCTGGTCGGAAAGAGCTGAGGAGGCAGAGGAATTCACGGGTACACGGGTGAGCGCCCACGCGCCCATTTGTATCTTCCGCCAGACGGAATATTCCGCAGCGAAACAAACCGATAGGATCGCCCCATGCGCCGTTCGAAAATCGTCTGTACTCTCGGCCCTGCGGTCGACTCCCACGAACAGCTCGTCGCGCTGATCGAGGCGGGCATGAACGTGGCCCGCTTCAACTTCAGCCACGGCTCCCACGCCGAGCACCAGGGGCGGTACGACCGCCTGCGTGCCGCCGCCAAGGAGGCCGGCCGTGCCGTCGGTGTCCTCGCCGACCTCCAGGGCCCCAAGATCCGGCTGGAGACCTTCGCCGAGGGCCCGGTGGAGCTGGTGCGCGGTGACGAGTTCACCATCACCACCGAGGACGTGCCGGGTGACAAGACGATCTGCGGCACCACCTACAAGGGCCTGCCCGGCGACGTGGCCAAGGGCGACCAGATCCTCATCAACGACGGCAACGTCGAGCTGAAGGTCACCGAGGTCGTGGGCCACCAGGTGCGGACGATCGTCATCGAGGGCGGCGTCATCTCCGACCACAAGGGCATCAACCTGCCCGGCGCGGCCGTCAACGTCCCCGCCCTGTCCGAGAAGGACGTCGAGGACCTCCGCTTCGCGCTGCGCATGGGCTGCGACCTGGTCGCCCTGTCCTTCGTCCGCGACGCCAAGGACATCCAGGACGTGCACCGCGTCATGGACGAGGAGGGCCGCCGCGTCCCGGTCATCGCCAAGGTGGAGAAGCCGCAGGCGGTGGAGAACATGGAGGACGTCGTGATGGCGTTCGACGGTGTCATGGTCGCCCGCGGCGATCTGGCCGTCGAGTACCCGCTCGAGAAGGTCCCCATGGTGCAGAAGCGCCTGATCGAGCTGTGCCGGCGCAACGCCAAGCCGGTGATCGTCGCGACCCAGATGATGGAGTCGATGATCACCAACTCCCGGCCGACCCGCGCCGAGGCGTCCGACGTGGCCAACGCGATCCTGGACGGTGCCGACGCGGTCATGCTGTCGGCCGAGTCGTCGGTGGGCGCGTACCCGATCGAGACGGTCAAGACGATGTCGAAGATCGTCGCCGCGGCCGAGCAGGAGCTGCTCTCCAAGGGCCTCCAGCCGCTGGTGCACGGCAAGAAGCCGCGCACGCAGGGCGGTTCGGTCGCCCGCGCGGCGTGCGAGATCGCCGACTTCCTCGGCGGCAAGGGCCTGGTGGCCTTCACCCAGTCCGGTGACACCGCCCGCCGCCTGTGCCGCTACCGCGCGGCCCAGCCCATCGTGGCCTTCACCACGGACGAGTCCACCCGCAACCAGCTCACCCTGAGCTGGGGCGTGGAGCCGCACGTGGTGCCGTTCGTCAACAGCACCGACGAGATGGTCGATCTGGTGGACCAGGAGATGGTCAAGCTCGGCCGGTTCACCGAGGGCGACGTCGTGGTCATCACGGCCGGTTCCCCGCCCGGCGTGCCCGGCACCACCAACATGGTCCGCGTCCACCACCTGGGCGAGGGCACCCGCGGCAACTGACGTCCGCGCCCCTGTACGGCACCGAGGGCGCCCCCCGCGATCGGCGGGGGGCGCCCTCGGCGTTGTGCGGCTCCCGAACAGGTCTGTGTGTGGGGGGCGGCGGGTGCGCGGGAACGGTCAGTCGGTGATGTGCTGGTGCAGTCCCGGGATGGTCAGGGTGCCGCCGAACTGGCCGGCCTGGGTGACCTTGACGTTGGTGAAGTAGATCAGCGGGATGTTCAGCGGCGGCGGGTGCTCGGGGTCGAAGGTGACCGGGATCAGGCCGAGCAGGTTCCCGGAGATGCTCTCCGTGTACATGATCGTCTTGCCGTCCCGGATGGTGGACGTGGAACCCTTGGCCCCCTGCACGTGGTAGGTCTTGCCGCTGCTCCGGTCCTTGACGATCTGGTGCAGGTCGCCGATGTCGGTGCCGTCGGAGATGACGTACTTCAGCACCCTCTTGGTCGTGCCGCTCGCCGTCCGCACCTCGACGATGCCCTGGTAGTCGGCGCCCTTCAGCAGCAGCGAGCTGGCCTCCAGGTACCACGGGTCGTCCGGCAGCAGCAGGGCGTTGTCGAGGCCGCCTTCGGCGTCGGTGGCGATCGGGCAGTCCTCGGGGTCCGCCGAGGCGCTCGCCGACGGGCTGGGGGTGGGCGAGGCGGTGGCGTCCCCGGCCGCCGCCCTCTCCAGTGCCTCCCGCACGGCCTGCGTGGCCTCTTCGGGCGCTTTCCCGGCGGTCTCCCCGGTGCTTCCGGGTGCCTCGCCGTCCGCCTCCGCCCCTTCCTGCGCGGCGCCGTCCGCGGGGTCCTGCACCGGCTCCCGCCCGGCGTCGGACGGGTCCGGCGCCGCGGTCCTTGCGGCCGACGCCGACGGGGACGGGGTGGGGGTGGGCGAGTCGCCGCCGGTGAAGACGCCCTCGATGGCGTCGCCGATGTCCTCCAGCACGCCGCCTCGCTCGGGGTCCGGCGGGGCCGCGGCACCACCGGCCGCCGACCCGCTCGGGGACGGGGACGGCGAGGACTCGCCGGCCCTGGTCTCCCGCCCGGCGGCACCGGCCTCGTCGTCGGAACCTGAATCCGGCGAAGAGGACGGCGAGGGCGAGGCGGACGGGCCGGCACCCGGGGTGCCGGAGGGCGAAGGCGCCGGCTCCGCGCCCCCGTCCCCCCGGCCGTCCCCGGCGTCTTCCGTCGCCGACGCGGAGGCGGAGGCGGAGGCGGAGGCGGAGGGCGAGGGGGCCGGGTCCGTCGGGCCGTCCTGCTTGCCGCCTTTCTCCAGGGCGGCCACGCAGGCTTCGTACTCCTCGGCCGTCAGGCTGTTCGAGGCCGAGGGCGAGGGGCTGTCGGCGAGGGCCAGCGTCGGCGTGAACCCCATCCCCATGAGGACCGCCGTGGGCATCGCCGCCAGGGCTATCGCCCGGCCGGCCGGCATGTGAAACCTGGTCAGCAGTGGCTTCCTGGGCGCCGCGTGCCGGGGTCCGGTTCTCGTCTGCTCCGGCACCGCCGCACCGTGCTCCCGGACCTCGTCAGCCGACACGGTGCCCCCCGTCGCGGTCCTGGGCCCCGGCACCGTTCGTCCCCCCGTCGGCGGTGTCGTACGGCGGCTGCGGCAGGCCGGGCGCGATGCCCCCTCCGCCGGGGACGGTGTCCGGCTGTCCGCTTCCGGCCGGCTCCGGCCTGCCCGGCGCCCAGGAGACGGCGAGCGCGCCGCCGACCAGCGCCAGCAGGAAGCCGACCAGGAAGCCGCCGATGTTGGAGATCACGAGCGACACCAGGGCGAGGACGATCGCGGCGACACCCGCGAAGACGCGTGTGGCCGCCTGGAACCACATCGTCAGCCCGAGCGTGATCAGCAGCACGCCGATGATCAGCGAACCGGCACCGGCCGTGGTCGACATGGTGATCGACATGGTGCCCAACTGGAGCGTGGCGTAGGGGAAGTAGGCGATCGGCACCCCGCCGAGCAGGGTGAACAGACCTGCCCAGAACGGCCGGCTGCCCCGCCAGTCACGGAACCGCAGACGCAGCCGGGCGAAGTTCCCGGCGCTCTGGACCGGAGTCTCGGCACTCATGGATAACAGCTCCCTGGGTCCGGTGGACGTACATACCGGCTCGGCCGTAGGCGTGGAGAAGCCGGAAGGTCTGGGTGGGGAAGGCGGCGCCCCGGTACGAGGGCACCAGGCGGGGAGCGGGACAAACGCCTGCTCCCCGCCCTCTGGGACGGCTCAGCCGCCCTGCGTCATCCCGGGAAGCACTCCAACTTGGGATCCGTACCGAGACGCATTTTCAGGCCGTTGAGCTTGAAGCTGCCGGCCGTGGTCGCCCAGGCCGTCTGCTTGACGTCGTAGAGATCGGCCTCGTCGGCCTGCTGGGCGAAGCCGCCCGGCAGCACGCTCTTGTCCTTGACGGCCGGACCCTTGGACTGGTCCTGCACCGCCACACCGATGTCGATGTTCTTGAACTCGGCGTCGGCTTCGAGCTGGGCGACGTCGATGTAGAGGTTGGTGGCCTCCACCTTGCGATCGGCGTTCGGCCCCGCGTCCAGACGGAGGTAGATCGTCTTCCCGATGAGGGGGAGCTCCGTCTTGACGGACTGGCACATCTTGGTGATGTCGGCACTGCTGAACGACGAAATCGCGACCGGGTGCCTGGTCGTCTCCTTGCCGTCGGTCGTGGTGTAACCGGTGTCTATCCCGCCGTACTGGGCGAAACCCTTACCGTGCAGGTGACCGGCCGTCACCTTGAACTGCTGGCCGGAGACGGCGAACGACGCCGCGAGAGCGCCCTGTGCCAGGCCTATGCCCACACACGCCGTGGCGGCCACGCTGGGCACCATCACCACCGCGAACCGCTTCCATCTGGTCCCGCCACGCACCTGGGACTCCATATTTCCTCCTTCTCGGACGTACATCTCCTGGCCCCGGTCGGCCCCCAGTCGGCGACTCGGCCGGGCAGGGATGGGAGAAGTGCTACGTCCTCGGGAAGGGGAGCGCCCGCGCTCGGCGGCGCGCACAACGCGCCCGAATCACCGGCGATCACCCCCGAGCGACAACCACTGGTCGCGCCTGACACGCATCACGCACAACCTTGCTGGACAGGCTTCGCCGGGTGGGCGAAGACCCCCCTGCCCAAGAGCCGGCGCCACTGCCGCCGACCCTGCTCGGTGGGGACCCAGGAAGCCCGCGACCCGACTGGCTGCCGGGATACGGGAATGGACCGAGCGTCGCCGATCGTTGTGCATTCTCGCCGCAGGCACAAGGGGGTTCGTTACTGGCTAGTAACGGCCGGATAACCGATGTACGACACACAGGTCTCACCCGGCGACGCAGGGTGTCACCTGACGACGTGACAATTCACCGAGTACCGGACGGAATCCGACAGAACACCGCCACCGACTTACTGGCAGTAACAGCGGCCGCGATTGCCAAGTTTTGGCAAAACGCGGCCGCACCGGCACTCTATGACACCAACGACACCCGAGGATCACACGCCCGGGTGACGCGGGAGCGAGCCCCTCGAAGAAGGGCTCGCGGCCCACTCAGAACAGGGCGCGCGCCAGCGCCCTGCGCGCCGCGATCACCCGCGGATCCTCGGCGCCGACGACCTCGAACAGCTCGAGGAGCCGTACGCGTACGGCGTTGCGGTCGTCGCCGGCGGTGCGCTGCACCGTCTCGATGAGGCGCCCGAAGGCGTCCTCCACGTGCCCGCCCGCGAGGTCGAGGTCGGCGGCGGCGGTCTGCGCCTGCACGTCGCCGGGCTTCTCGGCCGCCTCCTTGCGCACGACCTGCGGGTCCAGGCCCTGCACGCGCTGGAGCAACTCGGCCTGGGCGAGGCCCAGCTTGGCCTCCATGTTGCCCGGGTCGTCGCTCAGCACGTTCTTGTACGCCTGGATGGCACCGCCCAGGTCACCCGCGTCCAGGGCGCGGACGGCGGCCTCCAGCACCGCGTCGTGCGGGCCGGCCGGACGCGCGGGCGCGGCCTGGGCGCCGCCCGGCTCGGCCTCCGGGTCGACGGTGAGGCCGGTCAGGCCGAAGCGCTCCTCGGCCACCTGCACCAACTGGTCCAGGGTCTGCCGGATCTGAGCCTCGCCCGCGGCGCCCTGGAAGAGCGGCAGCGCCTGGCCGGCGACCACCGCGAACACGGCCGGGATCCCCTGGACACCGAACTGCTGCATCAGCAGTTGGTTGGCGTCGACGTCGATCTTGGCGAGGAGGAAGCGCCCGTTGTACTCGACGGCGAGCCGCTCCAGGACGGGGCTGAGCTGCTTGCAGGGCTGGCACCACTCGGCCCAGAAGTCGATGACGACCGGGACCTCGGTGGACCGCTGGAGGACGTCGCTCTCGAAACCGGCCTCATCGACGTCGATGACGAGGTCGGCCGGGGAGACCGCTCCCGTGCCGCCGCCCTGCCGGGCCGCTTGGGCGCGCGCCTGCTCCGCCTTCGCCTTGGCCTCCTGGGCCGCCTTCACCGCGGCGAGGTCGACGACTCCGCTCATGGACATGTTCCGTGGCTGCATGCGTCTATCCTCCCCCGTCCGGCCGCGTCTGTGAAAAACGATGTGACAGCAGGACCCCTGAGGGTCCTTCGGCGCCGGGTCCCCACCCCACGCCCGTGGTCGTCGCTCGCGGCCGCGCCCCGTCGCACGGGCGCGTCGCTCACGGCAGCTTTCGCTACGAGACGTAGCGTAATACCGGACGGGCTCCGCGGGGCGTCGGGCCCCGGTGATCTCCCTCACGGCCGCCCGGGCCGCGCCCGTTATGGTCGTGGGATGCAGTCCCGCTCCCCCACCGGCCGCGCCGGCCGTGCCGGGCGTCCCCGCAGCGCCGCGGCCGACACCGCGATCCTGGCGGCGACGCGGGCGGCCCTGGTCGAGCTGGGCTGGTCCAAGCTCACCCTGGGAGACGTCGCCGCGCGCGCGGGGGTTGCCAAGACGACGCTGTACCGCCGCTGGCCGGGCAAGAACGAACTGGTGGTCGACGCGGTGGCGGAGCTCTTCGACGAGCTCGAACTGCCCGACCGGGGCTCCCTGGCCGCCGACATCGAGGGGGTCGTCCGCCAGTTCGCGGCGATCCTGGAGCGCCCGGAGGCGCGCAGCGGCCTGATGGCGGTGGTGGCGGAGGCGACCCGTGACGACGCCCTGCGCGCGCGCATCCGCGCCCTCATCGTCGACCGGCAGAAACGCCTGGTGCGGGAGGGGCGGGCGCGGGCGCAGCGGCGCGGCGAGCTGCCCGCCGAACGGGACGCGCGGCAGGCCGCCCGCGTCGTGGACCTGATCTTCGACATGGTGGCCGGCGCGGTGGTCCACCGCACCCTGGTGAGCGCGGAGGCGGCCGACGAGGACTGGGCGCGGGGCTTCACCCGCGTCCTGCTGTGCGGGCTCTTCGACACCGGCGCACCCGGCGACCGGTGATGACCCGGCGTCGGCCATGCCCCGGGCGGCGGTCAGGGGTCCCGGACCACCGACCCGGCGCTCGGTCAGCCGCCCGGGCACTCGGCACTCGGTCAGCCACCGGGAGCCCTGGGGGGCCGCCACCCGGCCCCGCAGGTACCCACCCGCCCACCGGTCCGGGTCCGCAGGCCAGATCAGGCCTCACACCGGTCCGGAAGGGCCCGGTCCGCGCCCCGGCCGGCCCGAAGGGGCCCGGTCAAGCACCCCCGGCCGGCCCGAAGGCGCCCGGCCCGCGCCCCAGCCGGACCGTTCGGCCAGGGCCAGGTCGGACCACCCCGGTCCGGACCAGCCCAGGCAGGCCTGAGGTCAGCTCAAGCCGGTCCGTCCCCCGCAACCCCAGCTTCGGTCAGAAGCCCGCAGGCTCGGTGTAGACGCCCCACTCCTCCCGCAGCACGCCGCAGATCTCGCCGAGCGTCGCCTCCGCCCGTACCGCCCGGAGCATCGGCTCGATCATGTTGGCGCCGGAGCGCGCGGCCTCGACCATGGCGTCGAGGGCGGAGCGCACCGCGGCGTCGTCGCGGGCGGCCTTGCGCTCGCGCAGGGTCCGCACCTGCTCCCGCTCCACCTCGTGGCTGACGCGCAGGATCTCCAGGTCCCCGGTGACGGAGCCGGTGTGGACGTTGACGCCCACCACCTTCTTGTCGCCCTTCTCCAGGGACTGCTGGTACCGGAACGCGGACTCGGCGATCTCGCCGGTGAACCAGCCGTCCTCGATCCCGCGCAGGATGCCCGAGGTCATCGGCCCGATCGGGTGCTGCCCGTCGGGGTGGGCGCGCAGACCCCGCTCCCTGATCTGCTCGAAGATCTTCTCCGCGTCCGCCTCGATCCGGTCGGTGAGCTGCTCGACGTACCAGGAGCCGCCGAGCGGGTCGGCGACGTTGGCCACGCCGGTCTCCTCCATCAGCACCTGCTGGGTGCGCAGGGCGATCTCGGCGGCCTGCTCGCTGGGCAGGGCGAGGGTCTCGTCGAGGGCGTTGGTGTGCAGCGAGTTGGTCCCGCCGAGCACCGCGGCCAGCGCCTCCACGGCGGTGCGCACCACGTTGTTGTAGGGCTGCTGGGCGGTGAGCGAGACACCGGCGGTCTGCGTGTGGAACCGCAGCCACTGGGCCTTCTCGCTCTTCGCCCCGTACACGTCCCGCATCCAGCGCGCCCAGATCCGGCGCGCCGCGCGGAACTTGGCGATCTCCTCGAAGAAGTCGACGTGCGCGTCGAAGAAGAAGGACAGCCCCGGCGCGAAGACGTCCACGTCGAGCCCGCGCGACAGCCCCAGCTCCACGTACCCGAAGCCGTCCGCGAGGGTGTACGCCAGCTCCTGCGCGGCCGTCGCCCCGGCCTCGCGGATGTGGTAGCCGGAGACCGACAGCGGCTTGTAGGCGGGGATGCCGGCCGCGCAGTACTCCATGAGGTCGCCGATCAGGCGCAGGTGCGGCTCGGGCTGGAAGAGCCACTCCTTCTGGGCGATGTACTCCTTGAAGATGTCGGTCTGGAGCGTGCCGTTGAGCACGGAGTGCGCGACGCCCTGCCGCTCGGCGGCGACCAGGTACATGCAGAAGACGGGGACGGCCGGGCCGCTGATCGTCATGGAGGTCGTCACGTCCCCCAGGGGGATGTCCCGGAACAGCACCTCCATGTCGGCCGCCGAGTCGATCGCGACGCCGCAGTGCCCGACCTCGCCCAGCGAGCGCGGGTCGTCGGAGTCGCGGCCCATCAGCGTCGGCATGTCGAAGGCGACGGACAGGCCCCCGCCGCCCGCGGCGAGGATCATCTTGTACCGCTCGTTGGTCTGCTCGGCGTTCCCGAACCCGGCGAACTGCCGGATGGTCCAGGTCCGCCCCCGGTACCCGGTCGCGTACAGACCGCGGGTGAAGGGGTACTCCCCCGGCCACCCGATCCGCTCGAACCCCTCGTACGTGTCTCCGGGCCGGGGCCCGTAGACCGGCTCGACGGGATCACCCGAGAGCGTGGTGAAGTCGGCCTCGCGCTTGCGCGCGGCGTCGTACCGGGCCTGCCAGCGGCGGCGGCCCTCCTCTATGGCGTCAGCGTCCATACCTCGAATTTACTAGGACGTCCTAGTAAATGTCGATGGGAGACCGCCGTACGGGTGTCCGTACGGCGGACCGGTTACGCCTTGACGACCGCCGGGGCGTCCTGGGCGGACGCGGCCTCCAGCTCCTGGCTGATCCTGCGCTCCACGAAGAAGGCGGCCGTCGGGATGGTGCCGGCGATCAGCACCCACAGCTGCTTGCCGACCTTCCACTTCGCCTTGGCGCCCAGATCGAAGGCGAAGATCAGGTAGAGGACGTAGAGCCAGCCGTGCGCGATGGCGACGACACGGGTGAAGCCGTCGGCGCCGTCCATCTGCAGCGCATACTTGGCGATCATGCCGAGGCACAGCAGGACCAGCAGCACGCCGGTGACGTACGCCATGACCCGGTAGCGGGTCAGCACGCTCTTTTTCATGCGACCGAGCCTAACCGCCCGATTCGCGTGATCTTCCGGCGGGTTGCGCGACGGCCCCTCCGGCGCTCCCCCGTTCACTCTTCCGTGAAGTCCCCCGCCGCCACCCGCAGCGGGCGCAGCATCGCGAAGATCTCCGCGCACTCCTCGGCGTCGTACACGCCGAGGCCGAAGTCCATGGCCATCAGGTCCCGGGTGGCCGCGTCGACCACCTCGCGGCCCTTGTCGGTGATGGTGGCGAGGGTGCCGCGGCCGTCGTTGGGGTTGGGGCGCTTGGCGACCAGCCCCGACTTCGCCAGGCGGTCGACGGTGTTCGTGACCGAGGTCGGGTGCACCATCAGACGCTCACCGATCTTGGACATCGGCAGTTCACCGGACTTGGAGAAGGTGAGCAGCACCAGCGCCTCGTAGCGCGCGAACGTCAGTCCGTACGGCTTGACCACCGCGTCGACCTCGGCCAGCAGGATCTGGTGGGCGCGCATGATCGAGGTGATCGCCGCCATGGACGGCACACTGCCCCAGCGCCGCTTCCAGAGTTCGTCGGCGCGGGCGATGGGGTCGAACGAGAGACTGAGGGGCTTGGGCACGGCATCAGACCTTACCGGCCGGTCATATGGTGGGCAGCCCCGTCTCGCGTTTCGAGCGGGCCGCCCCCCGGCGCACGCCCCGGCTCCCGCGCGGGTGGTGCGCGGCGCACGCCCAGGGGGCGCAAGGGCAGGGCGGCCGCGAGCGGGCAGCCCGGAGCGACGCGGCGGGCGGGCGGGCGCGGGCGGCACCCGGCCGGCACCGGCCGCCCGCCCCACCCCGGGAGTGCGTGGCCCCCGGTCAACCGGCCAGGTGGCGTTCCACCGTCTCCACCTTGGACGTCAGTCCGTCCGTCACACCGGGACGGATGTCGGCCTTGAGGACCAGCGACACCCGCGGGGCCCGCGCCTCGACCGCGGCGACGGCGCGCCTGACGACGTCCATCACCTCGTCCCACTCGCCCTCGACGGAGGTGAACATGGCGTCGGTGCGGTGGGGCAGGCCGGAGTCACGCACCACGCGGACCGCGTCGGCGACGTACTCCCCCACGTCCTCGCCGACGCCCAGCGGCGTCACGGAGAAGGCGACGATCATGCGCCGACGACCCCTTCCTTGCGGGCGCGGGAGGCGATGACCGCGTCCTCGGCCTCCCGGCGCAGCCTGCGGTCGGCGAAGAAGCCGCCGGTGGGCAGCACCGAGAGGACGAAGTAGAGCGCGGCGGTCTTCAGCGGCCAATTGGCCCGGTTCCAGGCGTCCGCCCAGAAGATGACGTACAGGACGAAGAGAACGCCGTGGATCATGCCCATCACGGGGACGGCGTTGAAGTCCGTGGTCCGCTTCAGCACCGAGCAGACCAGCAGGAGGAGGAAGGAGATCGCCTCGGGGGCCGAGACCAGACGGAGGCGGCGGAGGGAGGTGGCGGTCTTGAGGTCCACGGGTCACCTTCGGTGGGAGACGGTCTGAACGGTCGGTGTTTGTGAATGCACGCACAAGCGTCGGTCCATTGTGGCAAACCGCCGCGAGGCCCCGGGGAGGGGGGCCGCTCCCCCCGTCGGGGTGGCCGGGGCCCCGTCCGGCCTGCGGAGCCTGTCGGCGGACCCGGCCTGCGGCTACCGTCACAGGCGTGGCGATGTTCCGACTTCAGAGCAGTAAGGTGCTCGCCGTCGAGATGACCGGGGACGCCGTGAAGGCGAAGAACGGCTCGATGGTCGCGTACGACGGCGAGATGGCCTTCAGGAAGCTGAGTGGCGGCGGGGAGGGCATCCGGGGGATGGTCACCCGGCGGCTCACCGGCGAGCAGATGACGATGATGGAGGTGAAGGGGCAGGGGACCTGCTGGTTCGCGGACCGCGCCGCGGAGATCAACCTCGTGAGCCTCCAGGGGGACAGGCTGTACGTGGAGGCGAGCAACCTGCTGGCCGCGGACGCCTCGCTGCGGACGGGGACCGGCTTCACGGGGATGCGCGGCGCGTCGCAGGGCAACGGGCTGTTCACGACGACCGTCGAGGGGCACGGACAGGCGGCGATCATGTCGGACGGCCCGGCCGTGGTGCTGCGCGTCAGCGCGCGGTACCCGCTGACCGTCGACCCGGGGGCGTACGTGGCCCACCAGGGCGATCTGCGGCAGTCCTTCCAGTCGGGCGTGACGTTCCGCACGGCCCTCGGGGAGGGCGGCGGGGAGGCTTTCCAGATCCGCTTCGAGGGAGAGGGGCTGGTCTACGTGCAGCCGAGCGAGCGGAACACGATCGCGGGGGATGTGTGAGATGGGCTTCCGGGAGATCAACCCGAAGATGGTCGAGGCGACCGTGGCGCCCGGGCAGCGGCTGTTCAGCCAGCGCGGCGCGATGCTCGCCTACCGCGGGGACGTGACCTTCACGCCGAGCGTGACCGGCGGGCAGGGCGGGGTGATGTCGATGATCGGGCGCCGGATCGCCGACGAGGACACCCCGCTGATGACGGTCGAGGGCAGCGGCACGGTGCTGTTCGGGCACGGCGGCCACCATGTGCAGGTCATCCGCCTCTCCGGGGACACCCTGTACGTCGAGGCGGACCGGCTGCTGGCCTTCGAGGGCACCCTGGAGCAGCGGACGGTGTTCCTGGGCTCGCAGGGCGGGGTGATGGGCATGGTGCGGGGGCAGGTCGGCGGGCAGGGCCTGTTCACCACCGCGCTCAGCGGGCACGGCGCGGTGGCGGTGATGGCCCACGGGGGCGTGTTCGAGATCCCGGTCACCCCGCAGCGGCCGGTCCACGTCGATCCGCAGGCCTACGTCGCCCATCACGGTGACGTGCGCAACAGGCTGTCCACGGCGCTGGGCTGGCGCGACATGGTGGGCCGGGGCTCCGGGGAGGCGTTCCAGCTCGAACTGAGCGGCAGCGGTGCCGTCTATGTCCAGGCCTCGGAGGAGAAGCTGTGAGCAGCCACGGGTTTTCCGGCGGCCCCGCGGTCCACGACCCGGCGACGCTGCCGTCCGACGACAACGTCAACGCGTACACCTTCTGTGTGGAGCTCGACGGGAGCCAGTGGTTCCTGCAGAAGGGGAAGATGATCTCGTACTACGGGTCGATCGAGTTCGACGGTATCGGGCACGGCCGGCTGGACCGCCTGATCCGTACGTCGTTCCATTCGCCTCTGCACGCCTCCGACTGGGTCGTGGCGCGCGGCTCGGGCAAGATGCTCCTCGCCGACCGGGCCTTCGACGTGAACTCGTTCGACCTGGAAGACGGCAACCTGACCATTCGCTCGGGCAACTTGCTAGCTTTTCAGCCAAGTCTTGCCCTCAAGCAGTCGATCGTGCCCGGGTTCCTGACCCTGATCGGAACCGGAAAGTTCGTGGCGGCGTCCAACGGTCCGGTGGTGTTCATGGAACCCCCCATCCGGGTGGATCCGCAGGCGCTGGTCGGCTGGGCCGACTGCCCCTCCCCCTGCCACCACTACGACCACGGGTACATGACCGGCGTACTGGGCGGTCTACGTGCGCTGACGGGCCTCGGCGGGGCCTCCGGCGAGGAGCACCAGTTCGAGTTCGTGGGCGCGGGCACGGTGCTGCTCCAGTCGTCCGAGACGCTGATGGCGGAGCAGCCCATGGGAGCGGTCCCGCCCGACGCGGGCGTGCCCGGCGGCGGTGCGCACGGCGGCCAGGGGCAGCAGTCCGGGGCACCACGCCTTCCCGGACAGCTCGGGGACCTCCAACGCCGCTTCGGGCTGTGAGCGGTAATCTGCGGAGTGTGACGTCGAACGCGTGCGCACCGTCACGGAAACCTGGACTAGTTCGCTTTTCAACTTTTAGGTAGACTACATTCATGGAGACCGAGACGGCCCCCCGCTGGCTGACCGATACGGAGCAGTGTGCCTGGCGCACCCATCTGGAAGTCAACAAATTGTTGACATACCAGCTGGAGAAGGACCTGCAGCCGTTCGGCCTGACGATGAACGACTACGAGATCCTGGTGAACCTCTCCGAGTCGGAGGGGGTCCGCATGCGGATGAGCGACCTCGCCTCCGCCACCCTCCAGTCCAAGAGCCGCCTCTCCCATCAGATCACCCGGATGGAGAACGCGAACCTGGTGCGGCGGGAGAACTGCGAGTCCGACCGCCGCGGGCTCTACGCGGTCCTCACCGAGCACGGCCTGGAGACCATGAAGAAGGTCGCGCCCCACCACGTGGCCTCGGTGCGCAGGCACTTCATCGACCTGCTCTCCCCCGAGGCCCTCACCGAGCTCGACAAGGCCCTCAAGCCCATCGCGGAGCACCTGCGCGGCCAGCGCGGCCGCCCCTGAGCCTCACCGGCCCTCCGGCAGGCGGAGCTCGAACAGGGCGCCGCCCGCCGGCGCGTCGCGCACCGTGAGCGTGCCGCCGTGGCGTACGGCGACGTCGCGGGCGATGGCCAGCCCCAGCCCCGCCCCGCCGTCGTCACGGCTGCGGGCGGCGTCCAGCCGCACGAACCGCTCGAAGATCCGCTCCCGCTCCGCCTCCGGCACCCCCTCCCCGTCGTCGGCCACGGCGACCACGGCCCAGGTGCCCTCCCGCCGCACCGACACCTCGACGACCGACCGGGCGTGCCGCTGGGCGTTGTCCAGCAGATTGGCGAGCACCCGCCCTGGCTCTTATACACATCTCCGAGCCCACGAGACACTCGCCAAACTCGTATTCCGTCTTCTGCGTGAAAAAAAAAACACTACATTCCTGC
>NZ_WYCT01000171.1 GCF_011008945.1 Streptomyces harenosi
GGAGAGGGGGGAGGCGGCGGGAAGCAGAGGGAGGGAGGCGGCAGGCCGCGTCGGCGCGGCTGACCGGTGCGGTGTGGGTCAGAGGCCGACCGGGCCCTGGTCGCCGGGCAGGGGGACGCCCGCCTTCGGTCCGCGCCCGCGCGCCGAGACCTCGCGCTCCGCGCGACCCGTACGGCCTACGCGACCCGTACGGCCCTCACGATCCGCGTGAACCCCGCAGCCCACGCGAGCCCCGCAGTCCACGCGAGCCTCGCGTTTCTCGCCGTCCACGCGAGCCTCGCGGTTCTCGCCGTCCACACGAACCCCGCGTTTCTCGCCGACCCCGCAGCCCCTGCCTGCCCTCCGGTGTCCGGTCCTGCCCGGGCCGCACCGGGAAGGCGAGAGGGGCGCTCCGTCCTGACCGGCCGGTCGCTTGGGGGCGCGAAGGGGGGCGTCGCGCCGGATGTGCCCCGCGCTGTCGGCGTGATCGGGACATTTCTGCGCGTACGCGAATATGCCGGACGGCTGTCCGGCCCTGCCGCCGGCGGCAGGGCCGGCGGAATGTCCTGCGAGAGCGTTCATGGCCTACTCCATGGCACAACAGCACAAGTGATGGAGCGTCCGCTGCAACGGCGGTGCTCGCGCGTTGCAGGCGCCTCGCTTCGCGCAGGCAAGAATCTAGCGAATGTGTGTCTGCTGACACGTGTGATCAATCGCCCTGGACTGAAGATGTGTGAATACGATCAGTTCATCCACAGGCGTGACCGTGTCAGCCGTGAAAAGTTCGAAAATCAGGTCAGAAGTCTTTTGGCGTCCGGATGGTTGTCGAAGAGCCAGGGCATCCGGTTCTCGCCGAGCTGGTCCAGTGCGGCGAGGGACGAGGCGAGCGCCACCGTCTGGCCCAGCGGGCTGTCCTTCGCCAGGACGAAGACGTACTCGTTCTCCGACGTCGGCAACCGGCGGGGCAGGGTGAGCAGGCCCAGCTTTTCGAACTCCTGTGAGATCTCCGCACAGAGTTCGGCGCTCAGCCGCTGTCGTTCCGGCGCCGCGTACTTCTTGATGAAGCGCATGGAAAGGCGCTTGACGCCGTGGTCCACCTCGACCGCATGGGCGATAACAGTGAAGTCCATAACTTCGCACTCTACTGAGTTGTCAACTCAGTAGAGTGCGTCGCGCATCGGAGAACTGATTATCGAACTCGGCGTTCGAGTCGGATTCAGAGGCCATACCCGTCGCTGTATCCGTCGCGGCGGTGGTGCGGAGCCGCCGGGTCCTCGACGACCGGTGTGGTGGGCGGGACCACCACACGCCGGCGCCGGGCGATGCTGCTGAACGTCGAGACGCCGATCAGGCCGACGATCATGAGGATGACGCCCACCAGATCGAGGTTGACGCCCTGCATGTCCCAGTCGGTCGCGAACGTGAGGATGGCTCCCACGGCGATGAGGATGATGCACCCGCCGAGGCCCATGAGTGTCGCCTCCCTGTCGGTCCGGTCGGTCCGGGCTTTCCGGTCGATCCGGTTCCCTGCGGGTACCCCGCGCCTCAACCCCCATGCAGCCGCGGGCCGTTCCGCCGGGCAGCCGCCCGGGCCGGGCCGGGCCGGGGCGCGGTGCCGCACCCCGCGAGCCCGGCATGGTCCGCGCGAGAGGCCCTAGCCCTCCAGGAACGCCACCAGCGCGTTCGCCAGCAGGTACGGGTCGTCCGCGCCGCACAGCTCACGGGCGCTGTGCATGGACAGGATCGCCACGCCGATGTCGACCGTGCGGATGCCGTGCCGGGCGGCGGTGATGGGCCCGATCGTGGTCCCGCACGGCATGGAGTTGTGGGAGACGAAGGACTGGAAGGGGACGCCGGCCTTCTCGCAGGCGGCGGCGAACACCGCGCGGCCCGAACCGTCGGTCGCGTAGCGGTTGTTGACGTTGACCTTCAGGATGGGGCCGCCGTTGACGCGCGGGTGGTGGGTCGGGTCGTGGCGCTCGGCGTAGTTCGGGTGCACGGCGTGCCCGGTGTCGGAGGACAGGCAGACGGTGCCGGCGAAGGCGCGCGCCCGGTCCTCGTACGACCCGCCGCGCGCGAACACCGAGCGCTCCAGCACCGTGCCGAGGAGCGGGCCGTCCGCGCCCGTGTCCGACTGCGAGCCGTTCTCCTCGTGGTCGAAGGCGGCCAGCACGGGGATGTACGGCAGGGCGCCGCCGGAGGCGGCGACGGCGGCCAGGGCGGCCGTACCGGCGTGCACGGACAGCAGGTTGTCCATGCGCGGGCCCGCCACCAGCTCCCGGTCGCGGCCCAGGTAGGCCGGGGCCTCCACGGGGTACGTCATCAGGTCCCAGCCGGTGACCTGGCCGCCCGGGATGCCGGCCGTCTCCTCCAGGAAGGCGATGAGGTCGCCGTCGCGGACGTCTCCGCCCAGGCCCCACACGGGCTGGAGGTGGCGCTGCTTGTCCAGCTTCAGGCCCTCGGTGGAGACGGTGCGGTCCAGGTGGATGGCGAGCTGCGGGACGCGCAGCAGCGGGCGGTCGACGTCGACCAGCCGCGTCGAGCCGTCGCGCAGGGTGAGGCGGCCGGCCAGGCCCAGGTCCCGGTCGAGCCAGGAGTTCATCAGCGGCCCGCCGTAGATCTCCACGGCGACCTGGCGCCAGCCGTGCGCCCCGCTGTCGGGCTGCGGCTTGACGCGCAGGTTGGGGGAGTCGGTGTGGGCGCCGACGATCCGGAAGGGGGTGTGGGGGGCCGAGCCCTCGGGGACGTACCAGGCCACGATCGCGCCGCCGCGCAGCACGTACTTCCCGCCGCTGGTCCCGTCCCAGGCGTCCGTCTCCGCGACCTGCCGGAAGCCCGCCTTCTCCAGGCGTTCGGCGGCGTTCGCCACGGCGTGGTACGGCGTCGGACTCGCCGCCAGGAAGGCCATGAGGTCGTCGGTGTGGGGGTGGTGGAAGCGGGAGGGTGCGCTCATGGGTTCACCTTAACGACGGGTGAGGGCCCGCTCCCGGTCGAACGGGAACGGACCCTCGGGCGGCCCCGCCCCCGGTCCGGGGGGACGGGGCCCTCGTACCGGGGCGGCCGGGGACTAGAACGCGGCCTCGTCCAGCTCCATGATCTCCAGGTCGACGCCCTCGGCCACCTTGCGGGCGCAGGTGACGCCCGGCAGGACGTTCGCGGCGAAGAACTTCGCGGCGGCGATCTTGCCGGTGTAGAACGCCTTGTCCTTGGCGGACGCCGTGGGCAGCTTCTCGGCGGCGATCGCGGCGCCCTTGAGCAGCAGGTAGCCGACGATCACGTCACCGGAGGCCATCAGCAGGCGGGTGGTGTTCAGCCCCACCTTGTAGATGTTCTTGACGTCCTTCTCGGTGGCCGCGAGGTCGGTCAGCATCAGGCCGACGATGGCCTCCAGCTCGACGGCGGCCTTGGCGAGGTGCTCGCGGGCGCCGGCGAGCTCCTCGCCGCCGGTGGCCAGGGCGAGGAACTTCTTGATGTCCTCGGCGAGGGAGTTCAGCGCGGCGCCCTGGTTGCGGACGATCTTCCGGAAGAAGTAGTCCTGGCCCTGGATCGCGGTGGTGCCCTCGTAGAGGGTGTCGATCTTGGAGTCCCGGATGTACTGCTCGACCGGGTACTCCTGGAGGAAGCCGGAGCCGCCGAAGGTTTGGAGCGACTGGGCGAGCTGCTCGTAGGCCTTCTCCGAGCCGTAGCCCTTGACGATCGGCAGGAGGAGGTCGTTGAGGGCGTGCTCGGCGGAGGCGTCCTCGCCGTTGGCCTCCTTGACCTGGATCTCGTCCTGGACGGAGGCGGTGTACATCACCAGGGCGCGCATGCCCTCCGCGTACGCCTTCTGCGTCATCAGCGAGCGGCGTACGTCGGGGTGGTGGGTGATGGTGACCTTGGGCGCGGTCTTGTCCATGAAGTTGGCCAGGTCCGGGCCCTGGACGCGCTCCTTGGCGTACTCCAGCGCGTTGAGGTAGCCGGTCGACAGCGTGGAGATCGCCTTCGTGCCGACCATCATCCGGGCGAACTCGATGATGCGGAACATCTGGCGGATGCCGTCGTGCTTGTCGCCGATCAGCCAGCCCTTGGCCGGGTGGCGGTCGCCGAAGGTCATCTCGCAGGTGTTGGAGACCTTCAGGCCCATCTTGTGCTCGACGTTGGTGGCGTAGACGCCGTTGCGCTCGCCCAGCTCGCCGGTCTCGAAGTCGAAGAGGTACTTCGGGACGAGGAAGAGGGACAGGCCCTTGGTGCCGGGTCCGGCGCCCTCGGGACGGGCGAGGACGTAGTGGAGGATGTTCTCCGACATGTCGTGCTCACCGGAGGTGATGAAGCGCTTCACGCCCTCGATGTGCCAGGAGCCGTCCTCCTGCTGCACGGCCTTGGCGCGGCCGGCGCCGACGTCCGAACCGGCGTCGGGCTCGGTGAGCACCATCGTCGAGCCCCACTGCCGCTCGACGGCGATCTTGGCGATGTGCTTCTGGACCTCGTTGCCCTCGTCGAAGAGGATGCCCGCGAAGGCCGGGCCGGAGGAGTACATCCACACGGCCGGGTTGGCGCCCAGGATCAGCTCCGCGTAGGCCCAGATCAGGGAGCGCGGCGAGGTGGTGCCGCCGATCTCCTCGGGCAGGCCGAGCCGCCAGTACTCGGAGTCCATGAAGGCCTGGTAGCTCTTCTTGAAGGACTCCGGGATCGGCGCGGTGTTCGTCTCCGGGTCGAAGACCGGCGGGTTGCGGTCGGCGTCGGCGAAGGACTCCGCCAGCTCGTTCTCCGAGAGGCGGGTCAGCTCCTCGAGGATGCTCCTGGCGGTGTCGACGTCCATCTCCGCGAACGGGCCGGTGCCGTACAGCTTGTCGCGGCCGAGCACCTCGAAGAGGTTGAACTCGATGTCCCGGAGGTTCGACTTGTAGTGCCCCATGGCGACGGCTCCGTAGAGAGATCGGCGAGGCACTGACTCCTCGCGCAGTTTCACGTACCAGCTAGTAGCTACGATGATGCTACCCGTCGGTAATAAGAAGCAACCCCGATCGGGTCATCTGTGACTCGTTACTCTTTGCGGCATGTACGGCTACGACCAGACCGCGGGTCCTCAGCAGCAGCAGTACGCCCCGCCGCAGCAGCCGATGAACGGCGGGTACGGGCACCAGCAGCCGCTGTACCCCGAGCCGTCCCCGCCGTCGCTCGCGGACGCGGTGCGCGCCTTCACCACCGGGCAGATGACCGCCGAGGACTTCCAGCAGATCTTCGCGACGTCGAAGGTCTACTGCCCGCGCGGCGACAACCCCGGATTCCTCGCCCTGCACAACACCCAGCAGCCGGTGATCCCGATGTTCACCACCCTCAAGGAGCTGCGGCGGTACGCGGGCAAGGAGTCCAAGTACTTCGTGATCACCGGCGCCGAGGTGCTCGACCTGCTGCCGACCGGCTACGGCTTCGTGCTGGACATGGAGGGCGAGCACCGGATCGTCTTCGACGCCAAGGCGGTGGAGGAGATGGTGGACTTCGCCATGCGGCGGATGTACGGCTAGCAGGCACCGGCGCGTCGCCGCGGGCCCGGGGGAATCTCCCCCGGGCTTTTTCCGTTGGGGGTGGCAGGAAGTTCAACGCTCAACTAAAGTGGGCCGTACCTGAGGAGGTACCGACATGCCTGCCGTGACCGTCGAGAACCCGTTGACGCTGCCCCGTGTGACCGCCCCCGCCGACGCCGTGGCACGTCCCGTGCTCACCGTCACGACCGCGCCCAGCGGTTTCGAGGGCGAGGGCTTCCCGGTGCGCCGGGCGTTCGCGGGGATCAACTACCGCCACCTCGACCCGTTCATCATGATGGACCAGATGGGTGAGGTGGAGTACGCGCCCGGAGAGCCCAAGGGCACGCCCTGGCACCCCCACCGGGGCTTCGAGACCGTCACCTACATCATCGACGGCGCCTTCGACCACCAGGACAGCCACGGTGGCGGCGGCTCCATCACCAACGGCGACACCCAGTGGATGACCGCGGGCAGCGGCCTGCTGCACATCGAGGCGCCGCCGGAGGCGCTGGTGATGTCCGGCGGCCTCTTCCACGGCCTCCAGCTCTGGGTGAACCTGCCGGCCAAGGACAAGATGATGGCCCCGCGCTACCAGGACATCCGCGGCGGCCAGGTCCAGCTGCTGACCACGCCCGACGGCGGCGCGCTGCTGCGCGTCATCGCCGGCGAGCTGGACGGCCACGCCGGCCCCGGCATCACCCACACGCCGATCACGATGATCCACGCCACGCTGGCGCCGGGCGCGGAGATGACGCTGCCGTGGCGGGAGGACTTCAACGGCCTGGCGTACGTGCTGGCCGGGCGCGGCAGCGTCGGTGCCGAGCGCCGTCCGGTCCACCTGGGCCAGGCCGCCGTCTTCGGTGCCGGCTCCTCGATCACCGTCCGCGCCGACGAGCGGCAGGAGTCCCGTACGCCGGACCTGGAGGTCGTCCTGCTCGGCGGCCGGCCGATCCGCGAGCCGATGGTCCACTACGGCCCGTTCGTGATGAACACCAAGGACGAGCTCATGCAGGCGTTCGAGGACTTCCAGAAGGGCCGGCTGGGCACCGTCCCCGCGGTGCACGGCATGTCGGCGGGCGGGCCGGAAGCCTGACCGGCTGACGGGGCATCGCCGTCCGGGCGGCCGTCCGCGTGACCTGGTGTCACGCGGGCGGCCGCCCGCGTGACGTGGTGCCGTCCGGGGCGGCCGTCCCTGGGGCCCGGTGTGGTCCGGGCGGCCGTCCGGGTGACGTGGTCACCCCCGGTGGCCATCCGTGGGGCCTGGTGCCGTCCGGGCGGCCGTCCGGGTGACGTGGTCACTCCGGTGGCCGTCCGTGTGCCGGGGTGTCACCCGGGCGGGCCGTCCGCGCGGGACAGCCCGCCCGGGGCGTGATCCGCTGGAGGCGTGCACGCCCCCACGCCGCCGCTGCCCGAGCCCGTACGCCGTCTCGGCGCCTGGTGCGCCGTCGCGCTGCTCGTCAGCGGCGTGGTCTACGTCGGGATCCGGCTGTGCGTGGAGTTCCGCACGGCGGTGGTGCCCGTGCTGCTCGCGCTGCTCGGCTCGGCGCTGCTCGGGCCGGTGTACCGGTGGCTGGTGCGCGCCGGGGTGCAGCGGTCGCTGGCCGCGGGGCTGACCTGCGTCGCCGTCGTCGCCGTGGTGGGCGGGGCCGTGTACATCGTGGTGGCCGCGCTCATCGACAGCGGCGACCAGATCGTCGCCTCGCTCCGCAACGCCGCCCAGGACCTCGCCGAGCACTTCGGCGCGGCCGGGACCTCGCTGGACGACCTCGCCTCCAACGCGCGCGAGCTGCTGTCGAAGTTCGGCGGGACCGCCGCCTCCGGGGTGATCAGCGGGGTCAGCGTGGTGGGCGAGATCATCGCCATGGCCGTCCTCGCCCTGCTGCTCGTCTTCTTCTTCCTGCGCGACTCCGACCGGGCCGTCGGCGCCCTGCGTTCGCTCGTCCCGCGCCGCGGCGGCGACCCCGTGGAGGCGATGGCCCGGCGGGCCTTCGAGGCCGTCGAGGGCTTCATGCGCGGGACCACGTTCATCGCCCTGATCGACGCCCTGTGCATCACCGTCGGCCTGCTCGTCCTCGACGTGCCGGGCGCCGTCGGCCTGGGCGCGC
Source organism: Streptomyces harenosi (assembly GCF_011008945.1). Taxonomy (GTDB): domain Bacteria; phylum Actinomycetota; class Actinomycetes; order Streptomycetales; family Streptomycetaceae; genus Streptomyces; species Streptomyces harenosi. The sequence goes on from NZ_WYCT01000171.1 coordinate 7,589, forward strand.
TGGTCTTCGTCGGCGCCTACATCCCCTACCTCGGCGCCTTCGTCTCCGGGGCGGTGGCGGTGCTGGTGGCCCTCGCCGACCGGGGCTTCGTCATCGCGCTGTGGGCGCTCGGGGTGGTGCTGGCCGTGCAGGTGCTGGAGGGACACGTGCTCCAGCCGCTGATCCAGAGCCGGACGGTGCAGATGCATCCGGCGGTGGTCATGGTGACGATCACCGGGGGCGCGTCGGTGGCCGGGATCGTCGGGATGCTGCTCGCGGTGCCGCTGACGGCCGCCGCCTTCGGCGTCGCCCACGAGCTGCGGGACCGCTACGCGGCGCAGCCGCCCCCCGCCTCGCCGGGCCCCTCGGGGTCCCCGGAGCCCTCGGCCCCGCGCTCGTAGATCTCGAACCAGATGCTCTTGCCCTCCCCGCGCGGGGCGACGCCCCACTCGTCCGCGAGCAGCTCGATCAGCATCAGGCCGCGTCCGGAGGACGCCATCTCCCCCGGCCGCCGCCTGTGCGGCAGGTCGACGCCGTTGTCGAAGACCTCGATGCGGATCCGCCGCTCGCCCGGCTCCCCGGTCACCTCCGCCACCAGCAGGGCATCGGCGTCGGTGTGGACGAGCACGTTGGTCAGCGTCTCGGACAGCAGCAGCACCGCCGCGTCGGTCTGGTCCTCGCTGGGCCAGTCGTGCAGCAGGTCGCGCAGATGGCCGCGGGCGGTGCCGATCCGCTCGGGCTCGGCCTGGGCGACGGTGAGCATCGTGCGGCGCACCGGCCGCCGGACGGCGCCGCCGGACTCCTCCTCGCGGCGCAGCAGCACCAGGGCGATGTCGTCCTCGCGCCGGTCGGGCAGCGGGCCGGTGGTGTGGTGCGAGGACGGCCCGAGCACGGCCTGCACCAGCGTGTCGGCCAGCCCCTCCAGGTCGCCGTCGCTCTCCTCCAGGATCGACCGGATGCGCAGCCAGCCGGTGTACAGGTCGTGGCCGCCGGTCTCGACCAGGCCGTCCGTGCACAGCAGCAGCGTGTCGCCGGGCTCCAGCGCCAGGCGCGTCGTCGGGTAGTCGCAGTCCGGGTCGATGCCGAGGGGGAGCCCGCCGGCCGTGGCCCGCAGCAGCGCGGTCCCGTCCGCCATGCGCACCACCGGGTCCAGATGACCGGCGCGGGCGGTCTCCACCGTCCCGGTCCCCGGGTCGACCTCGGCGTACAGGCAGGTCGCGAAGCGCAGGTCGCCGGGGTCGTCGGGGTTGTCGGCGAGGTCGTGGAAGAAGCGGGAGGCGCGGGAGAGGACCGCGTCGGGGCGGTGCCCCTCGGAGGCGTAGGCGCGCAGGGCGATGCGCAGTTGCCCCATCAGTCCGGCCGCCCGTACGTCGTGCCCCTGCACATCGCCGATGACCAGCGCGAAGCGCCCCTGCGGCAGCGCGATCACGTCGTACCAGTCACCGCCCACCTGGAGGCCGCCCCCGGTGGGCACGTAGCGGGCGGCGACGCCCATGCCCGGGATCCGCGGGCCCAGCACCGGCAGCATCGACCGCTGCAGCCCGTCGGTCAGCTCCCGCTGGGTCTCGGCGGCCCCCGCCCGCGACAGGGCCTGGGCCAGCATCCGGGCGACGGTGGCCAGCACCGACCGCTCGTCCGGGGTGAAGGCGACCGGATGGGCGAAGCCGGCCATCCAGGCGCCCATCGTGCGGCCCGCCACGGTCAGCGGCATGAACGCCCACGAGCTGCGGCCGAAGCGCTGGGCCAGCGGCCAGGTGAGCGGGTAGCGGGCCCGGTACTCCTCCGGCGAGGTGAGGTAGACGGCCCGGCCGGTGCGGACCACCTCGGCCGCCGGATAGTCGGTCTCCAGGGGCATCTGCGCGAACGGGTTCTCGGCCCCCGGCTGCTGCCCGTGGTGCCCGATGATCGTCAGCCGGTCGCCCTCCACGCCGAACACGGCGAGCCCGTCCGGTGAGAAGCCCGGCATCGCCAGGTTCGCCACGACCCGCAGCACCTCCTGCGTGGACCGGGCCTCCGCGAGCGCCCGGCCCGCGTCCAGCAGGAACGCCTCCCGGGAGCGGCGCCAGTCGCCGGTGACCGCGCCCTCGCTCCCGGCGGCCGCGCCCGGTGCCGGGTCGCTGACCTCCTGGAGGGTGCCGACGAGCCGGTACGACTTGCGCTCCGGGTCGAAGGACGGCCGAGAGCGGCTGCGCACGACGCGCACCACCCCGCCCCGCTCGTCCATGACCCTCAGGCGCGCCTCGGCGACGGTGCCCTCGGCCGCCGCGAGCTGCACCACACCGGTGACCTCGGCCCAGTCACCCGGATGGAGCCGGGCGCGGACCTGGGCCTCGGTCATGGTCGCCTGCCGGGCGGGCAGCCCGAGCAGCCGGGCCGCCTCGGCGTCGACCACCACCAGCCCGGCCGCGGTGTCCCAGTGCCACAGCCCGGTGTCCAGGGCGGCGAGGACGTCCCCCACGGCGGGCAGGGGCTCACCAGTGCGCATTGCCCCACTTTAAGAAGAGGTCTTCGCACGCTGCCACCGCTCGCGTGCCGGTGTGCGCACGGCCCTCGGCCCCCGGCCGCGCCTTCCGCCGGAGCCGTGCTCCGGCGGAAGGGAGGCGGAAGGGAGAGCAAGGGGAGGCGAAGGGGAAGACGAAAGGGAGGAGAGCCGACCGTAGGGTGGCCGGTACCCTGGGAAAGTCCGGGCACCGGGCCCCGGAGATTCCCGAATCCGCGAAGACTGGATGAACGACGATGCATCGGTACAGGTCCCACACCTGCGGCGAGCTCCGCGCCTCTGACGTCGGCACCGACGTCCGGCTGAGTGGCTGGCTGCACAATCGGCGCGACCTGGGCGGCATCCTCTTCATCGATCTGCGCGACCACTACGGCATCACGCAGCTCGTCGCCCGTCCGGGCACCCCCGCGTACGAGGCGCTCGACAAGATCTCCAAGGAGTCGACCGTCCGCGTCGACGGCCGGGTTGTTTCACGTGGAACCGAGAACGTGAACCCCGACCTGCCGACCGGCGAGATCGAGGTCGAGGTCGGCGAGGTCGAGCTGCTCGGCGCCGCCGCCCCGCTCCCCTTCACCATCAACACCGAGGACGGGGTCAACGAGGAGCGGCGCCTGGAGTACCGCTTCCTGGACCTGCGCCGCGAGCGCATGCACCGCAACATCATGCTGCGCACGCAGGTCATCTCGGCGATCCGCCAGAAGATGTCGGCGCTGGGCTTCAACGAGCTGGCGACCCCGATCCTGACGGCGACCTCGCCCGAGGGCGCCCGCGACTTCGTGGTCCCCTCCCGGCTGCACCCGGGCAAGTTCTACGCCCTCCCGCAGGCCCCGCAGCAGTTCAAGCAGCTCCTGATGATCTCCGGCTTCGACCGGTACTTCCAGATCGCGCCCTGCTTCCGCGACGAGGACGCCCGCGCCGACCGCTCGCCGGGCGAGTTCTACCAGCTCGACGTCGAGATGAGCTTCGTCGAGCAGGAGGACGTCTTCCAGCCGATCGAGAAGCTGATGACCGAGCTGTTCACCGAGTTCGGCGGCGGTCGCGAGGTCACCTCCCCCTTCCCGCGGATCCCGTTCCGCGAGGCGATGCTGAAGTACGGCTCCGACAAGCCCGACCTGCGCGCCAAGCTGGAGCTCGTCGACATCACCGACATCTTCGCGGGCTCGGAGTTCAAGGCGTTCGCCGGCAAGCACGTGCGTGCCCTGCCGGTGCCGGACGTCGCCGCCCAGCCCCGCAAGTTCTTCGACCAGCTCGGCGACTACGCCGTCTCGCAGGGCGCCAAGGGCCTGGCCTGGGTGCGCGTCGGCGAGGACGGCTCGCTCACCGGGCCGATCGCCAAGTTCCTCACCGAGGACAACGTCGCCGAGCTCACCAAGCGCCTGTCGCTGGCCCCCGGCCACGCGGTCTTCTTCGGCGCGGGCGAGTTCGACGAGGTCTCCAAGATCATGGGCGCGGTCCGGGTCGAGGCCGCCCGGCGCGCCGGTCACTTCGAGGAGAACGTCTTCCGCTTCTGCTGGATCGTCGACTTCCCGATGTACGAGAAGGACGAGGAAACCGGCAAGATCGACTTCTCGCACAACCCGTTCTCGATGCCGCAGGGCGGCATGGAGGCCCTGGAGTCCCAGGACCCGCTGTCCATCCTGGCCTGGCAGTACGACATCGTCTGCAACGGTGTGGAGCTGTCCTCCGGCGCGATCCGGAACCACGAGCCGGACATCATGCTCAAGGCGTTCGAGATCGCGGGCTACGACCACGAGACCGTCGAGCGCGAGTTCGCCGGCATGCTGCGCGCCTTCCGCTTCGGCGCCCCGCCGCACGGCGGCATCGCCCCCGGCGTGGACCGCATCGTCATGCTCCTCGCGGACGAGCCGAACATCCGCGAGACGATCGCCTTCCCGCTCAACGGCAACGCCCAGGACCTGATGATGGGCGCGCCGACCGAGCTGGACGAGTCCCGCCTGCGGGAGCTGCACCTGTCGGTGCGCAAGCCGCAGCCGAAGTAGTCCTTCGACGCCCAAGGTCAGGGGTCCGGCACCGGATCGATCTCCGGTGCCGGGCCCCTGTCCGTCTCTCCCCCGGCGTCAGCCGGCGGTGCCGTCCTCGTCGAACAGCTCCTCCGCCCGCTCGACGTCGGACAGCTCCTCCGCCCGCTCGACGGTCAGGGCCCGGCCGAGCCAGTCGTCGAGGCGGTCGAGATCGGTGCACGAGGTGATGCGTCGGGGGCGGGGTGGGTCAGCGGGCGACGAACTGGGTGAGAATGGCCTGGACCTCGTAGATGTCGACACCCTTGGTGAACGTCTTCTGGAGGGGGGCCGGGGTGCCGGAGATCCAGATCTTCAGTTCGGCGTCGAGGTCGAAGGTGCCCGCGGTCTCCACGGAGAAGTGGGTGATGCTGCGGTACGGGACGGAGTGGTACTCGGTCTTCTTGCCGGTGATGCCCTGCTTGTCGACCAGGATCAGCCGGCGGTCGGTGAACAGGATGGTGTCCCGGATCAGCAGGTAGGCGGCGTGCACCTGCTCCCCGTGGCCCAGCAGACGGGCGTAGTCCTGCTGGGCCTGGGCCGGGTCGACGGTGTGCGCGTTGCCGAACAGTGCCATGGTGCGTGGTCCCCCCACTCGTGCGTCGGCGGCCGGACGGCCGCCCCGGCTGTGATCATCGCAAAGCGGAGGGCCCGGGAGAAGGATCGTCCCTCTCCCGGGCCCCTGCTGTAGCGAGCGCGTTACGCGGCCGGCTTCTCCTCGAGACGCGGGAAGAGCACGGCGCCCTTGGTGACCGTCGAGCCGGCCGGCAGCCGACCCCAGTCCGCGGCCTCCTGGACCCTCTGGTCCGCGAGGGCACCGAGGGACGCCTCGGCGCCCAGCGAGTCCCAGAGCTTCTGGGAGGTCTCCGGCATGACCGGGTTCAGCAGGACCGCCACCGCCCGGAGCGACTCCGCGGCGGTGTAGAGGATCGTCGCCAGCCGGGCCTTGCCCTCCGGCGAGTCGTCCTTGGCCACCTTCCACGGCTCCTGCTCCGTGATGTAGCCGTTGACCTGCTTGACGAAGTCGAAGACGGCCAGGATGCCGCCCTGGAAGTCCAGCTTCTCGCCGATCTTCCGGTCGGCCTCCGCGACGGCCTTGGCGAGTCCGGCGTGGATCGCCTCCTCGGCCTCGCCCACCGCCGTCGCCTCCGGCAGCGTGCCGCCGAAGTACTTGCCGACCATCGCCGCGACACGCGAGGCGAGGTTGCCGTAGTCGTTGGCCAGCTCGGAGGTGTACCGGGCGGAGAAGTCCTCCCAGGAGAAGGAGCCGTCCTGGCCGAAGGCGATGGCGCGCAGGAAGTACCAGCGGTAGGCGTCCACGCCGAAGTGCGAGGTCAGGTCCTGCGGCTTGATGCCGGTCAGGTTCGACTTCGACATCTTCTCGCCGCCGACCATCAGCCAGCCGTTGGCCGCGATCTTGCCGGGCAGCGGCAGGCCCTGCGCCATCAGCATGGCGGGCCAGATCACGGCGTGGAAGCGGAGGATGTCCTTGCCCACCAGGTGGACGTCGGCCGGGAAGGTGGCCTCGAACTTCTCCTGGTTCTCGTTGTAGCCGACCGCGGTGGCGTAGTTCAGCAGCGCGTCGACCCACACGTAGATGACGTGCTTCTCGTCCCAGGGGATCGGGATGCCCCAGTCGAAGGTCGAGCGGGAGATGGAGAGGTCCTGAAGGCCCTGGCGGACGAAGTTCACGACCTCGTTGCGCGCCGACTCGGGCTGGATGAAGTCCGGGTTGGCCTCGTAGTGGGCGAGGAGCTTCTCGCCGTACGCGCTGAGCTTGAAGAAGTAGTTCTCCTCGCTGAGGATCTCCACCGGCTTCTTGTGGATCGGGCACAGCTTCTGGCCCGCGTACTCGCCCTCGCCGTCGAGCAGCTCGCCGGGGAGCTTGTACTCCTCGCAGCCCACGCAGTACGGGCCCTCGTAACCGCCCTTGTAGATCTCGCCCTTGTCGTACAGGTCCTGCACGAACTCCTGGACGCGGTCGGTGTGCCGCTGCTGCGTGGTGCGGATGAAGTCGTCGTTGGCGATCTCCAGGTGCTCCCAGAGAGGCTTCCACGCTTCGTTGACGAGCTTGTCGGCCCACTCCTGCGGGCTGACGCCGTTCGCCTCCGCGGTGCGCATGATCTTCTGACCGTGCTCGTCCGTGCCGGTGAGGTACCACACCTTCTCGCCGCGCTGACGGTGCCAGCGCGTGAGCACGTCCCCTGCGACGGTCGTGTAGGCGTGGCCCAGGTGAGGAGCGTCGTTGACGTAGTAGATGGGGGTGCTGACGTAGAACGCCTTGCCACCCTGCTTCTCGGATCCAGTGGCCGCCATGGTCGAAATCCTACTGGTCCCGGCAAGATCGACTCACACGCGTTCCGGGGGGTGGACGCGGCGCCGGACCCCGTCCGCCCCCCCCGGTCGCGCGTGATCACGGACGCCAGGTCGCGAGGATTCCCTCGTACAGCTCCTTGTCCGTCAGCTCGCGGGGCGTCTCGCCGGCGAAGAAGGCCGAGGCGTTGCCCGTGCGCAGCTTGCGGAGGTAGTCGAACGCCTTGTTCTCCGGGTCACCGAAGGCGACGAAGGAGAAGAAGACGGCGGGGTGGCCCGTCGCGGCCTCCTCCAGGGACCGGGTCGCGGGGGTCTTGGCGTCGGGCGCGCCGTCCGTCTGGAAGACCACCAGGGCGGGCGTGCCGGGGGCGGACCTCCCGTGCGCGGCGATGACCTCCTCGACGGCCGCGTGGTAGCTCGTACGGCCCATCCGGCCCAGCGCGGCGTGCAGCTCGTCGATCTTGTTCTCGTGCTCGGTGAGGGTCAGCTCGCCGGTGCCGTCCAGTTCGGTCGAGAAGAACACGACGGGGACCGTGGCCTCGGGGTCGAGGTGGGCGGCGAGGGCCAGGGTCTGCTCGGCCAGTGCCTGGGCGGAGCCGTCCTTGTAGTACGGGCGCATCGAGGCGGAGCGGTCCAGGACCAGGTACACCTTGGCGCGGGTGCCGGTGAGGCCGTGCTTGCGGAGGGCGGCGCCGGCGGCCTTGTAGGCGGTGGAGAGGTGGGGGGCGCGGGAGCGGACGCGCGCGGCGGAGACGGCGGGCTTGCCGGACGCGGCCTCGTCCGCGGCGGCCGGTTCCGCTTCGGCCGGTTCCGTCTCGGCCGGTTCCTGGGCGGCTTCGGCGGTGGCGGGCTTCGGGGACTGTCTCTTATACCCATCT
>NZ_WYCT01000172.1 GCF_011008945.1 Streptomyces harenosi
CTGCCCGCCCCGGCCGCCCGCCGCCTCGCCATGCTGCTGGCCAACCGTCCGGCCACCTCCGGCAGGGGGACCGCGCCCGACCTGATGGAGCTGCTGCCCCAGTGGCTCGCGGCGGCCGAGGCCCGGGGCTACGCGGCGCCCGCGCAGGCACTGCCCGCCCTGCTGGACGCGGCCCGGGGACGCACGGACCTGCGCCCGGCGGTCCTGAGGTTCGCCGGGCCGCGCGCCCTGTGGCTGGCCCGGCTCAACCCGGACTGGCGGTTCGCCCTGCGCGCGGCGGGCGGGACGCGTGCGCTCGCCCGCCCCGGCGACCCGGCCACGACGCGCGCCCTCTGGCAGGAGGGCCTCTTCGCCGAACGCGTCGCCCTGCTGGCGTCCCTGCGCTCGCGCGATCCGGCCGCCGCCCGCGAACTGCTCGCCTCCACCTGGGCGACGGAGCGGGCGGAGGACCGTCTGATGTTCCTCGACTCGCTGCGCACCGGTCTGGGCCCCGAGGACGAACCCTTCCTGGAACAGGCGCTCGCCGACCGCAGCCGCAATGTGCGCACCACCGCGGCGGAACTGCTGTCCGCCCTGCCCGGCTCGGCCCTCGCCGCCCGCATGGCGGCCCGGGCGGCGGCCTGCGTGGCCGTCGACCGCACCCGGCGGCCCCCGGCGATCGTCGTGGAGGCGCCGCACGAGTGCGACGCGGGCATGGAGCGGGACGGCGTCCTGCCCACACCGCCCACCGGCCGCGGCGCGCGCTCCTGGTGGTTCGGCCAGCTCGTGGAGGCGGCGCCGCTGCACATCTGGCCCGCACGGCTCGGCGGGCGCACGCCCGGCCAGATCGTCGCGCTGCCGGTGGCGGACGACTGGCGCGACGACCTGCACGCGGCCTGGTGCCGGGCGGCCGTGCGCCAGCGCGACCCGGAGTGGGCCCGGGCCCTCCTCGGCGCGCCCACGGCACCGGAGGCCGGCGGCCCGGGAGCGGTGTCCCTGGCCGAACGCGCCAAGCTCCTCGGCACCCTGTCCGCCGGGGAACGGGCCGAGTGGGTCGCCGGTTTCATCGCGACGCACGGCCTGTCCGAGGCGTTCCAGCTCCTCGGGGTCTGCGCCGTGCCCTGGGCGGCCCCCCTGGGGCGCGCGGTGGTCGACGCGCTCAACATCGCGCGGGACGCCGGCAGCTACCCGTGGAGCTTCAGCGGCGTCATGGGCCTGGCCGAGCGCTGCCTCGACCCCGCCGAGGCGAGCCGCCTGGACGGCCTGCTCGCCGTCCCCGACGAAACGGAGGACGCGTCACCGGGCGCGGGCGGGTACTGGGCGGAGTCCTTCCAGCGCCTGGTCACCACCCTGCGGCTGCGCGCGGCGATGGCCGACGAGCTGAGGTGACACGGCCGCCCTCCGGCCGCGCCCGGACCGACGCACCGCGGGCGGCGGCGCCACCGCGCGTTCCCGGGAGGGCCGGGCGGGGGCGCCTACGCCTGCGCCGGCTGCCGCACGTTCGCCCGCACCCAGTCCACGATCGACGCCGTCGTCGCACCGGGCGTGAAGATCTCCGCGACGCCCTTCTCCTTCAGCGGCGGAATGTCCGCCTCGGGGATGATGCCGCCGCCGAAGACCAGGATGTCCTCCGCCTCCCGCTCCCTGAGCAGATCGATCACGGCGGCGAAGAGCGTGTTGTGCGCGCCGGAGAGGATGGACAGCCCGATGGCGTCGGCGTCCTCCTGGATCGCGGTGTCCACGATCTGCTCGGGCGTCTGGTGGAGCCCGGTGTAGATGACCTCCATACCGGCGTCGCGCAGCGCCCGCGCGATCACCTTGGCCCCGCGATCGTGGCCGTCGAGCCCCGGCTTGGCCACCACCACGCGGATCGGACCGGCTGCCACACCCATCACTGCCTCCATGAAGCGATCACATCCATCCGTACCGAACCCTGCACAGGTGCACAGTGCACCATCCGCCCCTGCCCGGCACCCGCGCAGCGCGCCCGTCCCTCGCCCCGCACCGGCGCGTCACCGCCCGGCGAAGTGAACGAACGTTATCGCCAGCATCGCGCAACCGGCGGTTTCGCGGTGGATACAGAGGGGGAAATCACACAGTGGGACACGTTCGTCGCGCACCGTTCCGGACTCCCGCGGCCACCGTGCCGTGGCCGCCCGCGGCACCGGGCCCGGCTCCGACGCGCGCGAGGGAAATCCGCGACGCGGCGTCACGGCCGCCCCGGACCCGTCGGACACCCCCCTTTCCGGCCCCTCGCATCCCAGCAGTACCGCCGAGCGCTTGTGTCACGTCTCTCCAAGAGGGCACACGGGAAACAGGCGTTTCCGCGTGCCGACAGGAGGTCGGCCATGAAGGTCACCAGAGCAGCACAGCCGTTCATCCCGCTCTGCCGGCGTCTGCTGCCCCTGCCGTCGATCCTGCCGGTCAAGGTACCGGGCGTGTCCCTGGCCCTCCTGAAGGCGACCGTGCTGGAGTTCGCGATCCTCACGGGCCACCTCGTCCTCTATCCCTCCGGCATCGCCCAAGAGCGCCGCGCCTCCCCCCGCAAGCCCCCGGAGAGCGCGCGCCCGCCGCACGCCCCCGGCCCGCTCTGCCCGCCGCACGCCCCGCCCGGCACTCCCGCGACAGCCATGTCCGCCATCTCAGCCCTACCAGGCGCGGCGGACGCGGCGGACGCGAGCGCCGGTGAGCCGCCCGGGGCCGTCGAGGCATCCGGGGCTCCGGGCACCCCCCGTCTGCCCCTGCCGGACCGGCCCCCGGTCGTCCTCCTGCACGGTTTCATCGACAACCGCTCGGTCTTCGTCCTGCTGCGCCGCAGCCTGGCCCGGCACGGCACGCGCCAGATCGTGTCGCTGAACTACTCGCCGCTGACCTGCGACATACGGATCGCGGCCGAGCTGCTCGGCCGCCATGTCGAGGAGCTCTGCGACCGCACCGGCAGCGGGCGGGTCGACATCGTCGGGCACAGCCTCGGCGGGCTGATCGCGCGGTACTACGTGCAGCGGCTCGGCGGCGACGCCCGCGTCCGCACGCTGGTGACCCTCGGCACGCCGCACGGGGGCACCAAGGTCGCGCCCCTGGCCGACGCGCACCCCATCGTGCGCCAGATGCGCCCCGGCTCGGCGGTGATCGAGGAGCTGGCCGGCCCCGCCCCCGGCTGCCGGACGCGTTTCGTCAGCTTCTGGAGCGACCTGGACCGCCTGATGGACCCGCTGCGGACGGCCTGCCTCGACCACCCCGACCTGATCGCGCGGAACATACGGGTGAGCGGCATCGGCCACCTGGCGCTGCCGGTGCACCCCGCCGTCGCGACCGGCATCCGGCAGGCCCTCGACGCACCGTCGGAGGACACCGGATCCGGCGATTCCGCCGGCGGTCTGACCGTCGCCTGACACTCCAACGCCTCGAACGGACGTCGAACACAGAACCAAGCCTGTGCCCGCCGTCCCCCGAATCACGGCCGAATGCCCGTTTCCTGCGCGCGCGAAACCTGAGGAAGATTGTCGCGCCCGCGTACCGCCGGGTACAGTCGCCGCACTGCTCTCGCAGCCCCTGTTGTCGAGGCGAAAGAGACGTTGGTGAACGACCGTCACCCGTCGGGGACCATGACCACCCCGGCCCCGGCCTCCGAAGCCGCCTCGGCGCCCTACGCGTCGTACGACGGCACGCGGGAAGCCCAGCACGGCGACTTCACCACGTACGGCGACTACGACGCCACCGGTTTTTCCACCGGCGGCCCCGCCGGCGCGGACTACGCGGCCGATCCCCTCTTCGGTGCCCTCCCGGCCCAGAGCACGGGCGCGTACGACACCTCGGCCGGGTACGAACCGGCCGGCGCCTACGACACCGCCGCGTGGCCCGCGGACGGCCACCCGGGCCCGCACTACGACGCGTACGCGGGCCAGGACCACGCCGGTTACGACACCGGCGCCTACGACACGGGCGCCTGGACGGCCGGTCACCCGCACCTGGCCGCGATCCCGCCGCAGGCCACCGGCAACGACACCAGCGGCCAGTGGGACGCGGCGGCGTGGCTCGGGCCGGACCGGTCCGAGGACCCCGCCGACCGGACCCAGCAGTGGGAATGGGGCACGCAGACCTTCGACACCGGCGCCTACGACGCCACGCAGTGGAACGTGGGCGCGCCGGAGGCCCCCGAGCCCGGCCGGCACGCCGCGGAGACGGAGCCCGAGGAGGAGCGGACCGCCGCCTTCGAGCGGTTCGCCCACGAGGACGAGGCCGCCGACGAGACGGCCGCCACGGGTGAACTGCCCGCCGTCGGCTTCCTCCTGGACGGCCAGGAGGAGGTCACTCCCGCCCCGGCCTCCCGCGCCTCCCGTGGCGGCGGGCGTTCCCGCCGCCGTCAGCCCGCCAAGCGTTCGGCGCTGCTGACCATCGCCGTGCCCTCGGCCTGCGCGATGGGCGTCGCCGGCATCGCCGCCGCCTCGGTCTCCACGCTGAGCGGCGGCGAGGGCAAGGAGACCACGGCCTCCGCGGCCGACGCCCCGTCGGTGAAGCCGTCCACCGCCAACAACCGGCTCGACACCCAGCTCCAGAGCCTGTCCGCCGGCGCCGACGACTTCGCCGACCGGGCCAGCCGCACCCAGGAGCGCATCGACCTCAGAGCCCAGCAGGAGGCCGAGAAGAAGCGGGCGGCGGCGGAGGCGGCCCGCAAGGAGCGGCTGCGGCCGAAGTTCGCCCTGCCGGTCGCGCAGCACGGACTGAGCGCCTACTACGGCCAGTCCGGCATCAACTGGATGTCGGTCCACAGCGGCATCGACTTCCCCGTCGCCTACGGCACGACCGTGATGGCCGCCACCGACGGCACGGTCCGCACGCAGTGGAACAGCGCCTACGGCAACATGATGATCGTGACCGCGAAGGACGGCACGGAGACGTGGTACTGCCACCTCTCCAGTTACCGCGTACCCTCCGGCGCGACCGTCAAGGCCGGCGACCCGATCGCGTACTCCGGCAACTCCGGCAACTCCACCGGACCGCACCTGCACTTCGAGGTCCGGCCGGGCGGCGGTTCGGCGATCGACCCGCTGGCGTGGCTGCGCAGCCACGGCCTCGACCCGTCCTGACACCGGGCGCCGCGCCCCGTCCGCCGCACCGGTGGCGGGAGCACGGCTGCCGCGTCCGGCAGCCGTCCCTCCCTCCGGGGGCCTTGCGGCGTCTCAGAGCTTCTCGACCGGCGCGTACCGCAGCAGCAGCCGCTTCGGCTTGGCGTCCCCGAAGTCGATCGTCGCCTCCGCGTTCGCTCCCGTGCCCTTGACCGCGACCACGGTGCCGAGCCCGAACTGGTCGTGGGTGACCCGGTCGCCGACCGCCAGCGCCACCACCGGCTTCTCCGACGTCCGGCGCGTGGCGAAGCCGGACGCGCCCGCCGCCGAGGAACGCGACCGGGACGAGGACAGCGAGGCCGCGATGCCCGAGGCGGGCCCCGAGGACGCGGGCGCGGTCGCCCCGGTCCGCTTCCACTCCAGGTGGGCCGGCGGGATCTCCTCCAGGAAGCGCGAGGGCGGGTTGTACGACGGCTGCCCCCAGGCGCTGCGCATCGTGGACCGGGTGAGGTAGAGGCGCTCACGCGCGCGCGTGATGCCGACGTACGCCAGGCGGCGCTCCTCCTCCAGCTCCTTGGCCTGGCCGAGGGCGCGCATGTGCGGGAAGACGCCGTCCTCCATGCCGGTCAGGAAGACGACCGGGAACTCCAGGCCCTTGGCGGTGTGCAGCGTCATCAGGGTGACGACGCCGTCGCCCTCCTCGTCGGGGATCTCGTCGGAGTCGGCGACCAGGGCGACCTGCTCCAGGAACTCGGCGAGCGTGCCGGGGTTCCCCTCCCCGCGGGACTGCTCGAACTCCAGGGCCACGGCGGCCAGCTCCTGGAGGTTCTCGATCCGGGTCTCGTCCTGCGGGTCGGTGGAGGACTGCAGTTCGGCGAGGTAGCCGGTGCGCTCCAGGACCGCCTCCAGCACCGTCGCCGGTCCCGCGCCGGACTCGACGACCGTGCGCAGCTCCTCCATCAGCGCGTTGAACCGCTTCACGGCGTTCGCGGACCGTGCCGCCATGCCGTACGCCTCGTCGACGCGCCTCAGGGCCTGCGGGAAGCTGATCTTCTCCCGCTGGGAGAGCGCGTCGATCATCGCCTCGGCGCGGTCGCCGATGCCGCGCTTGGGCACGTTGAGGATACGGCGCAGCGGCACCGAGTCCTCGGGGTTGGCGAGCACCCGCAGGTAGGCCAGGACGTCCCGGACCTCCTTGCGCTCGTAGAAGCGGACGCCGCCGACGACCTTGTAGGGCAGGCCGACGCGGATGAAGACCTCTTCGAAGACACGGGACTGGGCGTTGGTGCGGTAGAAGACGGCCACGTCGCCGGCCTTGGCCTCGCCCGCGTCCGTGAGCCGGTCGATCTCGTCGGCGACGAACTGCGCCTCGTCGTGCTCGGTGTCGGCCACGTACCCGGTGATCAGCGAGCCGGCGCCCTGGTTGGTCCACAGGTTCTTCGGGCGGCGGGACTCGTTGCGCTCGATGACGGCGTTGGCCGCGCTCAGGATCGTCTGCGTGGAGCGGTAGTTCTGCTCCAGCAGGATCGTGGTGGCGTCCGGGTAGTCCTCCTCGAACTGGAGGATGTTGCGGATGGTCGCGCCGCGGAAGGCGTAGATCGACTGGTCGGCGTCACCGACGACGCACAGCTCGGCGGGCGGCAGGTCCCCCTCGCCCGGGGGCACGTCCTCGTCGTGCGCGCCGGTGCCGACCAGCTCCCGCACCAGCGCGTACTGCGCGTGGTTGGTGTCCTGGTACTCGTCGACCAGGACGTGGCGGAAACGGCGGCGGTAGTGCTCGGCGACGTCCGGGAACGCGCGCAGCAGGTTGACCGTCGTCATGATCAGGTCGTCGAAGTCCAGGGCGTTCGCCTCGCGCAGCCGCGACTGGTAGAGGGCGTACGCCTGGGCGAGGGTCTTCTCGAAGCCGTCGGCCGCCTGGGCGGCGAAGTCCTCCTCGTCGATCAGCTCGTTCTTGAGGTTGCTGATCTTGGCGCTGAAGGACTTGGGCGGGAACCGCTTGGGGTCGAGGTCCAGGTCACGGCAGACCAGGGCCATCAGGCGCTTGGAGTCGGCCGCGTCGTAGATCGAGAAGGAGGAGGTGAAGCCGAGCCTCTTGCTCTCCCGGCGCAGGATGCGCACGCACGCGCTGTGGAAGGTCATCACCCACATCGCGTGGGCGCGCGGGCCGACGAGCTGCTCCACGCGCTCCTTCATCTCGCCCGCGGCCTTGTTGGTGAAGGTGATGGCGAGGATCTGGCCCGGGTGGACGTCCCGCTCGGCCAGCAGATAGGCGATGCGGTGGGTGAGCACCCGCGTCTTGCCGGAGCCGGCACCGGCGACGATGAGCAGCGGGGAGCCGGCGTGCACGACCGCGGCGCGCTGGTTGTCGTTCAGCCCCTCCAGGAGCGCGGCGGAGTCGACCACCGGGCGCGGGGCGCCGTTGCGGTAGTACCCCCCGCCACCGGCCTCGTCCGGGCCGGGTCCCCATCGCTCCGGCGGCACGTCGAACTTCCCGCCGAACAGATCGTCCGGAAGGGGCTCCGGCACGTGATCGTCCTCGGGCGGCGGCGGGGGCTCTTCCTCGTGCCCGCGCGGGGCCTGGAGTTCCGCCAGGAAGCTGTCGTCAAAGAGGCTGCTCATCGCTCTCCGAGTCTAGGGCGCCCCACCGACAGCCGGCCGCCGCCTTGGCGAGATCGGCGCACCTCCCGCGCGCCTTCGCGCCCCGGGCGCCCGCGGCCCGCCCGCCCGCGCGCCCTGGTGGGGGAAGGGCCCGCGCCCTCCCGTGCGCCCCACGTGAGACTTTGGTCACCACGGCGTCCCGCGGAGGGGACGGAGCCCGCCGGGCGGGGTCCCGCCCTCCGGCGTGTCCGACGCGGCGCCCCGGCACACCCCCGGTGCCCGCCCGGGACCGGGCAGTCAGGCGTTTTCGTCCGGTACGCGCGCGTGCCCCGCCGGCGGAGCGCACCGGGCTGCCTAGCATCGGCCCCATGTCCGGCACCTCACCCCTGCGCGCCTGGTGGGCGCAGCGTCCTCCGGCGGCCGGGGCCGCCGTGATGGCGACCGGCATCGTGTCGGTCGGCCTGCATCTGCGGGGGCACGAGTTCCTGTCCTGCCTCGCGCTGGTCCTGGCCTGTGCCGCCTGGCTGGGGCTGGCCCTGAACTTCGTCGTCCTGCTGCTGCGCGAGCGGGCGCGGTGGGTGGCGCAGGCGGGGACGCCGGGCGCCCTGACCGCCGTCGCCGCCACGACCGTGCTGGGCACGCGCTTCTCCCAGCTCGGCTGGCAGGTGGTGGCGCAGGCGCTGCTCGCGCTGGCCGCGGTGCTGTGGCCGGGGCTGCTCTGTCTCGTCGTACGCCACTGGGGGCGGCCCATGCCGGGGGCGGTGTTCCTCGGCTGCGTGGCGACGCAGGGGCTCGCCGTGCTCGGCGCGACACTGGCCCCGGTCTCCTCGGCGGCCTGGCTGGCCCACGCGGCCCTGGTGCTGTTCTGGGTGGGGCTCGTCCTCTATCTGGTCGCCCTGGTCCGCTTCGATCTGCGGCAGGTGGCCCTGGGTGCCGGGGACCACTGGATCGCGGCGGGCGCGCTCGCCATCTCGGCGCTGGCGGGGTCGAAGCTGCTGGCCGCCTCGGGCACGCGTCTGCGTCTGTGGAACGACGACGACAGCGGCGTCCTGCGCGCCGTGACCGTCGCGCTGCTCGTGCTCGATCTGGCCTGGTACGTCGTGCTGCTCGCCGCCGAGCTGGGGTGGCCGCGGGTGCGGTACGACGTGCGCCGCTGGGCGACCGTCTTCCCGATGGGCATGACGGCGGCGGCGGCGCTGTCCGCCGCCGCCGTCCTCGACGTGCCGTGGCTGCGCGGGCTCGGTCAGCTGCTGCTGTGGATCGCGGTGGCCGCGTGGCTGGCGGTCGCCGCGGGCGCGGTCGGGTCCGCGCGGGAGGGGCTGCGCTCGGCGGCCGCCGAGGAGCCGGTCAGGTCCACAGCACGGCGATGAAGACGTTCGCCACGGTCAGCAGCCCGACCAGCCCGAACAGGCCCTTGTCCACCTTCTCCTCGTCGCGCTTCACGTAGACCAGGCCGAGGATCACGATCAGCAGGGCCAGCTTCACGCCGATCTTGACGTTGTCGACGGGCTGGTCGTCGGCCTGGTTGAGGCCGACCAGGATCACTCCGGTGACCAGCATCGTCAGCGCGCCGTGCAGCATCGCCGGGCTGAAGCGCGCGGCGCCCTGGCCCATCGCCTTCATCTGGGTCAGGAAGCCGCCGAGCAGCGCCGCGATGCCGATGATGTGCAGGCCGACGAAGAGGTGGATGAGTACGTCCATGAGGCCGGAGCCTAATCCGGGGCGCGGCCGCCCCCGGCACCGGCCCGCCCCGGACGTCCGCTCTCGTCCCCGCGCGCCCCATAGCACTCCGCGGACTCTCCCGGCTCGATGATCACCCTCTTGATCATCACTCTCCGTGAATACATCGATCGCCATTCCGTCACTTGGTCACCTACGGTCACCAAGTGGTCGGCTGGGGCCACTTCCGCACATCGCGGGACCGGTCCGGCGTACCGGGGGCTAGCGTCCTGCCCCAGGTTCCGGCTCCCCTCGCCGCCCCGGCCGGGGCGGCGGCCGGTACCACCGCCGAGGGCCCGGCGGGCGCCCCGCCCGGGACCCGCCGCCGAACCGGCCGGCCGCCGGTACGTCCGCCCGCCCTCCGCGCGGCGGAACCGGCGCTCGGCGGACACACGAACCGTACGGAAGGACGTGGAGCCAGTGGCAAGCCACCGCAGGCCCCGGCAGCGAGTGTCGGGCGGCGGCGCGGCACGGGCCGCCGCCACCATCGCCCTCACGGGCGCGGTGACCGCCGCCGGACTCGACGGAACCGGACACGCCGAGCCCGAGCGGGCGCCGGCGCAGGTCCGGGCCGAGGTGGAGCGACTGTACCGGGAGGCGGAGGTGGCCACCGAGAGATACAACGGCGCGCGGGAGAGAGCCGAGCGGGCCGGTCGGCGGCTGGCCCAGCTGCAGGACGCCGCGGCGCGCAAGCAGGAGCGCCTGGCCGCGGCGCGCGCCGTGCTGGGTACGGCCGCGGCGGCGCAGTACCGCGGCGGCGGCCTCGACCCCGCGCTGCAACTCGCCCTGTCCGAGGACCCCGGCGGATACCTCGAAGGGGCCGCGCTCGCCGAGCGGATGGGCAGCAGACAGGCGGCCGCCGTCGCCCGTGTGCGCGGGCAGCTCCGGGAGATCGAGCAACTGCGCGGGGCCGCCCGCGTGGAGGTGTCCGAGCTGCGGTCGCGCCGGGCGGAGCTGGAGCGGCACCGCGCGACGATCAACGGGAAACTGGACGCGGCCCGCAGGCTGCTGTCCGAGCTGCCGGCCGCGGAGCGCGCCGGGCTCGGCGGCGCACCCGGCCGGGCCTCCCGGCCGGCTGCGGGCAGCCGGGACAGCGCCCCGGCCACCGGAGGAGCGGTGCGGGCACCCGACGCCCGGGCCGCGGCGGCCGTCGCCTACGCCCACCGGAAGATCGGCAGCCCCTACGTCTGGGGCGCGACCGGCCCCGACGCCTTCGACTGCTCGGGGCTGGTGCAGGCCGCCTACCGCGCGGCGGGTGTCGCCCTGCCCCGCACCACCTACGCCCAGATCGGCGCCGGCCGCCGGGTGTCACGCGCCGAACTGCTCCCGGGCGACCTGGTCTTCTTCTACTCGGGCATCAGCCACGTCGGCATCTACGTGGGAAACGGCCGGATGATCCACGCCCCCAACCCCTCGGCCCCCGTGCGGTCGGCGCCCGTCGACCAGATGCCGTTCGCCGGGGCGACCCGGGTCGTGTGAGGGGTCCGGCCGCCGCGGTCACACCAGGCGCCGCGCCGTCGCCCACCGGGTCAGCTCGTGCCGGTTGGACAGTTGGAGCTTCCTGAGGACCGCCGACACATGGGACTCGACCGTCTTCACGGAGATGAACAGCTGCTTGGCGATCTCCTTGTACGCGTAGCCGCGGGCGATCAGCCGCAGCACCTCCCGCTCGCGCTGCGTGAGGCGGTCGAGGTCCTCGTCGACCGGCGCGGCGTCGGTGGAGGCGAAGGCGTCCAGGACGAAGCCGGCCAGGCGCGGGGAGAAGACCGCGTCGCCCTCCTGCACGCGGAAGATGGAGTCGACCAGGTCCGAGCCGGTGATCGTCTTGGTGACGTATCCCCGGGCGCCGCCGCGGATCACGCCGATCACGTCCTCGGCCGCGTCCGAGACGGACAGCGCGAGGAAACGGACCGGCCGCTCGGGGTCGGCCATCAGCGGGGCGCACCGGCGCAGCACCTCGACGCCGCCGCCGCCCGGCAGGTGCACGTCGAGGAGGACCACCTCGGGCCGGGTCGCGGTGATGACGGTGACCGCCTGGTCGACGTCGGCGGCCTCGCCGACGACCTCGACGCCGGTCTGCCCGGTGTCGCCGATCTCGGCCTGCACCCCCGTACGGAACATGCGGTGGTCGTCGACGAGGACGACGCGCACATGGCGGCCGCCCGCGCCGCCGTCCGTCCGCGCGGACCCGGCCGCCTCCGCCGATCCCGCCGTCGTGTTCGCCTCGGTCGGGTCGCTCATGACGTCTTCTCCGCCCTCTCCATCTCCAGCTCGACCTCCGTGCCGCCGTCGGGCACGGGGCGCAGCCGCGCCGTACCGCCGTTGCGCTCCATGCGGCCGATGATCGATTCTCTGACACCCATCCGGTCGGCGGGTATCGAGTCGAGGTCGAAACCGGGGCCGCGATCCCGGACGGACACGAAGACCGTCCTGCCCTCGACCTCGGCGTAGACCTGAACGGCGCCGCCCTCGCCACCGTACTTGGCGGCGTTCACCATCGCTTCGCGCGCGGCTTGCATCTGCGCGCCCGTCCGCTCGTCGAGCGGGCAGTCGCCGACCACGACGACCTCGATGGGGACACCGTGCTTGTCCTCCACCTCGGCGGCGTTGCGCCGCACGGCGTCGGCGACGGTGGCGGGCTCGTCGGCCTCGTCCTTGCCGTTGCTCTCCGGCTTGTAGAGCCAGGCGCGCAGGTCGCGCTCCTGCGCGCGGGCCAGCCGGCGCACCTCGCCCGGGTTCTCGGCATTGCGCTGGATCAGGGTCAGGGTGTGCAGCACGGAGTCGTGGACGTGGGCCGCGACCTCGGCGCGCTCCTGGGCGCGGATGCGCATCAGCCGCTCCTCGGAGAGGTCCTGCGTCATGCGCACCAGATACGGGCCGGCCAGCAGCGTGATGCCGACCAGGACCGCGAGGGCGGCCTGCAGGACGGACCCGAGGTGGGCGGCGGAGCCCTGGAGGACGAACATGCCGGAGACACCGGCCGTGACCAGCAGCACGCCCGCCACGGCGCGCAGCAGGGTGACCGTGCGCCGCCGGCGGCCGACCTCGGCCCAGCGGGCCCGGCGGGCGTTGTCCGCCTGGCGCCAGACGAGGGCGACGCCCGCGCCGACGAGCACGGCGGGCCAGAGGTAGGCCTTGGCGCCGTTGCCCACGTTCACATTGCCCACGAAGACCAGGGCCACGACGACCATGAGGAGCAGGGCGACGATCTGGCCCTTGTCCGGCTTGCGGGCGACGAGTCTGCGGCGGCCGTCCGGCGAGGTCTCCGTGGTCACCAGGGACGGCGGTTTCCTGGCCTCGACGCCGCCGACGCCCAGCGGGACGAAGAACCAGAACGCGGCGTACAGCAGCGCGCCGAGGCCGTCCGCCATGAACAGGCCGACGAAGACGAGCCGCACCCAGATCACGGGCAGGCCGAGGTGCCCGGCGAGCCCCCGCGCCACACCACCCAGCCAGCGTCCGTCACTGCTGCGGTAGAGCTTGCGCGGCGGCCGCGGTTCGGCGAGGGGCGCTGCTGCGGCTTCCGGCATGCCAACGATGGTCACACGGCCGTGGTCCCCGGGCATCAGGGTCCGCCCCGGAGACTCCCCTGATCTTCGAGTCCCCGGCCCGCCGCACGCCACCGGGCCCGGTCTCAGGGCCGGATCTCAGGGTCCGCCCAGGGTCGATCCCGCTCCCGCCACCGCGCCGCGCCCGTCACCATGGACGCATGACCGATCACGAGCACGCCACGACGAGTCCGGGACCGGGCTCCGGCCCGCGCTCCCCGCTGGGTGCCGGGCCGCACGACACCGCGTCCGGCCCGGGCGCGGCCCCCGGCGGTGCCGACGGGACCGGTCCGGTCCGCAGGTTCCGGCGGGACCCGCGGTTCAAGATGCTCGCCGGCGTGTGCTCGGGGCTGGGGCGGCAGTGCGACATGGACCCGGTGATCTTCCGGATCACCCTGGCGGTGCTCTCCGCGACCGGCGGCCTCGGCCTCATCTTCTACGGTTTCGCCTGGCTCTTCGTCCCCGCCGACGACGAGGACGAGAACGAGGTGCGCAAGCTGCTGACCGGCCGGGTCGACGGCCAGGCGCTGGCGGCAGTGCTCTTCGCGCTGGTCGGCTGCGGCGTGTTCCTGACGATGCTGAACAACGGCGGGGTGCTGACGTTCGCCGTCGTCCTCTCCCTGCTCCTGGCGGGCGCCGGGTACTGGTCGCGGCAGCGCGGCACCCCCGGCCCGGACCCCCTCGCCGCCCAGGCCGTCGCCGACGCTCCGCCGGAGCCCCAGGCGCCCCCGGTCTCCCTCACCTTCCCGTCCTGGTGGCGCGACCCGATCGTCAAGGACGGCACGCACACCGGCGGCACCGGATACCTGTGGGGCCCCGGGGACTCCTACGCCCCCGACCTCGCGGCGGTCGCCGACGTCAGCCTCACCGGCCACGGCACCGGGCGGGAGACCACGGCGGCCCGGCCCTCCCGGCCGCCGAAGCCGCGCGGCCCCCGCTGGATCGGCGGCTGGATCTTCCTGCTCGCCCTCGTCACCGGCGGCCTCGCCGCCCGGCTCGCCTGGGAGGAGCACCCGCCCGGCACCAGCGTGCAGACCGGCCTGTCCTGCGCGCTCGTCGTCTTCGGCGCCGGCATCGCGGTCAGCGCCTTCCTCGGCCGCACGGGAGCCGGTTCCCTCTTCCTGGCGGTCGTCACGGCGGCCCTGCTGGCCGGGTCCGCCGCCCTGCCCGACAACGTCGGCAGCCATTGGGCGCGCACCACATGGAGACCCGCGGCGGTGGCCGACATACGTCCCCAGTACGAGGTGGGCAGCGGCGTCGGCACCCTGGACCTGTCCCGGTTGCGCCTGGCCGGCGGGCAGACGGTGACGACCCGGGCCGACGTGGGCGTGGGGCGGATACGGGTGGTCGTGCCCGAGGACGTGACCGTGCGGCTGAGCATCGACGTCGGGGTGGGCGACATCCAGCTTCCGGGCGACAACCGGAAGGACGTGGACGTGGCCCCGGGCAGGCACCAGGAGGTGACCCTGCCCCCCGCCACGGGCGGCGAGGCGACCGGCACGCTCGATCTGGACCTCGGTGTCGGCGTGGGACAAGCGGAGGTGAGCCGTGCTGCGTCATGAGTTCCAGCCGGGAAGGCTGATCATCGGTGTCGTCCTGGCCCTGGCGGGCGCCGTCTACGCCGGGGACGCGGGCGGCCTGTGGGAGACCCCCTGGTTCGCCGTCGTCCCCCTCGTCGTCGGGGGCCTGTTCCTGGCCGGCGCCACCGCGCTGCTGGCCCGGAGCCGCCGGCACCGCCGCGCGGACCGGACGGACGTGCCGGGCTGACCCAGGCCGGCGCTACCCGCCGGCGGCCTGCCGCCGCGCTCGCCGGCGGGCGTCCAGCGACAGCAGCGGCGCCCCCGCGAGGACGAGCGGGATCCACGCCATGAGATACGGGAGATCGTTGCCGTAGTAGTAGGGGTCCGAGGCCCAGCTCACGGTCAGCCACAGGCTGAGGGAGATCAGCGCGCCCCCGAGCGCGGCCACCCGCGTGAACAGGCCGAGCAGCGTCCCGATCCCCACGGCCAGCTCTCCCGCGGCGATGGCCCAGCCGAACCCCACCGGGCTCTCCAAGGCCAGATCGACCAGGGCGGGAAGGGCCGAGGAGTCCCGGACCGCGCGCATCGTCTCACCGACGGAACCGGCCCCCGCGTCCCGCAGGAAGGAGCTGTCGGTGAGTTTGTCGAGCCCGGCGTAGACGAAGGTCACGCCGAGGAAGACCCGCAGCGGAAGCAGGGCGTACCGTGCGGCCCCGTCCCACCGCTTGCCGCCGCCGGACCGATTCCCGCGCATCGCCACTGCCGCCGCCTCTCTCCGCCTGCCCGGGATTTTCCCCCAGACCACACGGACGGCCAACGGCGCACGCCCCTGTCTCTTATGCACATCTGACGCTGCCGACGAAGCTAGAAGTG
>NZ_WYCT01000173.1 GCF_011008945.1 Streptomyces harenosi
CCCCCGGCGGCCCCGCGGCGCCCCCTCCGGTGGCCGCGGGCGGCGCCCCGGCGTGCCCGGCGGGGCGGCAGGCGCCGGTGGCCGGGGCCCGCCCGGCCGTGTCCGCCGCCGGTCCGGCCGCGTCCCTGGCGGGCCGCCAGCTCGCCGCGATGGGGCGGATGTTCGACGACGTCCACGAGCTGATGACCGCGCAACTGCGGCTCCTGTCCGGTCCGTCCGCCGGGGCGGGCACCGCGGGCGGGGACCACGGGGAGCGGAGGAAGGAGACCACGCGTGCGCGCTGAGGAGCCGCTGCTGTTCACCCTGGACTACCCCGGGTACCGCAAGGAGGCCCGCATCGCCGATCTGGGCCTGGAGGAACACGGGGTGCGGACCGTGGAGCTGCTGCGCCGGCCGCTGCCGCGGGCCGCCACCGGACCGGCCTACGCCGCGCGGCTGCTGGCCGGACTCCCCGCCGGGAGCGGCCCGGTGGCCGCCGTCGCGGCGTACTGCGCGTCGGCGCCCCTGGCCTTCGAGGTGGCCGCCGCGCTGGCCGGGCCGGACGGCCCGTCGCTGATCGTGCTCTTCGACGCCGAGGGGACCACGGCCGACGCGGTCGCCGCCAGCTACCGCGAGGCGCTGGCGCAGCTCGGGGTGGACGCCGGGGAGGAGGAGGTGCGGGCCCGGGTGGACCCCGCCCTGCTCGCCTCGGCGCCCGGCCGGCTGGTCGCGGACCTGGTGGACGGCCTGGAACGGGAGGCCGCCGCCGCCCTGCGGGGCATGGGCGGCAGCGAACGGGAGGCGGCGGACGGTGCCGCCCGGCTGGCCGGCACCTACGCCGACTGGCTGAGCCATCTGGTGGCGGCGCACCACAGCGTCACCTCGGCCTGGACCGGGCGCGTGGTGCACGTGCTGTCGGCCCAGGCGCGTCCCGGCGCCTTCTCCCACGCGGCCGGCGAGCGGCACGAGGTGCGGGTGGACTGCGACCGGGCCGAGCTGCTGCGCCGTCCCCGGGCCCGGGCCGCGCTGCTGGACGCGGTGCGGGAGGGCGTCCGGTAGCGGGCCGCAGGCGCGAGCGCGCGGCGCCCGGGCCCCCTCCAGCGCGTCCGCGCACCCCGCGCGGCCCGGGCGGACGCCTGCGCGTACGAACGCCCCGCCGGGCCCGGGCGGACGGCGGGGCGGGCGGTCACGTCCGCGGGGCGGGCGCGCGGGCCCCGGCGTGGTCGCCGCCCTGCGCGGCGGCCGGCGCGCTCTCCGGCTCGCCGCCGCCGACGCGGGCGTACCCCACCGCCACGGCGATCAGACAGCAGATCAGGGCGAGCGCGCCGGGGTCGAAGGAGCCGTGGAACGCGGTCTCCGCGAGGTAGGTGGCGCCCGGCAGGGTGGTCAGGAGCACCATCGACACCATGGGGTCGGTGCGCTGGAGCCCGGCCTGGAGCAGGAACAGCGGCAGCGTCACGGCGAGCAGCCCGGTGACGAGCGTGCCGGGCAGGTCCTTCGTCCACGCCCCGCCGCTCCCCCCGGTCAGGACCAGCAGCCCCGCCCCGCACAGGTAGGTCAGATGGAAGCGGTGGGCGGTCACGTGCACCGGGTCGACGCCCCGCCGTCCCAGCTCGGCGGAGACCAGGGCGAGCACGGCCGCCCCCGCGCCCGCCACCAGGACGAGCGCCAGCCCCCGTACGGCCGCGTCGGCCGCGAGGCCGTGGGAGCCGGTGAACCGCACGCCGCAGCCGACCCCGAGCAGGACGAGGACGGCCGCCGCCGCCCAGCCCCGCCACGGAACGCGCCGCGCGAAGCGGGTCAGGCCGAGCAGGGCGAGCACGGCCGGTCCGATCGCGGTCTCCACGCCGGTCGCCAGCGCGGACGGGATCCAGGTGAGCGAGGCGTAGAAGCTGAGGAACGTCACCGCCGTGACCACGTTCATCAGCACCAGCAGCCCCCGGGCGCGCGGCGCCGCGGGCGTGCCCGGGCGCCGCCGGGCGCCGCGGACGAGCAGGGCGGCGTTGAACACCAGGGCCGCGGCGCCGAACCCGGCGCAGGACAGGGCGAGGCTCCCGGCGGAGTCCAGCCGCCCGGAGACGTACCCGTAGACGGCCGCCTGGAGGACGACGGAGGCGACGATGCACAGGACCGGCATGGTCAGTTCCCCGGCTCGGTGATGTGGAACAGCGAGCCCGCGTCCTCCATCTCGTGCAGCACCGCCAGGCTGTGCTCCAGCAGTTCCGCGTCCTCGTGGACGAAGAACGCCAGCCCGCACGCGCCGGTGGTCAGGTGGCCGTCCTCGATGCGCTGCCCGGCCACCGGGAGCCGGACCGCGCTGTGGAAGCCGGGCAGGCGGCGCAGGGCGCGCAGTCCGCCGAGGGAGCGCACCACCCCGTCGCGGTGCGCGCGCAGGTACACCTTGGCCAGGGTGCGCGCCGATCCGTAGGGCAGGTCGAAGCGGTTGCGGAACTCCTGCGGGCGCAGGAACCGCTCGGCGACCAGGTGGGCGCTGCTGTAGCCGAAGGCGGCGTGGTAGGCGTCGGGCGAGAGGTAGGGGCCCATGAGCCGGCTGTTGACCTCCACCAGCCGCGGGCCGGCGGCGGTGAGCATCACCTCGGTGTGCGCGGCGCCGTCGCGGATGCCGAGGGCGTCCAGGCAGCGCAGGACGTACGCCACGACCTCCTGTTCCCGCTCGTCCAGGACCTGCCGGGAGATGATGTGCCGCAGCACCGGGGCTCCGTCCACCCGGTCGATGCGCTCGGCGTAGACCTCGGCGGGCAGATGGGCGCCGTCCATGCTGACGGTGTTCACGATGTACTGGGAGCCGGCGAGGAACTCCTGGGCGAGGACGGCCTCGTTGATCTCCCCCATGAGGTTGCGCTCCCCGGCGATCGCCCGGAAGGCCGCCAGGGCCTCCTCGGGGGTCGCGCAGATCCGGCAGCCGTCGCTGCCCGCGCTGTTGAACGGTTTGATCACCACGGGGAAGGGGTCCCACTGCGCCAGCAGTGCGGCCAGTTCGTCCTCGGTGCGCACGACGGCGGTCCGGGCGTGCGCGAGCCCGGCCGCCTCCAGCGCCCGGGTCATCTCGTACTTGTCGCGGCGGGCGGCGCGCAGGCCGTGCGCGTGGTACGGCACGCCGAGCCGCTCGGCGAGCTCGTCGGCGAGGGTGACGCCGTACTCGCTGCCGGCGACGACGGTGTCCACGCCCGCGGCGCGCAGCTGCGCGGCGGTCTCGTCCAGGCCGGTGTGCAGCACGGTCTTGACCTGGTCGGGTCCCGACCCGGCCAGCGGTGCCCGCGCCTGCGGCCAGACGATCAGGAAGTCCCCGCCTTCCTCCAGCAGGGCGTCGGCGAGCTGGGCTCCGCTGGACACGGGGTCGACGAGGGCGATCACGGGCTGTCCTGCCTTTCGGGAGTGCGTCCGGGGGGTCATGCGGCCGAGCGGTGGATCGTGGGGCGGGGACCGGGCCGGGCGGCGGGCCGCTGCGGGGTGGCCGGGGTGCCGGAGGTGAGCTGGCCGGCGACGACGGCCGCGTGCTGGGCCGCGGCGCGCAGGTAGTTGACGATGGGGTAGCGGTCCCCGGCGCTGGCGCCGACCGCCCAGATCCGCTCCGGCGAGCGCCGGTCCGGCAGCCGCAGGCGCAGATCCGCCAGGACCTCGGGCCCGGAGCCGGTGTCCTGGCCGCCGATGCGCAGGCCGGTGCCGGTGCAGCGCACCGGCGCCACCCGGTAGCCGGCGGCGTTCACCACGTAGTCGAAGGTCTCGGTGGCGCCCCCGGGCCAGTGCACCGTCCACCCGTCGGCGGCGCGTTCGATGCGCTCGGGGTAGGCGTCCGCCACCCGCAGGCGGCCCTGGGCCAGGTGCCGGGCGAGCAGCCGCGCGTTGCGCAGCGGTATCGCGGAGATGTACCGGGACATCAGGCCCCGGTAGCGGGCCAGGACGCGGGCCCGCGCGGCGGGGCTCCAGCGGGGGACGTGGGTGTTGAGGGTGTCGATGAGCTCGGCGACGATCTCCTGCCAGGCCGTGCGGTGCTCGGCGGCCAGGCGCCGTTCGTGGTCCAGGAGCGCGGCCGCGTCGCCGCCCAGCCGGGGGCGTTCGCTCCCGGCGGCCCGGCGGTGGGCACGCACGGCGCGCACCAGCATGCGGGCGAGCCGGTGGTCGAAGGAGGCGTCGTCGGGGTCGAGCGCGCTCCAGGCGGCCCGGTCGAACGCGGCGCGGTCCTCGCGGCACAGCGCGGTCCGCACGGCGGGCAGGGTCCCCGAGGGGGAGGCCAGGACGGTGGTGCGCCGCCCGGTGGAGCACAGCACCAGCGCGCTGTCGATCGCGGAGAGCTTGGTGCCGAGCGTCAGCACCCGGGCGTCCGCCGGCAGCCGGCGCAGCCGTCCGGCCGGGTAGGGGGATTCGACGAGCCGGGGGTCGCCGCGGTGGGCCCGTACCTCTTCGGGCAGCTTCGGCGCGTCGGCGCCCAGGCACAGCAGGATGTCGGTCCCGGTGACCACGGCGCCGCCGGCCAGGAGCACCCGGTATCCGTCGCGGGAGCGTTCGACGCCGACGGAGCGTTCGCGGATGTGGGTGACCTTGGTGCCGGCCGCGCGGGCCCGGGCGCACAGTTCGGTGTAGCGCTCGCGGCAGTACTGGCCCACCAGGTAGCGGGGCGCGAAGTCGGCGCGGTGGACCGGGTGGCCACGGGCGGCCAGGTAGTCGAGGAAGTCGGAGCGGCCGTCGGCGACCAGGGAGGTCACGTCCACGGAGGTGTTGCACAGCAACAGGGGGTCGGTGGTGCCGAACGCGGTGCCGAGGCCGATGGGGGTGGGTGCCACGAAGGTGATGCGCTCCACGCCGGGGTCACCCGCCAGGTGCGCCAGGGCGCTCACCGCGCTGGCGCCGCCGCCGATGATCACTATTCGTTTGGTCACAGTGGTGTCCGTCGTCGATTCGCTGGAGGGTCGCTGGAAGGGTCGCCGGGAGACGTGAGCGGTCACGGGCGGTGGCGGATGGCGGCCGGGCCGGTGCGCGGGCACCGCCCCGTGCGTCCGCGGGCGCGGGACCGGCCGGAGACCGGCCGCGTCCGGCGCGGATGCCGGAACTGCCGGGACTGCCGGGCATGCTGGGAATGCCGAAAGATACCGAAAGACTCACTGCGGACAGCAAAAGTTCACGAGAAACTCCCCCGTACCGGCCGATAGACCAGATGAAACACGCACGCTTCGCCGTGACGGAGGATGACGTTAGACGCCGGTCAGTCGGCGGATCAAGCAGTCGTTCATTCTTCGAGACGGCGACCCGGGGACCTGACAAATGCGCAGGAATATTCTTGCCCGGGTTCGGCGGAATGGGATAGGAAACGGTTCCGGCAGGCGGCGCAATGGAATTCACACCGGCCGGAACAGAGGCGTCAGAGACGCTTGTACGCTCCCCGTTCGTCCCCGCGCCGCCGTTCCGGCCGGGAAAACAATCAGGTGTTCACGGACCGCTCGCCTTCTCCTCCCGTTCCCGTCCTTTCGGGGATTCCGGCTGCCGTTCGCCGGTTTTCGGAACGAGGAGTTCGCGGAGCAGGTTCCGGCTTCCCGGCAGGGAACGGGCCGGCCGGCGAGCGGCGGGCACCCGGCCGCGAGACGGAAGCGGTCGCGCGCGGGGCGGCGGGGCCGCGGCGCCGAGCTCCGGGCGGCCGGGGACGGGGCGCCGGGCCGAACGGCCCGCGCGCGGGGCGGCGGGCGGCCGGTGAGGAGCGCGGAGGTCGTCCGGCTCCCGCCCGGTGCGTCCGCCGGTCACTGATCGAGGGCCCGGTCGGCACCATGTACATGATCATATTCAGGGTCCGGCGGACAACCCCCCTCGGCGCGGCGGGCACCGTCCGTGCACCGCCCGCCGATGGCTGGATCGTTTCCCTGACCCCGGCCGGTCTGCGGGAACCCCGGGGAGCCGCATCCGCCCGCGGTGGCGCGATGCTTTCGGGCGGAGCGTCCCGCGTCGCCGTCCGGGTGACCCGCCTCACACCCGGGCGGGCCGCGACTCACTCCCGCCGCGCGGCTCCCGGCCCCCCGCCCGGCACCGGCCCGAACGGGTCCTCCAGCTCCCTGGTCACCACGGCCACCGCGGCCTCCTCGTCGCCCTCCGCCACGGCCCGGCACAGCGCCTCGTGGGCGTCGTCGGCGGTGTTCGGGTCGTCCCGGCGCAGGCCGGTCAGGCTCAGCAGCTCGACCAGGCCCTCGCGCAGTACGGGGGTGAACTCGGCGAACAGGTCCGCGAGCACGGGGTTGTGGGCGGCGGCGACCACGGCCGCGTGGAAGGCGATGTCGGCGTCGACGAACGCGGCGTCGCCGGCGGCGGAGGCGGCCCGCCGGCCGGCGAGCGCGGCCCGCAGGGCGGCGATGTCGTCGCCGGTGCGGCGCCGGGCGGCCAGCCGCGCCGCGTGGACCTCGACCGCCATGCGCACCTCGTAGACGTCGCTCACCGCCGCCCGGCGCAGCCGGGCCGGCCAGTCCTCGGCGGGCTCGGTGGCGATGACGAAGACACCGGCGCCCTGCCGGGGCCGGACCAGGCCCGCGCCGGCCAGGGCGCGCAGCGCCTCGCGGACGGTGGAGCGGCCCACGCCCAGCTCCTTGGCCAGGGTGGTCTCGCCGGGGAGGCGGGTGCCGACGGGCCAGTGGCCGCCGGTGATCTGCTCGCGCAGGCGGGCGGCGGCCTGCTCGACCAGAGGGCTGGGGCGGAGCTCACCGAGCGGCATCGGATGTCACCAACCTGTGGGGGCGGGCGGGGAGTTCTTACCCGCACTCTTACTTGTCTGAGGAGCTGAGGTGTCGATAGCGTACCGGCATGACGCTGTGCGGGCTGCTCCTCCTCGGCTGCCGCGGCGGGGCCTGAGGCGACCGGCACCCCGCCGCGGGACGCCGTGCCGCCGGTCACCGTCCGACCGAGCCGAAGGCCGCACCGCAGACGATGAGCACGACCACGACCACCGATCCCGCCCCGGTCCGGAATTCCCGGCGCGCGGGCCCGATGCCCCACCACCGCTACCGTCCCTTCCAGGAGCGGGTTTCCGTGCCCGCGTCCGGGCGGAGCCGGCCCCACGCCCGGACCGAGCGCGCTCCCCTGTGGGTGCCCGTCGATCCGCGCGACGGCAACCAGGCGCTCGCCGAGCCGATGGACACCCCCCGCGGGCCCTCCGCCCCGGCCGCGTCGGTGCGGGCGGTGCTGTCCGCGGTGAACGGGGCGCCCCGGTGACGGAGGTGCTGCGCGCCGAGGACGTCCACGTCGTGCGGGACGGCAAGGCGATCCTGCGGGGGGTGTCCCTCACCGTCCGGGCCGGTGAGCACTGGGCGCTGCTCGGCGCCAACGGCGCGGGCAAGTCCACGCTGCTCGGCCTGCTCGGCGCCCTGGTCCATCCCACCCGGGGCACGGTCGAGGTGCTCGGCCACCGTCTGGGCCGGGTCGACCTGCGCGAGCTGCGCGCCCACGTCGGCCACGTCGATCCCCGCCACCGGCCCGCCTCACCGCTCCGGGTCCGCGACGTCGTGCTGACCGGGCTGACCAACTCGGTGGAGCCGCTGCCCCGGTGGCGGCCCGGCCCGGAGCAGGAGGAACGCGCCGAGCGGCTGATGCGGACCCTGGGGCTGGAAGAGCTGCGCGAGGCGCGCTGGCCCACGCTCTCCCAGGGGCAGCGCGGCCGGACCCTGATCGCCCGCGCGCTGATGCCGCGGCCCCGGCTGCTGCTCCTGGACGAGCCGGCCACCGGGCTGGACCTGCCGGGCCGGGAGCTGCTGATCGGCGCGCTGGACGAACTGCGCCGGGACCATCCGGACCTGGCGACGGTCCTGGTCACCCACCACCTGGAGGAACTGCCCCCGGGCACCACGCACGCCCTGCTGCTGCGCGACGGCCGCCCGCTCGCGCGGGGCCCGGTGGCGGAGGTCCTGACCGGCGCACGGGTCGGCAGGTGCTTCGGACTGCCGCTGGTCCTGGAGCGCCGCGGGGGCCGCTGGTCGGTGCGCGTGCGGCGCCCGGCGGCGGGCGCATGACGAGGGGGCGCCCTGCCGGTCTCCCGGCGGGCGCCCCCTCGGGCAGCTCACCCGTTCGTCACTTGTTCAGGTGGGTCCAGAACTCGTCGAACGACAGCAGCTTGTCGCCGTCGAGGTCACGGCTGGCGATGACCGCCTCGGCGACGGCCTCGGTGACGTTCCAGTCGCCGCCCTGGGCGAGAGCGGACTTGAACTCGGCAGCGGTGACGAAGCCGTCCCCGTCCGTATCGATCCGCTCGAACTGCTTGCGTGCTTCCTCGATGTCCGCCACCGATCCGCCCCTCATCTCGTACTCAGGTCCTACTGACGCAGGTCAGATTAGCTGCCCGCCCTCGCGCGCAGTGCGGCGACCACCCAGGCGAACTCCTCGCGGTGCCGGGGCAGGGGCCCGGTACCGCGCACGACGGCCATCAACTCGCGGTAGCGGGCGACCCGGTCGCCGAAGGACGCCTGGAGGCGTTCGAGCACGGCCGTCCGGTCGGCGTCGCCCAGCAGGTCGCGCAGCACCTCCTCGGCCTGCGGGGACGCGGGGTCGATGCCGCGCTCCCGCGCCCGCCCCGCCAGCTTGACGACGCGTTTGGCGAACCACATCGCCGTCCCCGCCCGGGCCCCGCCGTCGGCGGCGTTGAACTCGGCCACGGCACGCATGTGCGCCCGGAACTCCGGGTCCTGGATCATTTCGGCCAGCTCCACCCAGGCGTCGACCTGCTCGGGTGCCGGGTCGTCGGGCAGGTCGGCGGCCAGACCGCGCATCCGTTCGCGGATCTCCGGGTCCGCGGTGTCCAGTCCGTGGAACATCTCGTCCACGAACTCCTGGACGATTCGCCGGCGTTCGGCGGCGGACAGGCGTGCCAGCTTGTTCATCAGAGTCGTCTCCTCGGCGGTCGAGCCGCGTCGCGCCACGGTAGACAGCACCGCCCGGGTCACCTTCAGCGAGCGGATCTGCGCGTCCAGCGCCGCCACGTGCGCCGCCGCGACCTCCGCCACGGTCCGCTCCCCGGCCACCACGTCGCGTACGGCGTCCAGGCCCAGGCCCAGCTCGCGCAGGGTACGGATGAGCTCCAGGCGGGCCACCGACCCGGCATCGTAGAGCCGGTAGCCGCCCGCCGAACGGGCCACCGGGGGCAGGGCGCCCGCGTCGGACCAGTAGCGGATGGTGCGCACGGCCAGCCCGGTGGCCCGCGCCAGTTCGCCGATGGTGAGCAGTCCGGTGCCGTCGTCGATCACGTGACCGAGTGTGGTCCTTCCAGCGGGTGGAGACTCAAGCGGCGCCCGTGGACGGGGTCACCGGGCGACCCGCGCGAGAGCGCACCGCCGGCCCCCGGTCAGCGGAAGATGCCGGTGTGCCCCAGGGAGTAGCGGCCCGGCTGCGGGTAGACGGCCAGGCCGTGCGGGCCGCTGCCGACCTCGATGCGGGCGAGCTGGGCGCCGGTGCGGGTGTCGATGGCGTACACCTCCGCGTCGTAACGCCCCGACAGCCACAGCACCTTGCCGTCGGCGGAGACGCCGCCCATGTCGGGGCTGCCGCCGTCGGGCAGGCGCCACTTCCTGGTGACCTCGCCCCGGGCGAAGTCGAAGACGGAGACGGTCCCCTCGCCCCGGTTGGAGACGTACATCTCGCGGGAGTCGCGGCTGACGTACAGGCCGTGGCAGCCCTTGCCGGTGGGCAGCAGCGTGGGTTCGCCGAACGTGTCGCCGTCCAGCACCCACAGCCCGTGGGCCATCATGTCGGCGATGTAGAACTTCTCGCCGTCCGGGGAGATCTTCACATCCTGCGGCATCGCGCCGTCGAACGGCAGCTTCCGCTGCGCGACGACCTCCATCCTCTCCGTGTCGATCTTCAGCAGCTCGCCGCTGAACTCGCAGGAGACGATGAAGTAGCGGCCGTCCGGGGAGAAGTCGGCGTGGTTGACGCCGTAGCAGCTCACCGGCACCGTCTTGACCCGCTTCATGGTGTGCGGGTCCCGGAAGACCAGCTCGCGGTCGAGGGAGGCCATCACGATGGCGTACTTGCCGTGGGGCGTGAAGTAGAGGTTGTACGGGTCGTGCACCTCCACCGGCTCGCCCGCCTTGCCGGTCCTGGGGTCGATGGGGGTGAGGGTGTGGCCGCGGTTGTTGTTGACCCACAGGGTCTTCAGGTCCCAGGAGGGGACCACGTGCTGCGGCTGGCGGCCGACGCGGAGGGTGTCGACGATCTCGTACGTCGCGGGGTCGATGACCGTGACGGTGTCGGACTCGGAGTTGGGGACGTAGACCCGGGAGGGGAAGTCCCTGACCACCGGGGAGAGCTTGTTGGGGCGGTCGGCGGCGTAGACGTCCCGGGGATCGAGGAGGGGCGGCATGCCGGGCAGGCCCTCGACGGGCTCCTTCCCGGTCGCGGCGGGCGCGGCGGCCTTGGTGCGGTGCGGCTCGGCGGCCCGCTCGTCGCGGTCGGTGCCGCAGGCGGCGAGGGCGGCCAGGGCCAGGCCCGCGATCAGGGTGGCTCTCACCCGGGTGCGGTGCGCCGGATGGCGGTGCGTCAGCGTCATTCGCCCCATTTAAGGGTTATGGGAGCAGAATTCCGGTGATTCGTCCGTTCGGTGGCCGGTCAGGGACGCCCCGGGGCGGGCGCGGCCCGGCGGGCGTCCGCTAGCGTTCCGCCACCCGCATCTCGAACCAGGTCCGCTTGCCGCGCGGCAGCAGATCGACCCCCCAGCGGTCGGAGAGCGTCGCGACGAGGAAGAGGCCCCGCCCGCTGATGTCCGTCTCCCGCACCGGGATCAGGCACGGCAGCGCCCGGGAGGGATCGCGCACCTCGACGCGGATCCAGCCGGGGCGGCGGCGCATCCGCAGCCCGAAGGCGCGGGCACCGGTGTGGTGGACGGCGTTGCCCACCAGCTCCGAGACGAGCAGGACGGCGTCCTCGGTCAGCTTCGCCGGGAGCGCCCACTGGCGCAGCACCACCACCTGGGCGAGCCGGCGCGCGACGGCCGCCGACTCGGGACGGGAGGGGAGCTGGACCTCGTCCTCCGTCGGGTTGCCGAACGACTCCAGTGCCTTCAGCGCCTGTTCGTCCTCGACCGCCGGCGACCAGCGCGCGGTGATCACACGGCCGGCACCCCGCGGCTGTCCCGTACCCTCCAGCCCCGACAT
Organism: Streptomyces harenosi; assembly: GCF_011008945.1. GTDB lineage: Bacteria > Actinomycetota > Actinomycetes > Streptomycetales > Streptomycetaceae > Streptomyces > Streptomyces harenosi. The sequence goes on from NZ_WYCT01000173.1 coordinate 11,112, forward strand.
GCCCCCCATCATGGCCGTCCGGGGCGCCCCGCGGGGCCGTTCCCGGGGATTGCGCCCCCGCGCCGGCCCGCGCCCCGCCGGCCCCGGACACAGACCGGCGGGCCCGTGCCGCCGCCCCCTTCGCCCGGCCGGCACCTCGGTGACCTGCCCGGACCGGCCGCGCGGCCGCGCCCCGCCGCCCCGGACACGGCGCAGCCCGGCCGGGGACGAGCGGCACGGCCCCCGGCGCGGCGGCCGGCCGGCTCCCGCACGGCCGGGCGCGAACCGCCCCAACGGGGGATCCGCGCCGGTCATCACCCCGGTGACGAAGGAGCCCCCGCCCGCCCGGCGCAGGTCACAGGAACGTCGCCTTGCCGGGTCCCTCCTCCACGAAGCTGCGCATCCCGCGCTCCCGGTCCTCCGTCGCGAACAGCCCGGCGAACCAGTTCCGTTCCACGGCGAGACCGGTCTCGATGTCCGTCTCCAGCCCGGTGTCGACCGCCTCCTTGGCCGCGCGCAGCGCCAGCGCCGGGCCCCGCGCCAGCCGCGCGGCCCAGGCCCGGGCCTCGGCGTACACCTCGGCGGCCGGGACCACCCGGTCCACCAGGCCCAGCGCGAGCGCCTCGTCGGCCTTGACCTGACGGCCGGTGAAGATGAGGTCCTTGGCCCGGGAGGGGCCGATCAGGCGGGCCAGCCGCTGCGTGCCGCCCGCGCCCGGGATCAGGCCGAGCAGGATCTCGGGCTGGCCGAGCTTGGCGTTCTCCCCGGCGATGCGGTAGTCGGCGCACAGGGCGAGTTCGCAGCCGCCGCCCAGGGCGTACCCCGTGACCGCCGCCACCACCGGCTTGGGGATGCGGGCCACCGCCGTGAAGGAGTCCTGCAGGGCGCGGGCGCGCAGGACCATGGCGGTGTGGTCCATCACCTGCATCTCCTTGATGTCGGCGCCGGCCGCGAACGCCTTCTCTCCGCCGTAGATCACCACGGCGCGCACGTCCGCCCGGCGCGCGGCCTCCTCGGCGAGCTCCTTCAGCCGGTCCTGGGTGGCGATGTCCAGCGCGTTCATCGGCGGGCGGTCCAGGCGCAGCGTGCCGACGCCGTCTTCGACTTCGAGATGTACGGTCATGCCCAGCAGGTTAACGGCGACTAACGGCACCGGCCCCGGTGCGATGTCTCACACCGGGGCCGTCCGCGCCGCCCGGCGCGGCAGCGGTCACGCCTTCCACTTCTCCCAGGACATGTTCCAGCCGTTGTAGCCGTTGTCCGGGGCCACGGTGGCGTCGTTCGAGTTCTTCACGACCACCACGTCGCCGATGAGCGAGTGGTCGAAGAACCAGGCGCCCGGCGCCGACTCGTCCCAGCCGCCGCGCACGTCGCGCAGGCCGACGCAGCCGTGGCTGGCGTTGCGGTTGCCGAAGGCGTCCCCGCCCCAGTAGTTGCCGTGGATGAAGGTGCCGGAGGTGGTCAGGCGCATGGCGTGCGGGACGTCCTTGATGTCGTACTCGCCGCCGTAGCCGACCGTCTCGCCGTTCATCCGGGTCACCGGGAGCTTCTCGCTGATGACCATCTGGCCGTTCCACGTCTCGTAGCCGGGGGCGCCCGTGGTGACCGGGATCGTCCTGACGACCTTGCCGTCCCGCATGACCTTCATCGTCAGCTTCTTGGCGTCGACGACGGAGACCTGGTTGCGGCCTATGGTGAAGGAGACGGTCTTGTCCTGCTCGCCGTAGACGCCGTCGCGGCCCTCGACGCCGTCGAGGTCGAGGTCGACGGTGACCTTGGTGCCGGCCTTCCAGTACTTCTCGGGCCGGAAGTCGAGCCGGTCGTTGCCGAACCAGTGGCCCTCGACCTCGACGGCCGGTTCGGTCGTGACGCGGATGGCCTTCTCGACGTCCTCGGGGTGGGTGATGCCCCGGGTGAAGCGGATGGAGAACGGCATGCCGACGCCGACGGTGGAGCCGTCCTCGGGGGTGAAGTGGCCGATGAAGGTGTTCTTCGGCGTGAGCGTGGTGAAGCGGGAGTCCTCGGCCGCCGGGCGGCCCTCGGCGTCCTTCGCCACCGCGTGCACCGTGTAGGTGGTGGAGGCGGCCAGGTGGGTGGACGGCGTCCAGGTGGCGCCGTCGCCGGATATTCGCCCCTCGACCGTGCCGCCCCCGGCGTCCTTGACCACGACCTCGGTCAGCTTCCCCTTCGTCGCCCCGATCTTCAGGGCGCCGCTGGTGTCGACGCCCCGGACGCCGTCCTTCGGGGCGATGGTGACGACGGCTTCGGACTGCTTGCCCCGCGCGCCGGCCTCCCCGCCCTTGCCGTCGGCCGCCCCGGCGGCTCCCTCGGATCCCGACCCGCCGCCGCACGCGGTGACGGCCAGCAGCACCGCGCCGCACAGCAGCGCCGCCACTGGCCTGCCGATCCGTCCCCGTGCGTCAACCGACGCCCCCGATATCGGTCGCCCGTTCAATTGTTCTCCCCTCGCAGGGCCCTGACCAGGCCCGCACCCCAACGCGTGCTACGCGCTCCGGCGCATATTAACCGCCCGGTGAGGGACACCGGCGCCCCGCGTCCGTCACCGTTCCGTACCGAGTCCGTACGGGACTTGGCCGGGGGACGGCCGGAGGGGACCGGGCGGGGGCCGTCCGGCGGCCGGGCGGTCACTCCACGGCACTGCCCGCCTTCCACGCCCGCCAGCTCATGTTCCAGCCGCCGAGCCCGTTGTCGGGCGCGACCTCCCGGTCGTCGCTGCGCACGACCTCCACGACGTCCCCGATCAGGCTGCGGTCGAAGAACCAGCCCGCCGGGGTGTCCGCGCCGCCGCCCTTGTCGTCGCGCAGCCCCACGCAGCCGTGGCTGACGTTGGACCGGCCGAAGACCTCCGGCGGCGCCCAGTAGTTGCCGTGCAGGAAGGTGCCGGAGTCGGTCAGGCGCATGGCGTGCGGGACGTCCGGGATGTCGTACTCGCCGCCGAAGCCGACCGTGCGGCTGTTCATCCGGGTGACCTCCAGCATCTCGGTCACCACCATCTTGCCGTTGTACGTGGTGGTCTCGGGGGCGCCCGCGGTGATCGGCACGGTGGCCAGCAGCTCGCCGTCCCTGCGCACCTGCATGGTGTGCGCGGCGGCGTCGACGACGGAGACCTGATGGCGGCCGACGGTGAAGGAGAACGTCCGGTCCTGGAGCCCGTACACCCCGGGCGCCCCCTCGACGTCGCGGAAGCGCAGGGCGACGGTGACCTCGGTGCCGGGCTCCCAGTAGTGCCGGGGCCGGAAGTCGAGCCGGTCGCGGCCGAACCAGTGGGGGCGGATCTCCACGGGGGGCTCGGCGGTCACCCGGACGGCGCGTTCCACGGCGGCGCGGCGGGTGATCTCCCGGTTGAACTCCAGCGACACGATCATGCCGGTGCCGACGGTGGCGCGGTGCTCGGGGGCGACGTACCCGATGAAGCGCTTGCCGGGGACGTGGGTGGTGAAGCCGGTGTGCCGCGCGACGCGGCGCCCGTGGCCGTCCAGGGCGACGGCGTCGACCGTGTAACGGGCGGCCAGCGCCAGCCGGTCCTCGGCCGGCTCCCAGCGCTTCCCGTCCGCGGAGATGCGGCCGGGCACCACCGTCTGCCGGGCGTCCTGCGACCTGACGACCCGGACCGACTCCAGCCGGCCGCCGGACACCCGCACCGACAGCCTCTCCCCCGGCCGGACGCCCCGGCTGCCGTCGGCCGGCGAGACCCGGATGACGTCCTCGGAGCGCGGCGCGCCGAAGGCCCCCACGGCGCCGGACCCGTCCGGGGCGCAGCCGGCGGCGCCGGCCGCCAGCCCGGCCCATGTCAGTACGGTGGCCAGTACGGCCCTCGCGCGCCGCGCGCGCCTGTGTACGTGCCTCACATCCACCCGTAACGACGGGGCCGCCCCGGGGAAACGTGAGTGCGAGCCACGCTCTGGGCAGAACATGGGGGAGGACGACGCGACGGGGAGCCGTGGCCGGGACACCGTGCGCCCTTTTTCCACGTCGTTCCATGAGCCGTGGGAGGCTGACAGGTGTCCAGCGCAGCCGAGCAGGAGGCGGTGGCCGGAGAGCGGGCCGCCGGCAACGGTCAGGACGATCGCCCCGCCGCCGCCGCGGACGGCGGGCCGCGCCGGGCCCCCGCCGCCCCCGCGTGGCCCGGCGCCCCGACGCCGCTGGGCGCCCGTTTCCGGACCGGTCCGGACGGGGTGGCGGG
>NZ_WYCT01000174.1 GCF_011008945.1 Streptomyces harenosi
GGACCCCGGCGCCCCGCGCCCGCGCACCCTCACCCAGGCGGCGCTGACCGCGCAGGCCCGGGCCGTCGCGCGCACCCGGGTCCCGGACCTGCCGCCCTCCACGCTGGTCCACCCCCGCTACTGAACGCCGCCGCCCGGCCGGGGCGCCCGCCGCCCGCCCCGGGAGCCGGCCCGGTCGGCTCCGACAGGGGGTGCGTCCGGCCCCGGCTGGGTAGGCTCCGTCGACATGGAGCATGAGGTGTTCGTTCCGGTTCCGGCCGAGCGGCTCAGGGAGGTGCTGGCCGACCCCGGGCGGGTCGCCGGCGCGGTCCCCGGCCTCCAGCAGGACACCGGGGCCGGGCCCGTCGCCGGGCGGCTGCGGGTGCGCATCGGCGGCCACACCATCACCTACCGGGGCGCGGGGCACCTCTCCCGGCGGGACGACGGCACGTACGCCGTCGAGGGCGAGGCCACCGAGGCGCGCGGCACCGGCGCGGTCCGGCTCGCGCTGACGCTGCGGGTGACGGACGCCGAGGACGGCCGGGACGGCTCGGTCCTCGCCTTCACCGGGTCGGCCACGGCGGACGGGCGCGTCACGGACCTGCCGGCCGAGGCGGTCGCGTCGGCCGCCACCCGGCTGCTGAACCGGTTCGCGGAGAACCTGGGCCACGCGGCGCGCCCGCACCCGAAGACCGCCGAGTCCCTGGCCACCGAGGACTTCGAACCCTCGGCGGCCGGGGACTTCGACGCCGCCCCGGACGCGGACGACGCCCCCCTCCCGCCCGTGAGCCCGGCCGAGCCCGCCGCCGGGGCGCCCCCCGGCACCGGCTCGGTCTCCGGCACCGAGGTCCCCCCGTCCTCCCTCGACCCCACCACCGACGCCGAGGGCGTCGACGCCGACCTCGGCGAGGACCTCGACGAGAACGCCGGCGAGGGAGCCGGCGAAGGCTTCCCGGACGCCGCCGAGCCGCCCGCCGAGGCCGCGCACGCCCGCCGCACGATGATCGGGCGCAGCGCCGAGGAGGTCGACCACGCCCCGCCGCGCGGCCGGTACGCCCCCGTCCCGGCGCCGCAGACGGTCACCGTGTCCACCTCCCTGCGCTGGGCCGCCCCGGCCGCCGCGCTGGTGGTCGCCTCGGCGATCGTGGTGGGCCGGGTGCTGCGCAGACGCCGGTGACCCCGCGCACCGGGTGAGGCCGCCCCGGCGGCCCCAGTAGGGTCGTGCCGTGACCATCGAACCCATCACGCTGACCGCGGGCGACGCGGAGGCGACGGTGCTGCCGGGCAACGGCGGCCGGATCGGCGGGCTCCGCGTCGGCGGCACGGAACTGCTCCGCCAGGGCGACCGCTACGGCTGCTTCCCGATGGTGCCCTGGTGCGGGCGGATCCGCGAGGGCCGCTTCCGGGACGGTGCCGTCGTCCACCACATGCCGCTGAACGCCCCGCCGCACGCCATCCACGGCACCGCCCGCGACGGTGCCTGGCGCACCGCCCGCGTCGCGCCCGACGAGGCGGTCCTCACCTACGACCTGACGGACCCCTGGCCCTACCCCGGCCGGGTCACCCAGGTGGTCACGCTCGCGGAGGACGCGCTGACGCTGACGATGGCGATCGAGACGTACGAGTCGTCGTTCCCGGCGCAGATCGGCTGGCACCCCTGGTTCAACCGCACCCTCGACGGCGGCGAGGGCGTGGCGATCGACTTCGCGCCCGCCTGGCAGGAGGAGCGCGGCGCGGACCACCTGCCCACCGGCCGGCGCATCGACCCCCTGCCCGGCCCCTGGGACGACTGCTTCGGCATGCCCGGCGGCGTCGACGTCACCCTGACCTGGCCCGGGCGGCTGGAGCTGAAGGTGACCAGCCCCGAGGAGTGGGTGGTGGTCTACGACGAGCAGGAGGCCGCCGTGTGCGTGGAGCCGCAGACCGGCCCGCCCGACGGGCTGAACAGCGCGCCGCGCCTGGTCACGCCGCTGGAGCCGCTGGAGGCCAGCACGGTCTGGCGCTGGCGGCGGCTTTAAGCTGGCCGGTATGACGGACGTACGCGGCGCGCTGCTGCAGCAGATCAAGGACAAGGCCGTGGTGCACGGCAAGGTGACCCTCTCCTCGGGGCTGGAGGCCGACTACTACGTCGACCTGCGCCGCATCACCCTCGACGGCGAGGCCGCGCCGCTGGTCGGGCAGGTGCTGCTGGACCTGACCGAGGAGCTGGAGTTCGACGCGGTGGGCGGCCTCACCATGGGCGCCGACCCGGTCGCCGCCGCGATGCTGCACGCCGCCGCCGCCCGCGGGCGCAGGCTGGACGCCTTCGTGGTCCGCAAGGCCGCCAAGGCGCACGGCCTCCAGCGCCGGGTCGAGGGCCCGGACATCGCCGGCCGCCGCGTCCTGGTCGTCGAGGACACCTCCACCACCGGCGGTTCGCCGCTGACCGCCGTCGAGGCGGTGCGCGAGGCCGGCGCCGAGGTGGTGGCGGTGGCCACCATCGTCGACCGGGCGACCGGCGCCGCCGAGAAGATCCAGGAGGGCGCCGGGGTGCCGTACCTGTACGCCTACTCCAAGGACGAGCTGGGCCTGGACTGAGGGCCGCGCCGAGGTCCACTCGGAGGATCCCGGTCCGTCTGGAAAGATGGGGCCGACGATGACGTCGCCCCAAGGTCTAGGTCAGGGCCGTAAGCACGCACCACACAGCCCACCCGCACATACAAGGAGCGGACAATGCCCATCGCAACTCCCGAGGTCTACAACGAGATGCTGGACCGGGCGAAGGCAGGCAAGTTCGCCTACCCGGCCATCAACGTGACCTCCTCCCAGACCTTGCACGCGGCGCTGCGCGGTTTCGCGGAGGCGGAGAGCGACGGCATCATCCAGATCTCCACCGGCGGTGCCGAGTTCCTGGGCGGCCAGCACAACAAGGACATGGTGACCGGCGCCGTCGCCCTGGCCGAGTTCGCGCACATCGTCGCCGAGAAGTACGACGTCAACGTCGCCCTGCACACGGACCACTGCCCCAAGGACAAGCTGGACGGGTACGTCCGCCCGCTGCTCGCGCTCTCCGAGAAGCGCGTCCAGGCCGGCCTGAACCCGCTGTTCCAGTCGCACATGTGGGACGGTTCCGCCGAGACCCTCGCCGACAACCTGGCCATCGCGCAGGAGCTGCTGCCCCGCGCCGCCGCCGCGAAGATCATCCTCGAGGTCGAGATCACCCCGACCGGCGGCGAGGAGGACGGCGTCACCCACGAGATCAACGACTCCCTCTACACGACCGTCGAGGACGCCATCCGCACCGCCGAGGCGCTGGGCCTGGGCGAGCAGGGCCGCTACCTGCTGGCCGCCTCCTTCGGCAACGTCCACGGCGTGTACAAGCCGGGCAACGTCGTGCTCCGTCCCGAGCTGCTGAAGCAGCTCAACGACGGTGTCGCCGCCAAGTTCGGCCGCCCGGCCGAGAGCAAGCCGTTCGACTTCGTCTTCCACGGCGGCTCCGGCTCCTCGGTGGAGGAGATCCACACCGCGCTGGAGAACGGCGTGGTCAAGATGAACATCGACACCGACACCCAGTACGCCTTCACGCGTCCGGTCGTCGACCACATGTTCAAGAACTACGACGGCGTGCTGAAGGTCGACGGCGAGGTCGGCGCGAAGAAGACCTACGACCCCCGGACCTGGGGCAAACTGGCCGAGGCCGGCATGGCCCAGCGGGTCGTCGAGGCCTGCCAGAGCCTGCGCTCGGCCGGTACGAAGATCAAGTAACGGCTCACCCGCACGGGTCGCGACGCCCGGCACCGCCTCCGGCAGGCGGGGCCGGGCGTCGCGCCGTGTGCGGAGATACTGGCCCCATGGCCATTCACGAGAACCTCCTCGGGGGACCGCCCCCGACCCACCTGCCCGACGACCCCGCGCCGCGCGAGCTGCTGGCGAACGGCACCGCGCCCGCCGAGGTCGCCGCCCAGCACCCGGCCTCCTCGCTCGCCTGGGCCGAGCTGGCCGACGAGGCGTTCGCGCGCGGCGGCGTCGTGGAGTCGTACGCCTACGCCCGCACCGGTTACCACCGGGGCCTGGACGCGCTGCGCCGCAACGGCTGGAAGGGCCACGGGCCGGTGCCCTGGGAGCACGAGCCCAACCGCGGCTTCCTGCGGGCCCTGCACGCCCTCGCCCGCGCCGCGCAGGCGATCGGCGAGAAGGAGGAGTACGAGCGCTGCTCCCAGTTCCTGCGGGACTCCTCGCAGACCGCCGCCGAGGTACTGGGCTGATCCCCGCCGATGCCCGCAAGGCCCGCCTGTGGACGGGCGGGCCTTGCGGTTTCCTGGGACGATTGCGGAGGATGCCGGTGGGGACCGGGGCCCCCGTGCCGGTAACGGCAGGGGCGGACCGCTACCCGGAGTGCACAGCAGGAGACAGCGATGTCCCAACAGGCTCAGCCCACCCCTCAGGACCCGAAGAACCCTGAGGCCCACGAGCCCGAGACCCCGCATCTCGACTTCGACGGCACGACGCCGTACGAGGACTACGTCAAGGCCGACGTGCTCACCCATCTCCAGCACCTCCTCTCCGACGATCCCGGCGAGATGGTGTTCCTGGTGACCACCCAGGTGATGGAGCTGTGGTTCACCGTCATCGTCCACGAGTGGGAGACCGCCGCCCGCGCCCTGCGCGAGGACCGGGTGCGGCCGGCCGTCGACGCGCTGAAGCGGTCGGTACGGGAACTGGAGGCGCTCAACGCCTCCTGGAAGCCGCTCGGCCAGCTCACGCCCGCCCAGTTCAACTCCTACCGGGGCGCCCTCGGCGAGGGCTCCGGATTCCAGTCGGCGATGTACCGGCGCCTGGAGTTCCTGCTCGGCGAGAAGTCCGCGGCCATGCTGGTCCCGCACCGCGGCTCCCCGCGCGTCCACGCCGAGCTGGAGAAGGCGCTGCACGAGCCGAGCCTGTACGACGAGGTCCTGCGGCTGCTCGCCCGGCGCGGCCACGCCATCCCGGACGCCGTGCTCGACCGCGACCCGACCCGGCGCTACGAGCCCTCGCCCGAGGTGGAGGCCGCCTGGACGGCCGTCTACGAGGGCGACCAGAACGGCGAGCTGGCCCGGCTCGGCGAGGCGCTGACCGACGTCGCCGAGCTGGTGTGGCGCTGGCGCAACGACCACCTCGTCGCCACCCGCCGCGCGATGGGCGCCAAGACCGGCACGGGCGGCTCCGCCGGGGTGGCCTGGCTGGAGAAGCGGGCGCAGAAGAGCGTGTTCCCCGAGCTGTGGACGGCGCGGTCGTATGTCTGAGCTGACGAGGAAGGCCGGGGAACTGGACGCCGCCGACCCGCTCGGCGGGCTGCGCGACCGGTTCGTCCTGGACGACGTGGTCTACCTGGACGGCAACTCGCTGGGCGCGCTCCCGGCGAACGTCCCCGCGGCCGTGGACGACGTGGTGCGCCGCCAGTGGGGCGCGCTGCGCATCCGCTCCTGGGAGGAGAGCGGCTGGTGGACCGCGCCCGAGCGGATCGGCGACCGGATCGCCCCGCTGGTCGGGGCGGCGGCCGGGCAGATCGTGGTGGGCGATTCCACCAGCGTCAACGTGTTCAAGGCGCTGGTCGCGGCGGTGCGCATGGCCGGGGAGGGGCGCGACGAGATCCTCGTCGACGCCACGACCTTCCCCACCGACGGCTACATCGCCGAGTCGGCGGCCCGGCTGACCGGCCGCACGCTGCGGGCGGTGACCCCGGCCGAGGTGCCGGGCGCGCTCGGGGAGCGCACCGCCGCCGTGCTGCTCAACCACGTCGACTACCGCACCGGGCGGCTGCACGACCTGCCCGGGCTCACGGCCGCCGTCCACGAGGCGGGGGCGTACGCCGTGTGGGACCTGTGCCACAGCGCGGGCGCGCTGCCGGTCGGCCTGGACGAGCACGGCGTCGACCTGGCGGTCGGCTGCACCTACAAGTACCTCAACGGCGGGCCCGGTTCCCCCGCCTACCTGTACGTGCGCCGCGACCTGCAGTCCCGCTTCGACTCGCCGCTGCCCGGCTGGACCTCGCACGCCGAGCCGTTCGGCATGCGCACCGCCTACGAACCGGCCTCCGGCGCCCCGCGCGGCCGGGTCGGCACGCCGGACATCCTCTCCATGCTCGCCCTGGAGGCGGCGCTGGAGGTGTGGGACGGCGTCTCGATCGAGGCGGTGCGGGCCAAGTCGCTGGCGCTGACGGACTTCTTCGAGGAGTGCGTGCGCGCCTTCGCCCCGCCGGGGCGGGTGGAGTCGGTGACCCCGGCGGCCCACTCCGAGCGCGGCAGCCAGGTCGCCCTGCGCTGCGACGACGCCGGTGACGTCATGAAGCGGCTGATCGAGCGGGGCGTGGTCGGCGACTTCCGCGCCCCGGACGTGCTGCGCTTCGGCTTCACCCCGCTGTACGTCGGGTTCGCGGACGTGGAGCGGGCGGCCCGGGTGCTGGGTGAGGTGCTCCCGTAGGCGGCGGGCCCCGCGGGGCCGCGGGCGCCCGGCGGCCGTCCCGGGTCGCGCGGGGCCGCGCGGGGGACGGCCGGGCGCCTCGCCGGGCGCCCCACGGGCGCGCGGGGTCTCGCGAGGGCCGGCCGGGCGAGGCCACGCGAGGGCCGGCCGGGCGGGTCAGGCGGGGGACGGCCCGGGGTCCGGTGCCGGGTCCCCGGTGTCGTCGGCGCCGTCGGTGTCACCGGTGACGTACACCCCGGCCGCGGCGGCGGCGAAGGCGGCGCGGGCCGCCCGGTTTGCGGCGGCGGCGTCCGGGGCCTCGCCGGTGGTGAGCAGGGTGTAGTACAGCGGGGCGGAGACCGCGCGGACCACCGCCGCGGCGTCCGTGCCCGCGGGCAGCTCCCCGCGTGCCACGCCCTGTTCGACGCAGGGCGCCCACTCGGCCACCCGCACCTCGTAGAACCGCCGCAGCGCCCGCGCCGTGCGGGCGTCGCAGGCCGCGGCGGCGATGACCGCGCGGAACAGGGCGCCCTGACGGGGGTCGGCGAGGGTCCGCCGGACGAGGTCGGCGTTGGCCGTCAGATCGCCGAGGACCGAGCCGGTCTCGGTGCGCGGCAGCGACTGCTCGGCCATGTCCGCCAGGAGGTCGGCCACCAGGCCGGTCACCGAGCCCCAGCGCCGGTACACGGTCGTCTTGCCGACCTCGGCCCGCCGCGCGATGTCGGCCAGGTCGAGCCGGTCGAAGCCCTGCTCGGCCAGGACGTCGCCGGCCGCGCGCAGCACGGCGGCACGGACACGGGCGGTACGTCCGCCGGGACGTACGGTGCCGGGTTCGGCGGGCATCTCGGTGCCTCCTCCACATGAGCCGGGGCCCCGTCGCCGGGTACCCCGCCAGCCTAACGGAACGCAGGCACCGTTTGATCCTCACCCAGCGTGACATGGCCGTGTCCGCGCACGTCACCGGCCTGGTACCGTCCCGCCAACGGCCGAATTCACGCCCCCGGTCCGCCAACACCGTGAAGTCGCTGAGAGGTTGAGCATGCCGGACGCCGCAGCCCCGCAGAACGCCGCCGTCCCCGCCGGCGACCCCGCGGCCCGCGCCGCCGCGGAGGAGAAGTCGCTCTTCTCGCACCCGGCGGCCGCCCCCGACGCCACCGCCGCCTACGGCGGCCACCCCGACCAGGTGATCGACTTCTACGCCCCGCGCGGCCCGGCGGGCCCCGGCGGCCCGGCCCCCCTGGTGGTGGTCCTGCACGGCGGCGCCTGGCGGGCCCCGTACGACCGCCGCCACGTCAGCCCGTTCGCCGCCTTCCTGGCCCGCCGGGGCTTCGCCGTCGCCAGCGTGGAGTACCGCAGGGGAGCGGAGGGCGAGGGCGGTGACGGCCGGACCGCGGGGCGCTGGCCCGACACCTTCGACGACGTGGCCGCCGCGCTCGACGCGCTCCCCGGGCTCGTCCGCCGGTGCCTGCCGCGGGCCGACGCGCGGCGGATGGTGCTCACCGGCCACTCGGCGGGCGGCCACCTCGCGCTGTGGGCGGCGGCCCGGCACGTCCTGCCCGGGACGGCCCCCTGGCGCACCGACGGGCCGCCGCCGCTGCGCGGCGTGGTCGCCCTCGCCCCGATCGCCGACTTCGCCCTCGCCGACGAGCTCGGCGTGTGCGGCGGCGCGGTGCGCCAACTCCTCGGCGGCGACGAGGGGTTCGCCCGGCACCGGCCGTACACCGACCCGGCGCTGCTGCTGCCCACCGGCATCGCGACCACCCTCGTCCAGGGCCGCACCGACCTCGACGTGCCGCAGGCGGTCGCCGAGTCGTACGCGGAGGCGGCGGCCAGGGCCGGCGAGGTGGTGGGCGTCACGCTCCTGGAGGACGTCGGCCACTTCCCGCTCATCGACCCGGCGGCGGACGCCTGCGCGGTGGTCGCCGAGGAGATCGCGCAACTGGCGTGGTGACGGACGGGGCGGGGGCGCGGGACGCGCCCGGCGGGCCGGGCGCTCGCGGCGAGCGGTGCGGCGGTCCCGGCGGCCCGGCGCACACGGTCCCGCCGTCCCGTCGGCCCGCCCGCGGACCCGGTGGCAGCGCGTAGTACTTGAGGCGGATTCCGCGGAACCCCTCTCACCGGTGACGACCGGGCCGCCGTCCGCGCCTACGGTTGCCGACGTGACCGAGACGACCACGCAGAAGCAGCCGATACCGCCGCGCGGCGAGTTCGGCGCGTACCAGCCGCGCAGCCCGGAGTTCCGGGCCGCCGCCGAGGCCCTGCGGGGCCTGCGCCAGGAGCTGTTCCACGACGCCTTCGCCTACCGGCCGCTGCCCCCGACGGCCGCGGACGGGCCGGTGACGCGCCGGCTCCCCGGCCGGCTGCGGTCCTACGCCGGGCACCTCCCGCACGCGGTGGTCGGACTGGCCGCCCTGGTGGCCTTCTGGGCCGGGTCCGTGGTCAGCGGCACCTCCGAGGGCCCCCTGGCCCTGCTGCGCGGGCTGCTGTGCGCGGTGCCGGTGCTGGCGACGCTGATCCGCCCGGTCGGCGCGTTCTGGCTGTCCATGGCGTCCACCCCGGTCGTGACGGGCCTGGGCAGCGCGTCGTCGGGCGACTGGCCGTGGCTGCCCGGCAGCTTCGTCTGCCATCTCGTGGTGCTGGTCGTGGTGGCCGTGCGCACCCGGCCGCGCACGGCCGCCTGGATGTGGTTGCTGACGGCCGCCTACGCCTTCACCGTCGGGGTCGCCCTCGGCTGGGGGTACTACGACTCCAACACCGCGCCGATGCTGTTCGTCTCCGCGCTGGCCCTGCTGACGGCCACCGTCTGGCACATCCGCCGCGACGCCCGCCGCGAGGTGACCGCCCAGCGGTCCGTCACCGCCCACGAGCGCTCCCGGCGCACCCTGCTGGAGGAGCGCACCACCATCGCCCGCGAGCTGCACGACGTGGTCGCCCACCACATGTCGGTGGTCGCCATCCAGGCCGAGGCCGCCCCCTACCGGGTCCAGGACCCGCCGCCGGAGCTGGAGCGGGCCTTCGCCACCATCCGCGAGAACGCGGTCGCGGCCCTCACCGAGCTGCGCCGCGTCCTGGGCGTCGTACGCGCCGAGGACTACGAGGCCCCCCAGGCCCCGCAGCCCACCCTCGCCGACCTGGACGCGCTGCTCGCCAACGTGCGGGACGCGGGCCTGAACGTGGAGAAGGCGGTCACCGGCGCGGTCCGCGAGCTGCCGCCCGGGGTGGAGCTGTCGGCGTACCGGATCGTGCAGGAGGCGCTGAGCAACACCCTGCGGCACGCCCCCGGCGCGAGCGCCCGCGTCGAGGTCTCCTACGTCCTGGGCGGACTGGGCCTGCGCGTCGTCAACGGCCCGGTGCCCGCCCCGTCCCTCGTCAAGCCCTCGCCCGGCGCCGGGCACGGCATCACCGGCATGCGGGAGCGGGTCTCCATGCTGGACGGCGAGATGACGGCGGGCCCGGCGGACGACGGGGGCTACGAGGTGGTGGTGTTCCTGCCGGTCACCACCGCGGGCGGGGGTGACGCGTGACCATCCGCGTGCTGATCGCGGACGACCAGATGATGGTGCGCGAGGGCTTCTCGGTCCTGCTGAACGCGATGCCGGACATCGAGGTCGCCGGCGAGGCGGTCAACGGCCGGGAGGCGGTGGACAAGGTCCGCGAACTGGCCCCGGACGTCGTCCTGATGGACATCCGCATGCCCGAGCTGAACGGCATCGAGGCCACCCGGGAGATCGTCGCCGCCGACGTCACCGCGAAGGTCCTCGTGCTCACCACCTTCGACCTCGACGAGTACGTCTACCAGGCGCTGCGCGCGGGCGCCTCCGGCTTCCTGCTGAAGGACGCCTCGGCCCGCCAGCTCGCGGAGGGCGTACGGGTGGTGGCCTCCGGTGAGGCGCTGCTGGCGCCCTCGGTCACCAGACGCCTGATCACCGAGTTCTCCCGGCTCGCCGACACCCCGCGCCGGCCCGGTCCCGCCCCGGCGGCCTACGGCGAGCTGACCGAGCGCGAGACGGAGGTGCTGGTCCTGATCGCCCAGGGCCTGTCCAACGCGGAGATCGCCGAGCGGCTGGTGGTCGCCGAGTCGACCATCAAGACCCACGTCAGCCGCATCCTGGTCAAGCTGGGGCTGCGGGACCGGACGCAGGCGGCGGTCTTCGCGTACGAGGCGAGGCTGGTGACGCCCGGCTGACGCCGGCCGGCCCGGACCGGTAGCGTCCGCCCATGGCAGCCTTCGACCCGTGGGACCCCGCCTTCGTCGCCGACCCCTACCCCGCCTACGCCGAGCTGCGGGCCCGGGGACGCGTGCACCACTACGAGCCGACGGGCCAGTGGCTGGTCCCGCACCACGCGGACGTCTCCGCGCTGCTGCGGGACCGCCGCCTGGGCCGCACCTACCTGCACCGCTTCACCCACGAGGAGTTCGGCCGCACCCCGCCGCCCCCGGAGCACGAGCCGTTCCACACCCTCAACGACCACGGGATGCTCGACCTGGAGCCGCCGGACCACACCCGGATCCGCCGCCTGGTGGCGAAGGCGTTCACGCCGCGCACGGTGGAGCGGCTCGTGCCGTACGTGCGCGGCCTCGCCGGCGAGCTGGTGTCCGCACTGGCCGAGGCGGGCGGCGGCGACCTGCTGACGGACCTGGCGGAACCGCTGCCGGTGGCGGTGATCGCCGAGATGCTGGGGATTCCCGAGGCCGACCGGGCGGCGCTGCGGCCGTGGTCGGCGGAGATCTGCGGGATGTACGAGCTGAACCCGTCCGAGGAGACGGCACGCCGGGCCGTGCGGGCGTCGGTGGAGTTCTCGGAGTATCTGCGCGAGCTGATCGCCGCCCGGCGCGAGAAGCCCGGCGAGGACCTGATCTCCGGGCTGATCGCGGCCCATGACGCGGGCGACCGGCTCACCGAGCAGGAGATGGTCTCCACCTGCGTGCTGCTGCTGAACGCGGGCCACGAGGCCACCGTGAACGCCACCGTCAACGGCTGGTGGGCGCTGCTGCGCCACCCCGGCCAGCTGGCCGCCCTGCGCGCCGACCACTCCCTGGTCCCCACGGCCGTGGAGGAGCTGCTGCGCTACGACACCCCGCTCCAGCTCTTCGAACGCTGGGTCCTGGAGGACATCGAGATCGGCGGCACGGTGATCCCGCGCGGCGCGGAGCTGGCCCTGCTCTTCGGCTCGGCCAACCACGACCCGGCGGTCTTCACCGACCCCGGGCGGCTCGACCTGACCCGCGCGGACAACCCGCACATCTCCTTCAGCGCCGGCATCCACTACTGCATCGGCGCCCCGCTCGCCCGCATCGAGCTGGCCGCGTTGATGACCGCCCTGCTGGAGCGGGCCCCGGCCCTCGCGCTCGCGGCGGAACCGGAACGCAGGCCGAACTTCGTCATCCGAGGGCTGACGGGGCTACCGGTGTCGCTCTGAGCGCCGCCTCCGGCTCAGCAGGTACGCGACCAGCCCCCAGGCCAGGGCGGGCAGGACGGCACCGGCGACGGCGACGAGGGGCAGTTCGGTCCACAGGACGCCGTAGTCGGTGCCCTCGCCCTCGAAGCCGTTGCCGAGGTGCCGCTGCGTGCGGCCGGAGGTCCCCCACCACAGCGTCGCCACCGTGGCCCCGGCCGCCGACAGCAGGCATCCGCCGCAGGTCATCGCGTCTCTCGTCATGACCGGGGAGGACGCCCCCGCACCGGCCGCGGTTGCGTCACGACGTCATGTCCCGGCGCCGCAACGCCACCAGTCCCGCGGCGGACAGCGCCGCCGCCAGCCCGGTCAGCACCAGCACCGGCTTCCACGCCATCTCCCCGCCCGGCAGCTCCGGCAGATGCGCGAACGGCGACAGCTCCAGCACCGCCCGCGGCAGGTCCAGCGCCGGGCCGACCCAGCCGAGCAGCAGCACCGCCCCGGCCACGCCCCACGCCGCCACCGCCGCCCGCGGCAGCAGCCCGTGCAGCAGTACGGCCGCCGAGCCGACCACCCACACCGCCGGAAGCCGCACCAGGCAGGCGCCCAGGAGGGGGCCGGCGTCCCCGCCGTAGCCGAGGGCGTACCCGGCACCGGCGAGCAGCAGGATGAGCGCGGCGCCGCCGAAGGCGATCACCAGATGCCCGGCGGCCCAGCGCAGCCGGCCCACCGCGCCCGCCAGGACGGGCTCGGCGCGACCCGAGATCTCCTCGCCGTTCAGCCGCAGCACCGACGCCACCACGTACAGCCCGGCGACGAGGCCGAGCATGCCGGTCATGGCGGAGACGAACGCGTCGGTCAGCCCGGCCTGGCCGCCCATCCGGGCGATGATCTCGCGGGCCCGCTCGTTGTCGCCGACCAGATCGGCCGCGCCCTCGGTCATCGCGCCGAAGACGGCCCCGGCGAGCAGGAAACCGGTGCTCCAGCCGAGCACGGCGCCCCGCTGCAACCGCCAGGCCAGCGCGCCGGCCGTGCCCAGGCGCCCGGCGGCGGGCCCGGGCCGGGCCGGCAGGAAGCTCATGCCGAGGTCCCGGCGCCCGGCCAGCGCGTACGCCACCGCCCCCTGGGCCAGTGCCGCGCCGGCGAACAGCAGCAGCACCCACCAGCGCTCACCGGCGAACGCCCGCAGGTTCTCCAGCCAGCCCAGCGGCGAGATCCAGGTCAGCACCGAGGAACCGTCGTCGGTGGCCGAGTCGCCGGCCGCGCGCAGCACGAAGGCCGCGCCCAGCACGGCCGCGGTCAGGCCCCGGGCCTGCCGGGCGCTCTCCGTGAGCTGGGCGACGACCGCCGCCACCGTGGCGAAGACCATGCCGGTGCCCGCGATCCCGAGCCCGAGGGCCAGGGCCCCGGCGGCGCCCCGCCCCGCGAGCCCCGCCGCCACCAGCACCGCCAGGACCGCGTTGGCGACCGCCGCGGTCAGCAGGGCCGCCGTCAGGGGAGCCCGGCGGCCCACCATCCCGGAGGCGACCAGCTCCTGCCGTCCGCTCTCCTCCTCGTCCCGGGTGTGCCGGACGACGAGCAGCAGGCTCGTCACGGCCGCCAGGGCACCGGCGTAGACGCCGACCCGCCAGGCGGTCAGGGCGCCCAGGGAGTCGCCGAAGACCGGGCCGACCATCGCGCGCAGCGAGGCGTTGGTCGCCATCTGCCGCTTCAGCCCGGCGCGTTCGGCCGGGGTGCCGTACAGGCTCTCCAGGGTGTTCGGCATGGACAGGACGAGGAGCGCGGTCACCGCGACCCACACCGGGATCATCAGGCGGTCGCGGCGCAGCGCGAACCGCAGCAGGGTGCCGGTGCCGGCGAGCCGGCGCGCGGGGACGGACCCCGCCGTGAGCGTGGTCACCGGGCCACCGCCTCGTCCTGGTAGTGGCGCAGGAACAGCTCCTCCAGCGTCGGCGGCGTGGACGTCAGCGACCGCACCCCCGACGCGCTCAGCGACCTGAGCACCGCGTCGAGCTTGTCGGTGTCGACCTGGAGCCGCACCCGGTGCCCCCGGACGTCGAGGTCGTGCACGCCCGGCAGCCGGGCCAGCCCGTCCGGCGGGCCCGCCAGCTCGGCGGTGACGCTGGTCCGCGTCAGGTGGCGCAGGTCGGCGAGCGAGCCGCTCTCCACGGTGCGCCCCTTGCGGATGATGCTCACCCGGTCGCACAGCTCCTCGACCTCGCTGAGGATGTGGGAGGAGAGCAGCACGGTCCGGCCGCGGTCGCGCTCCTCGGCCACGCAGCGCTGGAAGACCTCCTCCATCAGCGGGTCCAGGCCGCTCGTCGGCTCGTCCAGGATCAGCAGGTCGACGTCGGAGGCGAACGCGGCGACCAGGGCAACCTTCTGCCGGTTGCCCTTGGAGTACGTCCGGCCCTTCTTCGTCGGGTCCAGCTCGAAGCGCTCGATCAGCTCCGCGCGCCGCCCGCGGTCGAGGCCGCCGCGCAGCCGGCCGTAGAGGTCGATGACCTCGCCCCCGGAGAGGTTGCGCCACAGCGTCACGTCCCCGGGCACGTACGCGATCCGGCGGTGCACCTCGACGGCGTCCGCCCACGGGTCGCGGCCCAGCACCCGAGCGGCGCCGGAGTCGGCGCGCAGCAGGCCGAGCAGGACGCGGATGGCGGTGGACTTGCCCGCGCCGTTGGGGCCCAGGAAGCCGTGGACCTCGCCGGCCCCGACCTCCAGGTCCAGGCCGTCGAGCGCGCGCGTCCGGCCGAAGGACTTGTGCAGGCCGGAGACGGTGATTGCCTTCGTCATGGTTTTGAACGTACGCTTCTTTCAGAACTTTGTGAAGTTAAGGAACCGTATGAATCGATGACTAGACTGGCGGGTGGCGGCTGAGCAGGGGAGATGATCGAGGCATGGCGGAGGCGAAGGCGACGGGACGGAGCCCGGAGCCGGCGGCACGGGGTGCCGAGCGGGACCCGGAGGTGGTGTCGCGGTTCGTGGAGCACTTCGCCGCCCAGCTCGTGGAGGCCGGCCTGCCGCGCATGCCCGCCCGCGTCTTCGCGGCCCTGCTCGCCTCCGACACCGGCACCCTGACCTCCGCCGAGCTGGGCGAGCGGCTGAAGATCTCACCGGCCGCCGTCTCCGGCGCGGTCCGCTACCTGGCCCAGGTGCACATGGTGTCCCGGGAGCGGGAGCCCGGCTCGCGCCGGGAGCGCTACCGGGTGCGGGGCGACCAGTGGTACGAGGCCCTGACCAACCGGGAGGTCATCCTCAAGCGCTGGGAGGACGCCCTGCGCGAGGGGGTCACCAGCCTCGGCGCGGACACCCCGGCGGGCCGCAGGCTGGCGGAGACGCTCGCCTTCTTCGAGTTCCTCCAGGACGAGGTCGCGGCGATGATGGAACGCTGGCGCGTCCACCGCGAACAGACCTTCGGCCGGGGGTGACGGGCGCGGGGCGCGTCTGTCTCTTATACCCATCT
>NZ_WYCT01000175.1 GCF_011008945.1 Streptomyces harenosi
CCCGGCTGCTGCCGGGCGCCCCCGCCCCCTTCTCGTCCGCGGACGTCCCGCCTACCGCTTTTCGTCGTCCTCCGGGAAGAACGGGTTCTCCGGTTCCTCCACCGTAGGCGACGGGGTCGTCGCCGTCGGGCTCGGCGACTCGGTGGCCGTCGGCGTCGGGCTCGGCGACTGGGTCGTCGGCGTCGGCGAGGGCGTCTCGGAGGTCGGCGGCGCGGAGGTGGGCTCCTCGGTCGTCGGCTCCTCGGTGGGCGTCCGGCTGGGCTGCTGCGCCGGCGTCGGCGTCCGGGTCGGCTGGACCGCCGCGCCCTGCTTGGTCTCCAGATCGAACCGGCTGACCCCGTCCATCACGCCGAAGGTGTACGCGGCCCAGATCTGCGCCGGGTACTCGCCGCCGTTGATGCGGTCCTCGCCCACCGCGCCGTAGAGCGGGACCTGGGCGTAGGTCTTGGGGTCCTCGCCGAACAGGCCGACGGAGGTGACCAGGTCCGGGGTGTAGCCGGTGAACCAGGCCGACTTGTTGTTGTCGGACGTGCCGGTCTTGCCGGCGACCTGCTGGCCGCCCCGCAGCGGGTTCTCGCGGACGGAGGTGCGGGCGGTGCCGTCGTCGACCACGCCGGTCAGCACGGAGGTCACCGTATCGGCGGCCTCGCGGCTGATGACCTGCTCGCCGACCGGCTCGGGGAAATCGACCCGGCGGGAGTTGTGCTCGACCGACTTCACCAGGGCCGGGGTGACCTTCTTGCCGTGGTTGTCCAGGGTGGCGTAGACGCCGGCCATCTCCAGCGGGCTGGCGCCCATGGACCCGAGGGTCTGGGCGGGCACCGCGTCCATGCCCTCGGTCTCCATGCCGAGCCTGCCGGCGACCTCCACCACCTTGTCCATGCCGACGTCGACGCCCATCTGGGCGAAGACGGAGTTGACGGACTGGTTCATCGCCTGCTGGACGGTGACGTCGCCGTAGTCGACGTCGTCCTCGTTCTCGGGGGCGAAGCCGACCTTGCGGCCGTGGTCCACGACCGGGCGCTTGCTGGTGCCGTCGTACAGCGTGTTCGCGGTGATCGGGGTGCCGTCCTGGGTGGTGGCGTCCTCGTCGACGGCGGCGGCCAGGATGACCGGCTTGAAGGTGGAGGCGGGCTGGTAGTCGTCGCGGGTGGCGTTGTTGGTGAAGTGCTTCAGGTAGTCCGTGCCGCCGTACATCGCGACGACCGCGCCCGTCTTCGGGTCGACGGAGACCGCGCCCGCCTGGACCCGGGCGTCGGCCCGGTTCTGCCCGGGGTTCAGCTTGCCGGTCAGCTGCGTCTTGACGGAGCGTTCCAGCGCCGCCTGTTTCTTCTTGTCGATGTTGAGGGTGAGGGTCCAGCCGCCGGCGTCGACCATGGCCTGGGCCTGCTTCATGTCCTCCGCGCTGCCCTGGGCGACGAGCTGCCGCTCCAGCGCGGCGTTGGCCGCGTCCACCAGGTAGCCGGTCTGGCCGCCCATGCCGGGGTCGGGCTTGGGCTCCTCGGGCACCGGGAACTTCATCGCCCGGCGCTCGGCGGCGTCCAGCCAGTCCTGCTCGACCATGTTGTCCAGGACGTAGTCCCAGCGCTCCCGGACCAGTTTCTTGCCGGTGTCGGAGGCGATCGCCCAGTCGTACTGGTTCGGCGCCTGGAGCAGCGCCGCCAGGTAGGCGCCCTGCTCGACGGTGAGGTCCTCGGCGTCGACGCGGTAGTAGGCCTGCGCGGCGGCCTGGATGCCGTAGGCGCCGCGGCCGTAGTAGCTGGTGTTGATGTACCCGGCGAGGATGTAGTCCTTGGACTTCTCGCGGTCCAGCTTCAGGGAGATGACCAGTTCCTGCAGCTTGCGGGAGATGGTCTGGTCCTGGGTGAGGTAGTAGTTCTTGACGTACTGCTGGGTGATGGTGGAGCCGCCCTGCGCGCCCTTGCCCGCGAGGGTGTTGAGCAGGCCGCGCGCGGTGCCCTTGAGGTCGACGCCGGCGTCCTTGTAGAAGGTCTTGTTCTCGGCGGCGACGAAGGTGTGCTGGACGTCCTTGGGCACCTTGGCCAGGTCGACGATCTCGCGGTTGCGGTCGCCGTCCCGGGTGATGACCGAGCCGTCGCTGTACTTGTAGACGTTGCTCTGCAGCTTGGCGTCGGCGTTCCCCTCCGGGATGTCGATCACCAGGTACAGCACGATGAAGGCGCCCATGCCGAGCAGGCACAGGCCGAAGAACGTGCCGAGGATCTTCTTCCAGGTGAACAGCCGGCGTATGCCGCTCTTCCCGGCCGCGCCCGACGAACGGCGACGCTTCGGCGCCGCGCGGCGGCCACCGCGCTGCCGCGCTCGCCTCTCTTCCGCTCGTCCCATCGGTCCGATCCGCTCCGATTCGTTCACGTGCGCTCAGCAGTCACACAGGTTTCACGCTCAGGTCAGCTCAGAAAGCTAACACCGTCAGATACGACAAAGGGCGCCCGATCCGGTCTTTTACGGACGTGACAATCAGCACCCACCCCAAGGGAACCGACGCACGGGCGCGGCGCGGGGTTGCCGCAGTGGGTTAAAGTGATATCACTTGGCTAGGTAAACGCTAGGCGGGGCGCCGGACACCGGGCCCCGCGGCCACGAGAACGGGGGGACACCCATGTCCACGCATCACGCCCAGGCCGCCGCCGACGTCCCGGAGATGCCGGCCCCACGCGTCCGGGAGTTCCCGGCGCACAGCATCGGCGGGGGGCTGGCCCTGCTGCTGGGCCTGGCCGGGCTGCTGGCCGGGGCCGGCATGGTCGCCGCCGCGACGGCGGTCACGGCGGGCGGCGCCAAGGCCGCGCTGATCGTCGCCGGGGTCCTGGTCGCCCTCGCCGCCCTCGTCGCCATGTGCGGGCTGAACATGGTCGCGCCGGGCGAGGCGCGGGTCGTGCAGCTCTTCGGGCGCTACCGGGGCACGATCCGCCAGGACGGGCTGCGCTGGGTCAATCCGCTCACCTCGCGCACCAAGATCTCCACCCGGGTCCGCAACCACGAGACGGCCGTGCTGAAGGTCAACGACGCCTACGGCAACCCGATCGAGCTGGCCGCCGTCGTGGTGTGGCGGGTGGAGGACACCGCGCAGGCCACCTTCGAGGTGGACGACTACATCGAGTTCGTCTCCACCCAGACCGAGGCGGCCGTGCGGCACATCGCCATCGAGTACCCCTACGACGCCCACGAGGAGGACGGCCTGTCGCTGCGCGGCAACGCCGAGGAGATCACCGAGAAGCTCGCCGTCGAGCTGCACGCGCGCGTGGAGGCGGCCGGCGTGCAGATCATCGAGTCCCGCTTCACCCACCTGGCGTACGCTCCGGAGATCGCCTCCGCGATGCTCCAGCGGCAGCAGGCCGGAGCGGTCGTCGCGGCGCGGCGGCAGATCGTGGACGGCGCGGTCGGGATGGTCGAGGCGGCGCTCGCCCGGATCGCGCAGCAGGACATCGTGGAGCTGGACGACGACCGGAAGGCGGCGATGGTGTCGAACCTCATGGTGGTGCTGTGCGGGGACCGCTCCGCGCAGCCCGTCCTGAACACGGGGACTCTCTACCAGTGACCGCTCCGTCCGGGGACCCCGCCCCGCGGCGCCGGCCGCAGCAGCGCAAGCAGGTCCTGCTGCGGCTGGACCCGCTGGTGTACGAGGCACTGGCCCGCTGGGCGGGCGACGAACTGCGCTCGGCCAACGCGCAGATCGAGTTCCTGCTGCGCCGGGCGCTGGCGGAGGCCGGCCGCCTGCCCGGCGGCGCCGGCCCGATCCCGCGCCGGGGACGGCCGCCGGCCGGCCCCGCGGCCGCGGACCACCCGGCGGAACCGGAGAGCTGACGGGGCGGCAGCGCCGAAAGGGACGGACGCCGGGGGCGGCCGCCACGCCCCCGGCGCCGCCCTCCCCGTCCGCCCCGAGCCGCCCTTCCGGCCGTCCCGGTGCCGCCCTCCGGGGGTCGTCCGGGGCTGTGGCGAAACCGTGACAACCGGCCCCGGCCTGCCCGTTCACCGACCTCACCACGCTTGTCACACCCTCGTATACACCGGGCGTATACACCGCACGTATACACCGTGTGTAGAGTGAGCGGCATGTCCATCGGTCACACCCTCCTCGGACTCCTGGAGTCCGGGCCCCGCCACGGCTACGACCTCAAGCGGGCCTTCGACGAGAAGTTCGGCCACGACCGGCCGCTCCACTACGGCCAGGTCTACTCAACCATGTCCCGCCTGCTGAAGAACGGCCTCGTCGAGGTCGACGGCATCGAGGCGGGCGGCGGGCCCGAGCGCAAGCGGTACGCGATCACCGACGCGGGGATCACGGACGTCGAGCAGTGGCTCGCCACGCCGGAGAAGCCCGAGCCGTACCTCCAGTCCACCCTCTACACCAAGGTCGTCCTGGCGCTGCTCACCCGGCGCGACGCCGCCGAGATCCTCGACACCCAGCGCTCGGAGCACCTGCGCAGCATGCGCATCCTCACCGACCGCAAGCGCAAGGGCGACCTGGCCGACCAGCTCATCTGCGACCACGCCCTCTTCCACCTGGAGGCCGACCTGCGCTGGCTGGAGCTGACCGCGGCGCGGCTCGACAAGCTCCGTGAGGCGGTGACCCGATGACACCCCCCGGTTCCCTGCTCTGCGCCGAGCGGCTGCACAAGGCGTACGGCCCCACCGTCGCGCTCGACGGCGCCGGCTTCTCCATCCACCCCGGCGAGATCGTCGCCGTCATGGGCCCCTCGGGGTCCGGCAAGTCGACGCTGCTGCACTGCCTCGCCGGGATCGTGACCCCCGACTCGGGGACCATCACCTACGACGGGCGCGAGCTGTCCGCCATGAACGACGCCCAGCGCAGCGCGCTGCGGCGCAGCGAGTTCGGGTTCGTCTTCCAGTTCGGGCAGCTCGTGCCGGAGCTGACCTGCGTGGAGAACGTGGCCCTGCCGCTGCGGCTGAACGGCACGCCCCGCAAGGAGGCCGAGCGCGCCGCGCTGTCCTGGCTGGAACGCCTGGAGGTCGACGATCTGGCGAAGAAGCGGCCCGGCGAGGTCTCCGGCGGGCAGGGGCAGCGGGTCGCCGTCGCCCGCGCGCTGGTCACCCGCCCGCGCGTGCTGTTCGCCGACGAGCCGACCGGCGCCCTGGACTCCCTCAACGGCGAGCGGGTGATGGAGCTGCTCACCGAGGCCGCCCGCGCCACCAGCGCCGCCGTCGTCCTGGTCACGCACGAGGCACGGGTGGCCGCCTACTCCGACCGGGAGATCGTCGTACGGGACGGCCGGTCCCGGGACATGGAGCACGCCATATGAACGCGCGGCAGTGGGCCCGGGACCTGGCCCAGGGCGTCCGGTTCGCGTTCACCGGCGGACGCGAGGGATGGGTCCGGGCGGTGCTGACGGCCGTGGGCGTGGGGCTGGGCGTGGCGCTGCTGCTGCTGACCACGGCGATCCCCAACGCGCTCGCCGTCCGGCACGACCGGGAGATGGCCCGCTCGGACGACCTCGTCCTCGACACCAGGATTCCCGCGGCGGCCGACACCGTCGTGGTCGCCCATGTCGACACGGAGTTCGGGGACACCACCGTGCGGGGCCGCGCGCTGGAGCCCGAGGGGCCGCGGGCCCCGCTGCCGCCCGGCGTGGACCGGTTCCCGGCGGTCGGCGAGATGGTGGTCTCGCCCGCGCTGAAGGAGGTGCTGGAGTCGGATTCCGGGAAGCTGCTGCGCGAGCGGCTGCCGGACCGGATCGTCGGCACCATCGGCGAGAGCGGCCTGATCGGCTCGGCGGAGCTCGCCTTCTACCGGGGCGGCGAGGACCTCGCCCCGTACATCGACGACGCCCGGGCGACCCGGATCGACGAGTTCGGCTTCTCGGGCTCGCCCGCGGAGCCGCTGGACCCGGTCCTGCTCCTGCTCGTGCTGGTCGTCTTCGTCGTGCTGCTGATGCCGGTCGCGGTCTTCATCGCCGCCGCGGTGCGGTTCGGCGGCGAGCGGCGCGACCGGCGGCTGGCGGCGCTGCGGCTGGTGGGCGCGGACGGCCGGATGACCCGGCGGATCGCCGCCGGCGAGGCGCTGGCGGGTGCGGTGCTGGGCCTGGTCTTCGGCGCGGTCTTCTTCCTGATCGGGCGCGAGGTGGCCGGCGGCGTGGAGGTGTTCCACGTCAGCGTGTTCCCGAGCTACCTCAACCCCTCGCCGCTGCTGGCCCTGCTGGTCGCGGTGGCGGTCCCGGCGGCGGCCGTGCTGGTGACGCTGCTCGCGCTGCGCGGCGTGGTGATCGAGCCCCTCGGCGTGGTCCGCACGGCCAGGCCCGCGCGGCGCCGGCTGTGGTGGCGGCTGCTGCTGCCGCTGGCCGGTCTGCTGATGCTCTACCCGATGATCGGCAAGGGCCGCGGCAACGGCGACTTCAACCAGTACCTCGTCGTCGGCGGTGTGGTGCTGCTGCTGGTCGGTGTCACCGCGCTGCTGCCGTGGGTGGTGGAGGCGGTCGTCGCCCGGCTCGGCGCCGGCGCCGTCTCCTGGCAGCTCGCCGTGCGCCGGCTCCAGTTGAGCAGCGGGACGGCGGCCCGCATGGTCAACGGCATCGCGGTGGCCGTCGCCGGGGCGATCGCGCTGCAGATGCTCTTCGCGGGCGTGGACGACGACTACACGAGGAACACCGAGCACGATCTGACGCGCGCGCAGATGCAGGTGGACGTGGTGCGGACGGTGCCGCTGGAGAGCGCCGCCGAGAAGCTGCGGCGCACCGAGGGCGTGCGCGCGGTGTACGCCTACTCCGAGGGCATGGCCGGGGACCGGCCCAAGGAGCCGGAGTCGAGCACGTGGGTGACGGCCGGCGACTGCGCCGCCCTGCGGGAGGTCGCCACCCTGCCGTCGTGCCGGGACGGTGACGTGTTCGCGGTCCCGGGCGTGGAGTACGACACCGAAACGCCGAAGCTCGCCGTGCCGGGCCGCACCCTCTACCTCGACCCGTCCTACGAGGGCGGCCCGGAGCGGGCCACGGTCGCCTGGCGGGTGCCGCACGGCCTCAAGCAGGCCCGCGCGCGGACCTGGCTGACCGGTGCCGAGCGGGGCGGTTTCCTGATCACCCCGGGGGCGCTGCCCGCGGAGGCCGGGCAGGCGCTGTTCCAGGAGGTCTACGTGGCGCTGGACCCGTCGGCGCGGGACGCGCGGGAGCACGTGCGCAACGCCGCCGCGGCCCTCCACCCGATGACGAACACCACCACGTGGGCGGCGACCGAGAAGTCCGGCCGGTTCACCTCCATCCGCACCGGTCTGTTCGCCGGCGCCGTGTGCGTCCTGGCGCTGATCGGGGCGAGCCTGCTGGTCTCCCAGCTCGAGCAGTTGCGCGAGCGCCGCAAGCTGCTGTCGTCGCTGGTGGCGTTCGGCACCCGGCGGCGCACGCTGAGCCTGTCGGTGCTGTGGCAGACGGCCGTCCCGATCGCCCTCGGCCTGCTGCTGGCCTCGGCGGTGGGGCTCACCCTGGGCACGGTGCTGCTGAAGATGACGGACACTCCGGTGCGCGTCGACTGGACGAGCGTGCTGTCGATGACCGGGATCGGTGCCGCCGTCGTCCTGGTGGTGACCCTGCTCAGCCTGCCGCCGCTGCTGCGGCTGATGCGGCCGGACGGGCTGCGCACCGAGTAGCCGCCGGACGGTCCGGCGGGGCCTCAGGCCGCGACGGTCCGTACCGGCAGATCGCTCAGCGCCTCGCGCAGGGCCGCCGCCAGCTCCTCGTACTCCGCGCTGCGGGCGGCGCCCGTGCGCATGGCCAGGGCGATCCGGCGGGTGGGGGCCGGATCGGCGAAGGACCCGGTCAGGAGCTGGCTGGAGCGGGAGGTCTCCACCCGGACGGCGGTGCGCGGCAGCAGGGTCACGCCGAGGCCCCCCGCCACCAGTTGCACCAGCGTGGACAGCCCGGCGGCCGTGGTGGTCGCCGGGACGTCCTCGCGCCCGGCCTCCCGGCAGATGTCGAGCGCCTGGTCGCGCAGGCAGTGGCCCTCGTCGAGGAGGAGCAGCCGCATCTCGCGCAGCGCCGAGCGGGGTATGCCCTCCCGTCCCCCGAGCGGGTGGTCCAGCGGCGTGACCAGGACGAAGTCCTCGTCGAACAGGGGGATCTCGGTGACGCCGGGCATGCCGAGCGGCACGGCCAGGAGCAGCAGGTCCAGCCGCCCGCCGGCCAGCCCGTCCAGCAGGCTGGCGGTCTGCTCCTCGTGGACCTGGAGGTCGAGGTCCGGGTAGCGCTCGTGCACCAGGCGCAACACGGTGGGCAGCAGGTACGGCGCGACGGTCGGGATGACGCCGAGCCGCAGCACGCCGGTGAACGGCGCCCGCACCGCCTCCGCCTCCTCCAGCAGCGCCCCGACCTCCGCCAGCACCGCCTTGGTCCGTACGGCGAGCCGCTCGCCCGCGGTCGAGAGCAGCACCTTGCGCGTCGTACGCTCCAGGAGGGTGACCCCGAGTGTCTCCTCCAGGGCGGACACGGCGCCCGACAGGGCGGGCTGGCTCATGCCGATCGCGGCGGCGGCGTCGCGGAAGTGCAGATGCTCGGCGACGGCCGCGAAAGCGCGGAGCTGGGCCAGGCTGGGCTGGCGCTTCCTGCCCGGGGTCATCCCCACGGCCGTACCTCCACCCCGTTCACGCCCGTTCACGGTCATTAATAGCGACCTCCGATCAACCCGACCGAGTGTAGCTATTTCCCTAATCAATGACGCCTGTGCCAACATCGGCAACGTCCAACCCATGGGAAACACTCGCAAAGCGGGTGTTTCTTCGCTGCAAGGAGAGCGTGTGCTCACTGTCGGTGACAAGTTCCCCGAGTTCGAACTGACCGCCTGCGTCTCGCTGGAGAAGGGCAAGGAGTTCGAGAAGATCAACCACAAGACCTACGAGGGCAAGTGGAAGATCATCTTCGCCTGGCCCAAGGACTTCACCTTCGTGTGCCCGACCGAGATCGCGGCCTTCGGCAAGCTGAACGACGAGTTCGCCGACCGCGACGCCCAGATCCTCGGCTTCTCCGGTGACTCCGAGTTCGTCCACCACGCCTGGCGCAAGGACCACGACGACCTGCGTGACCTGCCCTTCCCGATGATGGCCGACTCCAAGCACGAGCTCATGCGGGCGCTGGGCATCGAGGACGAGGAGGGCTTCGCCAAGCGCGCGGTCTTCATCGTCGACCAGAACAACGAGATCCAGTTCACCATGGTGACCGCGGGCTCCGTCGGGCGGAACCCGAAGGAGGTCCTGCGGGTCCTGGACGCCCTGCAGACCGACGAGCTGTGCCCCTGCAACTGGAGCAAGGGCGACGAGACGCTCGACCCGGTCGCGCTGCTGGCCGGGGAGTGATCTGACATGTCGCTCGACGCCCTGAAGTCCGCCATACCGGACTACGCCAAGGACCTGAAGCTCAACCTGGGCTCGGTCATCGGCAACTCCGAACTGCCCGCCCAGCAGCTCTGGGGCACCGTGCTGGCGACCGCCATCGCCTCGCGCTCCCCCATCGTGCTGCGCGAGCTGGAGCCGGAGGCGAAGGCGAACCTCACGCCGGAGGCGTACACGGCCGCCAAGTCGGCCGCCGCCATCATGGCGATGAACAACGTCTTCTACCGCACCCGGCACCTGCTGTCGGACCACGAGTACGGCACCCTGCGCGCCGGTCTGCGGATGAACGTCATCGGCAACCCCGGCGTCGACAAGGTCGACTTCGAGCTGTGGTCCTTCGCGGTCTCCGCGATCAACGGCTGCGGCATGTGCCTCGACTCGCACGAGCAGGTCCTGCGCAAGGCGGGCCTGAGCCGCGAGACGGTGCAGGAAGCCTTCAAGATCGCCGCCGTGATCCAGGCCGTGGGCGCCACGCTGGACGCCGAGGCGGTCCTGGCGCAGTAACCGCCCCCGCCGGACGGTACGCGAAAGGCCCCGCTCACCTTTTGGTGAGCGGGGCCTTCTGCCTGTGCCCTGGTGCCGTCCGCGCCGCCGCTCACTGCGGCGGTGTCTGCGGCGGTGTCTGCGGTGGCGTCTGCGGCGGGCGCGGTTCCTCCGGCGGGGCGGGCGGGGCGTCCGCCGCCGGGGCCGCGTCCGTCGACGTGGCGCCGTGCGGCTTGGGGGCCTGGCGCAGGGCGGCCTCCCGGGAGTAGGCCCGCAGATAGCCGGCGACGGTGTTCGTCACCGCGACCAGCGGTACGGCGACCACCGCGCCGCCGATGCCGGCCACCATGCCGCCGGCGGCGACGGAGAGCACGACCGCCAGCGGATGGACCCGCACCGCGCGCCCCAGGATGAACGGCTGGAGGATGTGCCCCTCGATCTGCTGCACCGCCAGGACGACGACGAGGGTCATGACGGCCGTGAAGACGCCCTGGGTGACCAGCGCGACGACGACCGCGAGCGCGCCGGAGACCACCGCGCCGACCAGCGGCACGAACGCAAACAGGAAGATGAACACGGCCAGCGGCACGGCCATCGGCACGTCGAGGAAGTAGATGCCGAGGCCGATGAAGATGGCGTCGATCAGGGCCACTATCACCGTGCCGCGGACGTACGCCGTGAGCGTGCGCCAGGCGCGCGGGCCGGCGCCGGCCACGCCCGGACGGGCCGCCGCTGGCACCAGCTTCAGCGTCCACTCCCAGATGCGCTTGCCGTCGTAGAGCAGGAACAGGGTCGAGAAGACGGCCAGCAGGAGCCCGGTCAGCGCCTCGACGACGACCGTGACGCCCTCCAGGCCCACCGAGGTGATCTGCTCGGTGTTGGCGCCGACCGCCTCGCGCAGGTTCTTGGCGATCTCGTTGATCTGCTTGTCCGTCACATGGAACGGGCTGTTGAGCAGCCAGCGGCGCAACTCGTCGATGCCGTCCTGGACCTGGTCGGAGAGGGTGTCGATGTTCTCCATGACCTGCCAGGTCACGAACCAGCCGATCAGCCCCATCACGACGAAGCCCAGGATCGCCGTCAGGGCCGTGGCCAGTCCCCGCGGCACGCCGTGCCGCCGCAGCCGCGCCACCGTCGGCTGGAGCACCGCCGTCATCAGCAGCGCGGCCACGAAGGCCAGCACGACCAGCTGGACGGCGCTGATCACCCGCATCAGCACCCAGACCGTGCCGGCCAGCACCAGCAGGCGCCAGCCGGCCTCCGCCGCGACGCGCACCCCCCACGGCACGGCCTGCGCGGGGTCGGGGCGGGGGCGGACCGCCGGCGCGTAGTCCGGGGGCGGCGGGACGTGGTCGGCGGAGGGCGCGGCGGAGTGGGCGGACGAGCCGGGTCCGGCGTCCTCCGCCTCCGCCTCGGCCCGGCGTTGATCGATCCGCCGGCTCATCTCCGTCAGCCCGGCACCGAGCCGGCCCAGCCACCCTGGCACTCGCGACATGATCCGTCCTCTTCCCCCGTCTCTCCGCACCACTCCCCCCTGGAGTCGTCCGGGTCCGACCGTACAGGGCGAAAGCCCCCCGCCGTAGGACGACGAGGGGCTGCGCGAGGTTGAGCGGGGTACCGCGTACGGTGCCGGGGGCGGCTCAGTACCAGTGGTTGGCCTGCCAGAACGACCAGGCGTCGCAGGGGCTGCCGTACCGCTCGTTCATGTAGTTGAGGCCCCACTTGATCTGGGTGGCCGGGTTGGTCTGCCAGTCGGCGCCCGCGGAGGCGTACTTGCCCGCCGGCAGGGCCTGGAAGAGACCGTAGGCGCCGGAGGAGGGGTTGACCGCCTTGTAGTTCCAGCTCGACTCGTGGTTCACGATGTTGCTGAAGCACTGGAACTGGCCGCCCGGCACCATCTGGCGCGCCATCGCCTGGATCTGCGCGATGGTGTACGAGCTCTGGACGGCGAAGCTGGAGGCGTCGCGGCTGGCGTCGCGGCTGGCGGCTTCCTGCTTCTCCCGCTCCCGCTCCGCCGCCTCCTTGGCCGCCTTCTCCTTCTCGGCGGCCTCCTTCTTCGCGATGGCGGTCTGGGCGGCCGCCTTGCGGGCCGCCTCCTCGGCTTCCTTCTTGGCGCTCGCGTCCGCCGCGATGGCCTGCGCGTCGGCCTGCTGCGTCAGGGACGCGGTCTGCACCTGGGCCTGCTGTCCCGCGGGGATGTCCGCGAGCAGCGTCGTGCCCGCGGCCGTCGTCGCTTCCGCGTCGTTGTTCTGCGCGGTGCTGCCCGAGGCAACGCCGACGACGCTTCCGACAGCGGTGACCGCCGTGGCCGAGGCCACTGCGAATCCCCGGACCGAGATCCGGCTCACACGGTTTCCTTCCAGCATCGCCCGCCTCGGTGACCCTGGCGGACGCAATCGTGCCCCTGGCACTGGCCTCCCCAACTACGGGGTCACGGGAGGCGCGGGCCCGGTGAGCAACTCCCGTGAGGGGAGCGCCGCGTGGTGCTCGGGCGGCATACGACATCGCTATGGAGTTGATGCTGCGTATGGGGCGCCGTACCGCTGGGGGCACAGCTGTGTCGTATGCGGGGCCTGACAGGAACGAGACTCTGCCGTAACCGGACGCCGTGAGGCAATTCTGCGTTGCGTGGGAAAGCTCACATCCCGTTTCTCCCAGGGGATTCACGGAAAGCCGTACGCGCGAAGGCGCCGCCCGGCTAAGCTCTACGCCTTTCCGGACGGCGCCAACTACCGCGTTACGGGCCCTTACCGAGGAATGCCGCTCAGATCTGCCCCTCTTCCAGCATTTCGGTCACGAGGGCGGCGATCTGGGATCTTTCGGACCGGGTGAGGGTGACGTGGGCGAAGAGCGGATGCCCCTTCAGTCTCTCGACGACGGCGACGACTCCGTCGTACCGGCCGACCCGGAGGTTGTCCCGCTGGGCCACGTCGTGGGTCAGCACCACCCGTGAGTTGGCGCCGATCCGGGACAACACGGTGAGCAGGACGTTCCGCTCCAGCGACTGGGCCTCGTCGACGATGACGAACGCGTCGTGCAGGGAGCGGCCCCGGATGTGCGTGAGCGGGAGGACCTCCAGCATCCCGCGCGCGGTGACCTCCTCGATGACCTCCCGGCTGGTGACCGCCGACAGCGTGTCGAAGACGGCCTGCGCCCAGGGGCTCATCTTCTCCGCCTCGGTGCCGGGGAGATAGCCGAGCTCCTGCCCGCCGACCGCGTACAGCGGCCGGAAGACCATGATCTTCTCGTGCTGACGGCGCTCCAGCACCGCCTCCAGGCCCGCGCACAGCGCCAGCGCCGACTTTCCGGTGCCGGCCCGGCCGCCCATCGAGACGATCCCGACCTCCGGGTCCAGCAGCAGGTCGAGGGCGATGCGCTGCTCGGCGCTGCGGCCCTTGACGCCGAACGCCTCGCGGTCGCCGCGCACCAGGCGGACCATGCCGTCGGGCGTGATCCGGCCGAGCGCCCGGCCCCGCTCGGAGTGGATGGTCAGTCCGGTGTGCACGGGCAGGTCCGCGGCCTCGGGGACGTGCAGGTGTCCCTCCTCGAAAAGGATGTCCACCTGCTCCCCGGAGAGGGTGAGTTCGGCCATGCCGGTCCAGCCGGAGGCATCCGTGATGGCCAGTTCGGCGCGGTACTCCTCGGCGAGCAGCCCGACGGAGGACGCCTTGATCCTGAGCGGGAGGTCCTTCGACACGACGGTGACGTCGAACCCCTCGGCCTGCAGGTTGCGGGCGACCGCCAGGATGCGGGAGTCGTTGTCCCCCAGGCGGTAGCCGC
Organism: Streptomyces harenosi; assembly: GCF_011008945.1. GTDB lineage: Bacteria > Actinomycetota > Actinomycetes > Streptomycetales > Streptomycetaceae > Streptomyces > Streptomyces harenosi. The sequence goes on from NZ_WYCT01000175.1 coordinate 13,607, forward strand.
TGGGCAGCACGCTGGGGTCCGAGTGGTTGAGCTCGACGCGGAGGGTTCCGCCGAGGTCCCCGATCGGCAGGGGCGTGTCGAGGCGGCCGTACCGGACCCGGTAGTCGTCGAGCAGGCGCAGGGCCTGCCGGGCGAAGTAGCCGAGTTCGGGATGGTGCCGCTTGGCCTCCAGCTCCGTCACCACGACGACGGGGAGCACCACCTCGTGCTCGTCGAAGCGGCTCAGGGCGTTGGGGTCGGCCAGCAGGACGCTGGTGTCGAGGACGTAGGTGCGCCGGTCTGGCTTGTGGCGCTTTGCGCTGGTCACCACGGAAGGACGTACCCCCTCGGATGAGGTCGGGGAGCGACGAGAGTGAGCTGGACCGGTCGACGGCCGCGATGCACGGGCCGAGAACCGGCCCTGGCGCTCTGCGTCCGTGCAGTGACCACACGGTCGGGCTGGTGCAACGGGCCTCCCGGGCGGGCGGCCCCGGGCCTCCCGCTGAGATCCGACACCCGTGGTTCGGGTGTCGACCTGCCTGGGTTATGCCCGGCAACCGGCGCGGCCATGCCATGGCATATGACGGCGCGCCGGTGAACTCCTCGTGAAGTGGGGCCAGTACGCCGGGCCCCGGCCTTCGTCCGCTCCCCCGGAGGGCGGGCGCGTCAGCCTCCGAAGCGGCGGTGGCGGGCCGCGTAGTCGCGCAGGGCGCGCAGGAAGTCGACCTTGCGGAAGGCCGGCCAGAAGACGTCGCAGAAGTAGTACTCGGAGTGCGCGGTCTGCCACAGCATGAAACCGGACAGCCGCTGCTCGCCGCTGGTGCGGATGACGAGGTCCGGGTCGGGCTGGTCGCTGGTGTAGAGGTGCCGGCCGATCATGTCGATGTCGACGGCCTCGGCGAGCTCCTCGGCCGAGGTGCCCCTGGCGGCGGCGTCCAGCAGCATGGAGCGGACCGCGTCGGCGATCTCCTGGCGGCCGCCGTAGCCGATGGCGACGTTGACGAGTATCCCGTCGACGTGCGCGGTGGCCTCCTCGGCCTCCTTGAGGGTGTTCTGCATCTGCGCCGGCAGCAGGTCGAGCGCGCCGACGTGGTGCACGCGCCAGCGGCCGTCGGCGGCCAGCGAGCGGACCACGTCCTCGATGATCCCGAGCAGCGGGACCAGCTCCTCCTGCGGCCGGTCGAAGTTGTCCGTCGACAGCAGCCAGAGCGTGACGACCTCGACGTCCGTCTCGGCACACCAGCCGAGGAACTCCTCGATCTTGTGCGCGCCGGCCCGGTGGCCCTGGGCCGTGGTGGAGCCGGCGGCCTTCGCCCAGCGGCGGTTGCCGTCCATGATGACGCCGATGTGCTTGGGCACCTGTGCGTGGTCCAGGTGGCCTTCCACCCGGCGTGCGTACAGCCGGACCAGCAGGCTGCGCAGTGTGTCGCGCAGGTTCACGTGATTGTCAGCCCCTCCGTACGGATCGGACAGGCGCGGTGTCGGCCCAGGCACGGCCGAGGGCGGTCGCTGTCCGTATGGCGGTCCCCCGGAGGCGAAGCCTACCGCTGTGAGGGACGTGGAGGGGGGCGGGGTGTGATCGGTGTGATCGGTGG